>JABBAY010000141.1:0-1860 GCA_018607725.1 K189A clade bacterium
GAATCGCTTCGCCGACTTTCTGTATGGGGCCACCCACACCGGGCGCTCGTACCCACACACCAAATGGGCCTATAAGGCCAATACCTGGGTGGCTCTTGGCCCGCGGCCCCTGTTCAATGTCGTCCAGCACTTGTTGCTGGTTCAGCGCCAAGGCGCCTCTTGTTACGGGTGTTAATCGCATTCTGTTCTCCACAAGCCTGAGGTCTACGCCGCGAGGATAACAAAACGCTGCCGCGATGCCCTGCTAAAAAATGCGCCACTTGTCAATAAACCGCCCTGCAAACCCAGAAACGCTGCCGCTGAGTCAAGCTGGTAGAGAGTGCAGCCGAAGCTATGCTGGGATTTTCGTGCAGTGACAACTTTTGCGAAAACGAGGTATTGTGACCTTGGACAGTCATCAGGGATCATGGCAGGTCAGCAGGCTGCAGTGGTTCAGTTGCTGCGCCCTGGCGGTGCCCACAACCGAGAATGAATATGCAGCGCGAGACACACATACTGCACCGCCAAATTCAAGCCGATCTGCCTGTCGCCGACCATGGCGAAGGTATTTATGTCGTCGATACGAAGGGCAAGCGTTACCTGGATGCTTGTGGTGGCGCGGCGGTGTCGTGCCTGGGCTACTCCCATCCTCGAGTAACCCAGGCGATCAAAGCTCAGCTGGACAAGATTGCCTTTGCCCATTCGGCATTTTTCACATCGGAACCTGCAGAAGCCTTGGCTGACTTTCTTGTCCAGCGAGCGCCACCGGGTATTGAACATGTGTATTTTGTCTCCGGTGGCTCCGAAGCCGTTGAGTCAGCCATGAAGCTGGCACGCCAGTATTGTTTGGAGCAAGGCGAGCCCCAGCGACGGAAGTTTATTGCTCGGCGGCAGAGCTATCATGGTAATACTCTGGGCGCTTTGGCAGCGGGGGGTAATCTCGCCAGGCGCCATGACTATCAACCACTGTTGATGGACGTGGAGCACATTAGCCCCTGCTATCCCTACCGTGATCAGCGGCCGAACGAATCTATTGAAGAATATGGTTTGCGAGTCGCCAATGAACTAGATGAGAGACTGCAGCAAGTGGGTGCTGAGAATGTCATTGCCTTTATTGCCGAACCCGTGGGTGGTGCGACGGCTGGCGTGCTGGTTCCGGTTCCCGGTTACTGGCAACGTATTCGAGAAATCTGCGATGAACATGGCATCCTGCTGATTCTCGATGAAGTCATGTGTGGAATGGGGCGAACCGGCAGTTTGTTTGCCTGTGAGCAAGAAGCCTTACGTCCGGATATTGTCACCATCGCCAAGGCCCTGGGTGCTGGCTATCAACCCATCGGCGCGATGTTGTGCGCCCATGATATCTTCGAAACCGTGCGCACCGGCACGGGTACCTTTAAGCATGGCCACACCTACCTGGCGCACGCAACCGCCTGCGCAGCTGCGCTGGCGGTGCAACAAACCGTTGAAGACGAAAACCTACTGGCGAATGTTCGCGACCGGGGCGCCGAACTGCAGCATGGCTTACAGCAACGATTCGCTGACCATCCAGCCATCGGCGATATCCGCGGGCGGGGTTTGTTTTGGGGTGTTGAGCTGGTGGCGGATAAAGTCAGCAAACAACCCTTCGAGCCGAGTCTGAAGATCGATCAACTCATCAAGCAGCAGGCGATGGATCTTGGGTTGATGTGTTATCCCGGCAGCGGCACCATCGACGGCGTACGAGGCAATCATATTTTGTTGGCGCCGGCCTTTATTCTGCAATCAAATCAGGTTCAGGAAATTGTCGAGCGCTTGGGACAGGCGATAGATGCCGCGATTAAAGCCTCAGGCATCACACTGGACTGACTTTGGACTGACTTTGGACTGACTTTGGACTGA
>JABBAY010000141.1:1960-3465 GCA_018607725.1 K189A clade bacterium
TGGACTGACTTTGGACTGACTTTGGACTGACTTTGGACTGAGTTTGGACTGAGATTAGTCTGAGGCCGAGCAGAAGCAGACGAATAGTCAGTGACATATCTGATCGAATACAAGTAGGAGCCCGTTAATGACTGACATGTTGATATTGAGAACCTTGATCCTCGCTGCAGCGTTATTTGCTAGCGGTATGTCTGTCACGTTGTTGGCCCAGCCTAACGAGGCTGATCGGCCGCGAGCTCGAGAGGCGGGTCTTGTGATTGGCGTTTTTCAGCCCGGTAAGCTGAATGCCATCACGGATGTTGCTGGCGTGCGGGTCGGGCATACTACCTATATCGAGGGTGATGATATTCGTACTGGCGTCACGGCGATTATTCCAGCGCCGGGTAATCTGTATACCCATCCGGTACCAGCCTGGATTCATGTGGCGAATGGTTACGGCAAAATGGTGGGCGAAACCCAGGTGCGAGAATTCGGTGAAATTGAAACGCCCATCTTGCTGACCTGTACCTTGTGTGTCTGGAGTGCGGCGAATGCACTCAAGGAATGGATGTATGAGCAACCGGGTATGGGAGAGCACACTCTCAACCCTATTGTCGGTGAGACGAATGATAGCCGCGTCAATAACATGTGGGCTGACCCGATCCAAAAATCACAAGTTTTTGCCGCCCTGAACAACGCCCGCAGCGGGCCTGTTGCAGAAGGCAGTGTTGGCGCCGGCACGGGCACCCAGGCTTTCAGTTGGAAAGGCGGCATTGGCACCAGTTCCCGCGTGCTGCCCGAGGCGTTGGGTGGTTATACAGTGGGTGTGCTGGTCCAAACCAACTTCGGCGGCGCTCTGTCGATGAATGGTGCGCCGGTAGGCCGCGAGCTTGGCAATTATTCCTACCGTGAATTCCTTGAGCCGGTTGTCGATACCGACAAAGAAGATGGCTCGATTATGATCGTTGTGGCGACCGATGCGCCGCTCACAGCGCGTAATCTGGATCGCGTCGCCAGTCGAGCCATTATGGGTCTGGCGCGCACAGGATCCTTCGCCAGCAATGGCTCCGGCGATTATGTCGTCGCGTTTTCAACAGATCCCAAGGTTCGTAAACCACGGGTCAGCGAGCTGCCGGTGACGGTTGAGGTATTGGTTAATGAGTCGATGACGCCGTTGTTTGCAGCCACGGCTGAAGCGACTGAGGAAGCGATTTATAATGCAATTTTCAAGGCGACCACCGTGAGCAGTTCACGAGGTGAGTTGCAGGCGATCCCCATCAGCGATCTCATGGGCATTCTGGAAAAGTATCAAGCGTTGAACTGGGATGAAACAGTTGGTCAGTAATCCTGCGTGCTTATTACGAATAGGCCAAATAATAAGGTATGTCAATTACCATGGTGATGTTAAACCAATTGAAAATTAGTTAGTAGCGACAGCCTAACGCGTTTTTAATGCTGGTGGTGTCAGTGATGACTGTCAGCCGCAGCCATTCGTTTGGTGATGCATGCGGTTGGTGATGCATGCG
>JABBAY010000015.1 GCA_018607725.1 K189A clade bacterium
AAGGCTATTTAACAAGGCTATTTAACCACGCTACTTAACAAGGCTACTTAACAACGCTTACCAACGCTTACCAAAAAAGCTGCTTGCCAATAGATTACTGCGCGTAAGGACGACGATCAATTCGCGATTTCGATGCTGGGTTTTTTGCCCGACCCTAAAGTGACTTTATACTGTATATAAAACCAGTATTCCAGTATTTTCTATACTTTCACAGTATTTAACCTGTCGGCTTTGCTGCGCGCCGGGTTCTTCCGTAGAATCGGCATCACGCATGACCAGTACTCGAGGATTACTCGAGCTCAAGGATCTCTATTTTGCTAACTGTATCATCAATCAAGTCAACGGCCAGTGCTGCCTCGACCCCAACCCCTATGATGCAGCAATTCCTGCGCATCAAGGCTGAGCACCCTGATGAATTATTGTTCTACCGCATGGGCGACTTCTACGAACTGTTCTTTGACGATGCCAAGCGCGCCGCAGAATTGCTCGATATTACCCTGACTGCCAGGGGAACCTCAGGGGGTCAGCCCATTCCTATGTGCGGCGTTCCTTATCATGCCGTCGATAATTATCTTGCTAAACTCGTCCGCCACGGTGTCTCAATCGCCGTCTGCGAACAAATTGGCGACCCGGCCGAGAGCAAAGGGCCAGTAGAGCGCAAGGTCGTGCGTATCGTGACGCCTGGCACGCTGACCGAAGAGTCATTACTTGACGCCAGCCGAGATAACTTTATCGCCGCCGTGCACCGGCTCGGCAACAGCATTGGCCTGGCTTGTCTGGAACTTGCCAGCGGCCGCTTCGAGGTCATCGAACTAGCTGATGACGACGCGTTGGTCAGTGAAATTCAGCGTATTAATCCAGCCGAGCTTATTCTTTGCGACGACCAAACATATCCGCGGATCACTGAACAACGGGTCGGCGTGCGCCGTCGAGCTGCGTGGGAGTTTGACCTCGCGGCGGCGACCACCTGTCTCACCCGGCAGTTTGGCACCCGTGACCTAGGCGGGTTTGATTGTGAAGATTTGCCCGCCGCCGTCTCAGCAGCCGGCTGTCTGCTAGCTTATGTGCAAGAGACCCAGCGTACCGCATTGCCCCATATCCAGGGCCTGACGACGCTGCGCAGAGATGACGCGGTCATTATCGACGGTGCCTCGAGACGCAATTTGGAACTCGATACCAATCTTAGTGGAGGTCGTGATCACACGCTGTTCCAGGTCCTTGACCGAACCAGCACCGCCATGGGCAGTCGGCAGCTCAATCGCTGGATTCAACGCCCTATTCGTGACCGACAGCAGCTCAATGCTCGCCTCGACTGTGTGGAATTTTTGATCAACAGTTATGCCTACGAGTTGCTGCAAAATCATCTGAAACCTATCGGCGATATCGAGCGAATTTTGGCCCGAGTCGCCTTACGTTCAGCACGACCGCGAGATCTGGCGCGGCTCAGAGATGCCTTGCAGGTATTGCCCGCCCTGAATGAGACCCTGGCACTTTTCGATGTCCCTTTACTGCAGCAACTACGTGGCGCCTGCGAACCATTTCCCGCGCTCGCCGAGCGGCTATTCAATGCGATTAACGACAATCCGCCGGTGGTCATTCGTGAAGGTGGTGTCATCAAGACTGGCTACGACGTCGAACTCGACGATCTGCGCAGCCTGAGTGAAAATGCAGCAGATTACCTAATCAAGCTTGAGACCGAAGAGCGATTAGCCACCGGACTATCCAGCCTCAAGGTGGGCTTCAATCGAGTACACGGTTATTACATTGAGATCAGCCGCTCCCAGTCAGAGAAGGCGCCGGCGACCTATATTCGACGCCAAACCTTAAAAAATGCAGAGCGGTTTATCACTCCGGAACTCAAGGCCTTCGAGGACAAGGCGCTGAGCAGCAGAGGTCGCGCGCTCGCGCGAGAGAAAATGCTGTATGAGGCGTTACTTGACGGCCTGCTGGAAGAATTACGCCCATTGCAATCCACCGCAACGGCGCTGGGCCAGCTTGATGTGCTCGCCTGCTTCGCCGAACGAGCACTCACCTTGTCACTCAGCCGACCAACTCTTTCGAGCCAAACGGGCATCCACATTATTGAAGGCCGACACCTGGTGGTCGAGCAGGTACTTGATGACCCTTTCGTTGCCAACGACCTGGAACTGAACGCCGAACGCCGCCTGCTCATCATCACCGGGCCCAACATGGGCGGCAAGTCCACATTCATGCGCCAGACCGCATTGATTGCGCTACTGGCCCACATTGGTAGTTACGTTCCCGCTCGCGCCTTAGAAATTGGTCCCATCGATCGCATCTTCACCCGTATTGGCTCATCTGACGATCTTGCCAGTGGGCGATCGACTTTCATGGTAGAAATGACCGAAACGGCAATGATCCTGAATAATGCCACCTCACAAAGTCTCGTGCTGTTGGACGAAATCGGTAGGGGCACATCTACCTTTGACGGTTTGTCTTTAGCCTGGGCCTGTGCTGCCTATATCGCTCGACAAGCCAAGTCGCTGACCCTGTTCGCCACCCACTATTTCGAGTTAACCAGTCTCCCCGACTCCCTCGAGGCAACAGCAAATGTACACCTGTCCGCCAGAGAATTTGGCGATGACATTATCTTTATGTATGCGGTCAGTGAGGGCCCAGCGAGTCAGAGTTATGGCTTGCAAGTAGCGAAACTCGCGGGTGTACCAGCGACTGTGATCAAAGATGCCCAACTCAAACTGCGCCAACTCGAGGAAAGCGATATTCGAGCCACACCGATGCAGTCTGACTTGTTCGTTAGCCCCGTGGAACCAGCCCCTTCAGCTCTTGAGACACGGTTGCGGAACACCGACTTGGAGGCACTCACGGCCCGGCAAGCCTTGAATTTACTGTTCGAGCTAAAAGATGGCCTGGCAGACTAAAGCCAATTACCGATATTTTTGCAAACAATCGCGGCAAAGACCGCGATTCTTCTGCGAGCAGTTATTGTTCACGGACTAAAAGCTGGTAGAATATCGACAAACCAATGCTTCTTAACTACTGTTAATTAAATGAAAGGAACCAGTCAATGACATTTGTGGTAAGTGACTCCTGCATCAAATGCAAACATACCGACTGTGTAGAAGTGTGTCCTGTTGACTGCTTTTACGAAGGCCCCAATTTTTTGGTTATCAATCCAGACGAATGCATTGACTGCGCCTTGTGCGAGCCGGAATGTCCGGTAGATGCCATTTTTTCTGAAGATGAACTGCCTGAAAATGAGCAGGTTTTCTTAGAACTGAACGCAGAATTATCCATGACCTGGCCAAACATCACCGAGCGCAAAGACCCACTTCCCGATGCGGAAGAATGGGCTGATGTGAAAAATAAACTCGAACATCTCGAGCGTTAACAAGCCTTTAGCTACCTGTTGGCGACCGCTTTCCGCTATCGAGCTTTCGTCATCGACAGTCCGTCATCGACAGTCCG
>JABBAY010000167.1 GCA_018607725.1 K189A clade bacterium
CAACTTCTAAAACGACGCTGGCCAGGTCCACCCTGAGGTGGCCTGGCCAGGTTATTCCAGTGCAGGTTAAGTATTATTTAACGTCCAGCAGTTCCACTTCAAATATTAACGCAGAGTTAGGTGGGATGCCCCGAGTACCACCGGGCCCATAGGCCAGGTCAGCAGGTATCGTAAATCTCGTCTTGCCGCCAATCTTCATCAACTGCAAGCCCTCAGTCCAACCAGCAATGACCTGGTTGAGACCAAATTCTGCCGGTGTACCGCGCTCGATAGAGCTGTCAAATATTTCGCCACTGACCAACCGACCCGTGTAATGCACCGTCACCGTATTATTCCCTGTGGGCGAAGCGCCCTCGCCCACGACCAAATGCTCGTACTGCAAGCCCGATTCGGTGGTTGTCACTTCTGGCTTCGCGCCGTTTTCCTTGAGATATTCAATAGCCATGCCACTCGCCTGGTTTGCCATCTCAGCTTGAGCAGCGGCGCGGCTCGCCTGAAGCGCTTCCTGCTGGGCCCGGATTGCTGTAATCACGGACTGCTGCTGTGCTTCATCCAGATTCGGCACCTTGTCCTCGAGAGAATCGCTCATACCCCGGCTCAAGGCTGTCAGATCAATGTCGATATTGCCGCCTTCTTTCAGCATATTGCCAAAGGAAAAACCGAAAAAATAACTCAGATCCTGGCGGAGGTTTTCTGTCGCTGCAGCAGTCATGGCAGAGGCCGGCGCAGCAGCGGTATCAGGCGTCGTATCTGCCGCCCAAGTGGAACTACAAACAACCAAAGGTATCAGCGCTATCGTATTGATTAATATATTTTTTATCATATTTTTCTGCTCAAAGGCTCGATATAAATTGAAGAACCGACATTATGCCACAATCGGGCTAACAATAAAGCGGTCGCGACCCGAACGCACACGCCAAATCAGGCTTTGGCGATTGATCAACAGATCCCCAGGTCAATTGTCAACGTAACCCTATTAGTGATGACTTAACTCCTTGATCCACTACCCAAAGGGACATTACACTACGGACTGGAACTTTAGGTCGGTAAGAAGAGACTAATCACATTGCTATCGCCGTCGACGTCAAGTCGCCAACTACAATCGATGCTCAATCCAGAAGCACTCACCAGGAATTGATTAACGACGTCTATGACTATATTTCGCAGCCTAATTTTTGCTTCAGCTCTGACCCTGTCGCTGACCGCGCCCTTGTGCTTCGCCTTGGTCCCGGCCCAGACCGCTGTGCAGAGCGATACCCTGTCAACGCTGACTACGCTCACGGCGATGCCAATCCACAAGGAGACAACCAAGAATATTGTCGATGCCCTGGCCAGTCGACATTACGTCAGTACCACGCTGGACGATAAGTTGTCGGCAAAAATCTACGACAGCTATCTCGAGGATCTTGATGCCAGCAAAAGCTATTTCCTCGCCGCTGACATCGCCGAATTTAACTACTTGCGCCTACAACTCGACGACGCCCTCAAAGTCGGTGATGTGTCTCCAGCGTATCTCATCTTTAATCGCTACCACCAGCGGGTCGCGGAACGTTTTGAACAGGCCCTTGCCATCCTCGAACAAGGTGTCGACCAATTCGATTTCAGCCTCGACGAATCATTGCCACTGGATCGAAAGGACGCGCCTTGGGCATCTACCAGTAGTGAACTGGACGAACTATGGCGCAAGCGCGTCAAACTGGCGGTCTTGAACCTGAAACTGGCTGACAAGGAGGTCGAAAAAACCCAGGAAGTGCTCACTAAACGCTACAAAAACCGGCTGTCGAGAACGCTGCAAACCAACAGCGAAGATGTCTACCAGCTATTTATGAACTCCTTCACACGAACCTATGATCCGCACACGCAGTATTTTTCGCCGCGCACTTCTGAAAATTTCAATATCAATATGAGCCTGTCTCTGGAAGGCATTGGTGCCGTGCTGCAACGTGAAGACGAATACACCAAGATCGTCAGTCTGGTGCCCGCGGGGCCCGCCGAGAAATCTCGACAGATTTACCCCGACGACAAGATCGTCGCCGTCGGTCAGGGAACTGATGGCGAGATGATCGATGTCATCGGTTGGCGTTTGGATGAAGTGGTCGAATTGATCCGGGGTAAAAAGGCCACGATCGTTCAACTCGAGGTCATCCCGGCAAATGCTAAGGACAGTACCTCAAAGCTCGTGCAGATTGTTCGAAACACGGTCAAACTCGAAGAGCAAGAAGCTAAATCGGAGATTATTGAAATCGAACAATTTGGTCACACCCATAAAATTGGCGTGATCGATATTCCTACATTCTATATCGACTTTCAGGCGCTGCAGGATGGCAACAAGGACTTCAAGAGCACCACGCGTGACGTGCATAACCTGTTAGTCAAACTGATCGCAGACGGTGTTGAGGGGATCATTATCGATCTGCGCGACAATGGTGGCGGGTCACTGCAGGAAGCACGCACCCTGACGGGCTTGTTTATCGATCGAGGCCCTACCGTGCTGGTCAGAAACAACAATGGCAGGGTCGATATACTCAATGACCGGGACATGGGAACCGCCTATGACGGCCCACTCGCTGTCGTTGTTAATCGATTGAGCGCATCAGCCTCTGAAATATTTGCTGGCGCGATCCAGGATTATGATCGCGGCTTGATCATCGGCAATCAGACCTTCGGCAAAGGCACAGTACAAACGCTGCTGCCGTTAAACCAAGGCCAACTGAAACTGACCGCTGCGAAATTCTATCGAATCACCGGTGAAAGCACACAACACAAGGGCGTTCTGCCAGATATTGACTTCCCCCTTGACTATGATCCAGAGTCCATCGGCGAGAGCACTTTGGAGAGTCCTCTTCCCTGGGACCAGATCCAGCCTACCAGCTACCGACTCAATAGACATGTCTCACAGCTGAAGAAGGAATTGACCGGTCTGCACGATACCCGTTCAGCAACCGATCCCGAGTTTATCTATATGCGTGACGCCGCGGCGTATCGCCAAGTGAAAAGTAAACAGAAACTGATTTCACTTAACCTAGTCACACGCCAACAGGAAAAAACCGATAGCGATGATTTTTGGCTGACCCTGGAAAATACCAAACGCAAGCGCCAAGACCTTGAACCCATTGCATCCCTCGACGAATTAAACCCGAAGCGCGATGAACCCGAGTTGGCCTCAGGACACACTGCTGACGTGAACACGCTCAGCGTTGACGGCGGCGCCACGAGCCTCGACACGCCGGACCCGCAAGAGCCTGCCACTGCCCCAGCACTGATTGACATCAATGCCGAAGAAGCGAGTGATGATTCTTTACCACCCTTGAGCGCTGACGCGGAACCCGACGCCCATCTGATCGAGAGTGGCAATATCCTGCTGGACTTGATCTCGCTGGAGAAACGCATGGCCGCGGAGAACCCCAGGCAACAGCCCATCTGATCAACTGGGTCTGATCAACT
>JABBAY010000218.1 GCA_018607725.1 K189A clade bacterium
TTTTGCTCGCTGTTCGGGCGATGAAGGCCGGCGCACACGACTTCTTTGAAAAGCCGTTTAATGATCAGTTATTGCTGGACAGTGTTGCGTCAGCCATCGAGCTGAATGTCGAAGTCTTTTTAGAGCAGCGAGAAGCAAGGGATTTTCTTGCCCGAGTCGAAAAATTATCGACTCGAGAGCGGGAGGTCATGGATTTGTTAGTACAGGGTAAAGTGACAAAGGAAGTGGCTGCAACATTGGATATCAGCTCAAAAACAGTGGATGCCCATCGAGGAAATATTCTGGGCAAGACCCAATTGCGGTCCGTGCCGCAACTCATAATGAAGACGCTGAAATACAAGATCGATTCATTCTCGACCTGAACCAAGGGCGTGGGTAGTTACCGCTGTTCGAAAGATCAAAATGGTGTTAACGGCTGATAATGACGCGTCAGCTTAAGATTGAGCGGAAAACAGGCAGCTGGGTTTCCGCTTGGCGTCTCAGGGTATAAAAGAACCGCATTCCAATCATAAAAAGGCTTATAGGTCGGGGTAATTGGATTATTGCCATCTCCCTTCGATACAAGGATAGTTGCTTGTAACTTATATGTAATTAAATGTAAGTAATACTTAAGGAAACTATTGGTGTGTGACAGACCAGTGAAATGATCAAAATTTGGTAAGTCTGAATTGAGAGACATTTCGCTGGTTAGCATTAGCCGTAATTGAGGGAGTTGGATATGTCGAGTAGAGAAGAAGGTACCGTTAAATGGTTCAATGACGCAAAGGGCTTTGGCTTTATTGAGCGTCCAGATGGAGAAGATGTTTTTGTTCATTTCCGATCGATTCGAGGCGATGGCTATAGAACACTTAAGCAAGGTTCGAGAGTCGGGTTCAGCATGACAGAAACAGACAAGGGTTATCAGGCAGAAGACGTTGTCGAAGATGCCACCGAAATGGCTTCGTAGTACCAAGATAATTTCACCTGGCGTCGTCATGGAGTATCTTGATCGGAGCACTATAGGGCTCCGATCAAGAAATGACGACGTCTAGGTGGTTGATTTTTGGCGATTAATTTAGCGAGTTAGCTTAGGTAAGCAAGTCTCAGGATAGGCTGTATCGATTTGCGTATTAATGGGGTTGTGCAATACGACCACCGGTTTAGCAGCATTTTCTCTCTCATTTTCTCCCTCACTTTCTCTCTCACTTTCTCTCTCATTTTCCCTGGTAATCCCCCTCATTTTCCCTGTTACCTACCGTGCGATCAGTTTACTCGGTGCGAAGGCTGCAGCCCTGTCGGGTCCGGAATTATTGTATCGCTCGCTGGGTCGAATAGGCTTTAGTTTGGCATGCAGTTGGCAGGGCAGGGTCCCGTCGGGCACTCGGGACTCAATCCGCGACGCTGTTTAAAAAATGCAGTTGGGTGTCAAATAGACCGAATGGCCTTTGAGCATAGGCCGAGGAGGCGCTAGTATGCCCACTGCCTTATGCCTGCTGTCGATAGAGAGTTGGATAAGTGCGGGTTATCAGCAAAAAGGATTCGGTTATCAGTTTTCAGACTATCCAGTTAAGGGCGCATGGGGGCAAGGTGCTTGCGGCCTTAGTGCTGCCTTACCTTCTGTATCAGGGCAATCCGGCCGTAGCATTGTTAGTCGGAATGTCTTTGACGTTGCTGTTCGACCGACCGGTGGTGGGGTTTAGTAGTCTCTATAGCAAGTATCTTCTGCAGGCCGCCATCGTTCTATTAGGCTTGAAACTTAATATGGCCGACATGTGGCGAATCAACGCCGACTATACCCTATTCGTTGCGCTCTATGTGGTGTCGGCCATCGCCATTGGCCTGGTACTTGGCAGACTTATGGGTGTTGATAAGGTGTCTAGCGCCCTGATCGCCTCGGGTACGGGCATTTGTGGTGGCACGACGATCGCGACGCTAGCACCGATCATCAAGGCCAGTGCTGATCAGATGGGTGTTGCACTGGCAATTGTCTTTTTGCTGAATGCTGTCGCCCTGTTTACCTTTCCCGCCATCGGCGAATATTACCATCTCAGTCAGACCCAATTCGGTGTTTGGGTGGCCTTGGCGATTCACGATACCAGCTCAGTGGTGGCCACCGCGGCTTTGTATGGGGACCAAGCGACCAGTGTCGCCACGACGGTGAAGCTAGGGCGGACCTTATGGTTGATTCCGCTAGTGGTTGTCGCCAGTTTGGTGGCCGGCCGGGGTAGCGTAAAGGTGCGGATTCCCGGTTTTATTCTGCTGTTCATCTTGAGCTCGGTGCTCGGTTCCGTGTTGCCGATGCCCGCTGTATTACCTGGCGTTGCCGGCCTCGCCAGTAAGAGCCTACTGGTGCTTGCGCTGTTTCTGATTGGCACTGAAATTAACCGCCAAACCTTGCGCAGGTTAAAAGGTCGAGTACTAGTGCAGGCGCTCATGCTCTGGATGCTGGTTGTGCCGACAACCTTGTTTATGGTGATCTCACTGGTAGGCTAAATTGCCTTTGGTTCTAACTATATGAGCAATGGTTACTTTACGGCAGGGAAAGAAGTTTCTAATCTTTTGTCCTATGAATTATCGATCAATAAAATTTGACGCGCTGAGTATCACCACGGTGGGGCTGTTTATCGTCTATATCGCCTTGAGCTTCTTGTTGGCCTGAGCTCAGTCAACGCCACCCTTGCGACTGAACAGTAAGGCTAGTACTTGTCGTTCCCGTCATCAACGTCCAGAATACTTTGCGTCAGCAATAGCCTTGTCACGAACCTCGTGATCCTTGCCTGGCCGAGATGCTAAAGATGCAATGGGTGCTGTTCGATTGTTTTAATACATTGATCGATGATTTCGACGCGAGTGGTAGTATTGATGGGCTTGAGACGATTGCTCATCTGCCTGTTGCGGCGGGCCTCTTTCCTTCTGTCTCAAAGTTCCGATCAGCCTATACCGCAGCACGCGCCGTTAACTGGTGGCAGTCAGACAGTGAAGTGCACTTTGAGGTGCGTTTGCGAGAAGTCTTTATACGCCAGGGGCGTGCGGGCACAGCGTCTGCTGATCGGTTGGTGAGTGAGATGCTGGATCTGTTCGCACAAACTTACCCGGCTAGTGTGAGGCTTACTCCTGGCGTTGAGGCCATGCTTCAAGCCTGGTCGACAGGTGCTAAGCTTGCGGTGGTCTCAAATTTCTTTATGCCCGAGTGGCCGCAGAAAATGCTCGAGTATCATGGTTTGGGTGACTATTTTGAGTTTGTCATAGACAGCGCCGCGCTTGGCGCGAAGAAACCAGAGTCGGAGATTTATCAAGCCGCATTGCAGCGAGTGGGCGTCGATCCCGCCGAAGTGCTGTTTGTCGGTGATGACTATCAACGGGACGTCGTCGCGCCGCGTACTCACGGAATGCAGGCTCGCCATGTTTGTCGCC
>JABBAY010000064.1 GCA_018607725.1 K189A clade bacterium
TAAACGCATCGCGAATTTTAAAAGCGCTGACTTACAAGCCCTTACACAAAAGCCCCTACACAAAAGCCCCTACACAAAATTCCTTGCACAAAAGCTCTTGCTTGGTCGCTCTGATTTAACGTCGAGTCAACAAACCGGCCTAAAATGGGAGCTTAAATCCGGGCGGTAATGACATACCGCCAGTCAAGGCTGACATCTTGTCTTTCTGGTTATTCTCAACTCGCCGCACTGCGTCATTGACCGCGGCGGCGAGCAAGTCTTCAAGAATTTCTTTATCTTCGGTCAACAAGCTGGGGTCGATCTGCACGCGTTTAACATCATGTCGGCCGGTCATGACAACTTTCACCATACCGGCGCCAGACTCACCAGTGACCTCGGCCTTCGCCAATTGCGCTTGAATGTCCTGCACTTTTTCCTGCATTTGCTGGGCTTGTTTCATTAAGCCATCCAGCCCACCTTTCATGGTCATACTAGTCTCCTGACTGATTGCGCGGCATGATCGTGTCGCGGTCCAGTGTACCATCAAAATTATCAATCAACTGTTTGAGCTTTGCATCACTGTCAATGGCGACGACCGCCATCGCCAAACGCTCATCACGATGGCGCTGGGCAACCTCCGCGGGGGTCTCGCCAACCGTCTCACCGACTGTCAGCGCCAGCGTAATCTCGGTGTCGTACAACCGGGCTAAACTCTGCGCGATCCGATCTTCGTGGGTCTTGTTCCACAGCGTCGCGTGATGGGCTTTCAATACCAAATGGCATACGCCATGCTCGACCGCGACCAGCTCACAATTTGCGGCTATCGACTGGGTCACTCCGCTCAGGCCTAGTTCGACCAGAATTTCTGCCCAGTGTTCAACTGCCAGGGGGACTATTTTTATTACATCCGCGTTAGGCGCCTTTGGGGTTGAATCAGACGATGGCATGATCGCTTCTCGGCTGCTGACGGCTGGCTCGCTGCTCCCCCACTCACTGACAGGCTCACTGACAGCCGGCACCACAATGGCTCGTGGACCAGGGGTGTTCGGCGTTTGTTGAACCGGAACAGACGGCGCCTCAGATTGCGCCTTATCCACCATCGGCGATCCGGCGGCCGCACGTTCAGGCTTTTTTACAGGGTCCATCGCCTCCGACACGACTTCTGGGCTGCGCTGGACATTCGGCACGAACGCCAACATGCGTAACATCACCATCTCAAAACCAGTTCTGGGATCAGGCGCCAAGGCTAAGTCCCGTTGACCGATCAAGCCAATCTGGTAATACAACTGAACATCTTCACGACTTAGGTCTCGCGCAATCGTCATGACCGCCTCGCGGTCACCCTGACTATTGTCGACACCCTCGGCAATTGTCTGGGCCACAGCAACGCGGTGCAACAGGCTGAGAATATCTGCCAGCAGCCCCGCATAATCTGGCGCATACTCGCCCATTCGCGCGATCTGAGCCAGCAGCGCCGTGCCGTCACCCTTGATGAGCGCGTGAATAATCTGATAGATTTCGAGCTGGTCAATAGAACCCAACATGGCTTTAACCGCTTCATCGGTAATCTGGTTCTCGCCGAATGATATCGCCTGATCCGCCAGACTCAAGGCGTCCCGCATGCTCCCATCCGCGGCGCGACCCAGTTGCCACAGGGCTGAGGGCTCATAGACCACCTGCTCTTTGTCCAGCACAGTTGTCAGATAGTTGACGACCCGTTCCGGGGGCAGGTTCTTCAGATTGAATTGCAAACAACGGGATAGAACCGTCACGGGTAACTTTTTTGGGTCTGTGGTGGCCAGCAGAAACTTGACGTGCTCCGGCGGCTCTTCCAGGGTCTTCAACAAGGCGTTGAAGCTACTGGTTGAGAACATATGTACTTCATCGATGAGATAGACCTTGAATCGACTGCGAGTCGGCATGTATTGGACGTTATCCAGCAGCTCTCGGGTGCTGTCGACGCCGGTACGAGACGCCGCGTCAACCTCAATCAGATCAACACTTCTGCCCTCGGCAATCTCCAGGCAGCTGCCACATTCGCCGCAAGGGGTAGAGGTGATGCCGCGATCGCAATTTAGACACTTGGCAAAAATGCGCGCAATGGTGGTCTTGCCTGTGCCGCGAGTGCCGGTGAACAGATAGGCATGATGCAGACGATTTTGCTCCAACGCGTTCACCAGCGCTCGGCGCACATGCTCCTGGCCCTCGAGTTCCTCGAAGTTGGCCGGTCGATATTTTCTGGCAAGAACCTGATAACTCATGGCGATGGGGGTCGCTGCTGCGTGAAGGACAAATTGTACGGGGTATTGGCGGATGATTCACCACAAATGCCGGGTTTGTTACGAACAGCCACCCAGCACTAGACCCACAAAGCAGATCGAACTACAGTAACGCCCCATGAAACCGGATTCCGGCCCGCAACCGGGCAGCCTATTTATCGATTGTTATTAACCGATCGTTATTAATTGATTGTTGTTGACCTATGATGATGAAATTATGCGCAGGATGATTTGTATCGGCCACCGTGGCGCCAGTGGCTATGCGCCTGAAAACACGCTGGCCGCCTTCGAATTGGCTGTCACCATGAAATGTCCATGGATTGAGCTGGATGTTTATGCGGTAGAGGGTGAACTGCTGGTGATTCACGACGATACCCTGGAACGTACCACTAACGGCCACGGCCGAGTCATGCAGACTTCATTGGCAACGCTTCGAACCCTGGATGCGGGCAACGGCCAACAAATTCCCACCTTGAGCGAGGTCATTGAGCAAATCGACCATCGTGCGGGGATCAATATTGAGCTCAAGGGTGAGCATACCGCCCTGCCCGTCAATCGCCTGTTGAATGACTACCTGACCCGCGGCTGGCAAGCGGGCGAGTTCATGTTGTCCTCCTTTGACCACGAGGAACTCAAGAAAGGTGATCCCGCTTTTGAACGTGGCGTGTTGTTCGATCGTGCGTCAAAAGATTATTTCAAGACGACAGCGGCACTGGGCGCCTATTCCCTGAATCTGTCTAAACGACTGGTGAAACCAGACCTGGTCGATGAAGCCCATCGCCGCGGCTTAAAGGTATTCGTCTACACGGTCAACGAACCTGATGATATTCAGCGCATGCGTGATATCAATGTCGACGGCATTTTCTGTAATTATCCTGATCGAGTCGGCTAAGGTCTGATGTGACAACAGCACAGCACACTTTCACGGACCTCATTGTCAGACCCGCAGCGGCCGACGAGCAGCCAATTATCGCCGAACTCCTACAGCTTTACCTGAAGGAATTCGCCACGTTTACCACAATCGACAGGGATGCCAACGGCCAATACCTGTATCCCTACCTGTCCCACTACTGGCAGGATCCGCAGCGCTTTCCATTCTTGATTGTTAGCAATAATA
>JABBAY010000119.1 GCA_018607725.1 K189A clade bacterium
TGCTGCTGTTCACCCTGCCGGTCTTACTGTTCACCCCAGATGGAAAATCCTCTGGGACACCGGCCTGGCGCGCTGCAAAGGAAGGCGTTCGAGATGTCATCAAGACCATGGGACAACTCAAGCACTACTCCAACATTGCGATTTATTTGCTGGGGCGGATGTTTTTTATCGATGGCATGATCGGCGTGATGACCTTTGGTGGTGTCTATGCCTCGGGGACCTTCCATTGGGGTACAACGACTCTGCTGATCCTCGGCTTAGTCACCAGCAGCTCGGCGATGATCGGCGCCTTTGTGGGCGGCAAGCTAGATGACTTGCTCGGCTCAATTCGCACCCTGCAAATCTCCATCGCCATGAGCTCACTGGTATTAGTGACGCTGGTCTCCATTGAACCAGACACGATTCTGTTCTTTGTGCCGGTCAGTACCGAGCCGGTGTGGAGCTTCCCCTATTTCCAATCGATCTCGGAACTCATGTACTTCGGCACGATGCAAGTCTTCGCCATGTTTTTTGTCACCGGCCTGTCGTCATCCAGAACCTTGATGGCAAGAATCTCACCGCCGGCGCTGATGACCCAATTTTTTGGTCTATTTGCCCTGTCAGGGACCGTCACCGCATTTCTGGCACCTCTGCTGGTAGCTACCACCACTGCATGGTTTCAGTCACAGCGCGCTGGGTTTGCGTCCCTCGTCATCCTGATGGTCATCGGCTCGGTCATGTTATTAAAGGTCAAGGAACAGCAGTCCACACCCGCGCCGTAACGCAAGCGCGGAGCTGATCAAGCTTCTTGTTGGAGAAGACTCTCGAGGCAATGCTCTTGAATGCCGTAAAAGGCTTTGATGGCTTCAATCTGGGCGAAGAACTGATCTGTGTCGCTGATCGACGATTTCTTGATCGCCAGAATCATTTTGTTTTTGTTGGTATGCTCCAGACTGACAAATTCAAACACTTTAGTATGATAGCCGTGTGCCTCGAGCAACAAGGCTCGCAGTGCATCCGTTACCATCTCCGCTTCCTGGCCGAGATGAACGCCATATTGCAGCATCGGTTTAAGCTGTGTCGGACTTTGCATCTGTGGTCGAATTTGTTTATGGCAACAGGGCGAACACATAATAATCGCCGCTTTAGCGCGAATACCATAATGGATCGCGTAGTCCGTCGCCGTGTCACAGGCATGCAAAGCAATCATGACATCGGTATGTTCCGGCGCATGGGTCTTCACATCACCACAAACAAACGTCAAACCTGCATCTGCCAAATCCGTAGCTGCACGATTGCACAAAGATGCAAGCTCACTGCGAAGTTCAACCCCGACCACTTGCGAGTGTTGGTGCGAGCTGTTGCGCAAGTAATCATGTACGGCAAAAGTCAGGTAACCCTTGCCAGAACCAAAATCCACCACCTGCACAGGCTGATCTGACAGCACCGGCGATTGCGCCAGCGCCTGACTGAATAACTCAATAAATTTGTTGACCTGCTTCCATTTGCGCGCCATCGCAGGAATGAGTTGATGATTGTGATCTGTAACGCCCAGCGCCGTCAAAAAGGGTCGAGTAATATCCACAAACCGATTTTTTTCTCGATTATGACGACCTATGGTTTCATTAGGCTCAGCTTCGTCCTTCAATTTGCGCTTTCGACTCGACAGATGAACCTTGTTTTTCTTACTGATATTTACCTGCACCTCGTCAGCGACCGTTAGCAAGTGAGCGCTCTTGAAAGTCTCACTGACTAATTTTTGAATCTCTTTCAGTCCGTCAGGCGGAGCGAAATTCTTGGTAATATCGCGGGTCTGGTAACTATACAAGAAAGACAAAACCGGCTGATCCCTGATAATAATCATGCGAACCGTAACACGCACAAGCTCGTCACTCGCCCGTTGCTTGCTCAGTACCAGTCTGACCCAGCTACCATTTCCCAAGCTGCTACTAAGAATATTCCAAAATGGCTGCAGATCACGGGCGGTTTGCATCAACATTTTCATTCACTTTTTCAAATATTCAGCACAGGTTGGTTTGATCATATTCGTTGTGGCGCGCACCAACCAATCATAGCATCATCGGACTTGAAGTATTCAGCCTGCCCCGTTACCTTGATCAAGGCGGGCTCGGCCAAGGTCGGGCAACACAATGTGGGCTTCGAGAGGCATCAACATCAATCAACGAGAGTGCTGGGCTGGACTAGTTAGCACTAGACTGGTTAGCACCATATTTAATAAGGTTGTCGCTAGTCAGATTTATAATTAACGCCCTTAACATCATCACTGAATAGTTTTTTCGCCAGCGCCGGACTCGTTCGCGATACTCGACCCGTATAGCGAGCCATTTTCGCAATACCAGCCTCGATACTAAGACTCTCGCGCAATATATTACCCCGAACTTTATTCTGAAAAGCGCTTTGACGACCGTACATGATTGCACCGAATGCCTTCAGCAGTTCGATGCCAGTCTGCGGGCTCGCCTTGACCAAGGCATTGAATTTGTCCTGAGTCAGCACCAGACAATCGGAACGCTCAATGACGACTACCGTCGCGGTTCTTTCTGTTGCAGTCATGACGCTCACTTCACCCAAAACACCTGGGCCCGGGAATGTCGCTACATTCAAAACCACCTCGGAACTATTAATTTGAATTTTCTCGAATACGGAAAATTTGCCATTCAGTAAAAAATAGACATCTGTACCATGATCACCCTGCTTAACAAGCACCTGACCCGTTTCTGCGTCAAGTTGCGTCAAGTAGGGAATTAATAATTTGACGGCATCGGCGCCTAACTGT
The DNA here is from genome assembly GCA_018607725.1 of K189A clade bacterium. Classification (GTDB taxonomy): domain Bacteria; phylum Pseudomonadota; class Gammaproteobacteria; order Pseudomonadales; family Azotimanducaceae; genus UBA4582. The sequence continues at coordinate 2,777 of JABBAY010000119.1, forward strand.
GGCAATAGTGCATTTAGCTGGGATGGAATGGCATCGCTTGTCATAGGGCTCGCAGATCGCTGATATGGGTAATCGAATTTCCTGCGAACAGCTTACTCAATTTACAAGCCATTGCTATAGCACTGAGTAGCACTGAGTGTCGCCGAGCCCCGAAAGTGCTCTCTGGCGACAACGACATAACAAGTCAAGCCGAGGTTAAATGGCGATTATTACATGCGAGTGCCTAGTGACTGCAGCACTCAGAGGGTTTAGCCATGTGCGCAATAACACCAGCTTGTTTACAGATCAACCGAGCTCCGCAGGCCATTGATATAACCGTATCGTTACACTAATGGCCTCGCTGGCTAAACCCCGACAATCGTCAGCAATGACATGATTTCCTCGGTTATTCTGCGGCTACCATTATCGGCGTCAGATCGTAGACTTGCTCCTCGCTGCAAGTGGCTACAGCATCAAAAGCGGCCCGCAGGGCCTGCCCTTGAGCCGACCAAGTCGTATTCGACGCTTCATAGGCGGCGGTACTAGGCCAAGTGTTGGTCCACATATAGTCCCAGGTTACCGGCACGCCTTCATGTCCCGCTCTACTCTCAA
>JABBAY010000201.1 GCA_018607725.1 K189A clade bacterium
GAAAAGCCTTTAGCGAAAAGCCTTTAGCGAAAAGCCTTTAGCGAAAAGCCGTTAGTAAAGTGTCGTTAGTAAAGTGTCGTTAGTAAAGTGCCGTTAGTAAAGCGCCGTTAATAAACCGCCTTGGTGAACGTCTGACAATGCGCCTACACAGAACTCTCGAGGCTTCTAACCGCCTTGGAGTAAAACTCTCGTTGTGCCAGTATCACGATAGTGACCGTGCTCATGACCATGAAGATGTATGGGTGGATCAACCAGAACACCATTGCTAGGCAGAAATAATAGGCTCGTAGACCCTTGTTATTGTCGTGCCCCGCGACGTCCAGTAGGCGAGTCATAGAGTCGATAAAACGCGCCTTCTCAGCAGGTTCAATTGTTTCTCCTGGGGTCGGTGCACTGCCCATCATCACGGCGGCGAAGCCATATTGGCGAAGGCTCCAGGTAATCATAAAAAATGCGTAGACCAGCACGGTCACGATGGCCAACAGCTTGAGTTGAACCTGTTCAGTGGTCTGTGTCAGATTAAAGGGTAATTGATTGGCCATATCTGCAATCACGTTGCTGGCTGACATAGCGGTAAACACAGCTGCTAGCAAAATCAGCGTTGTTGAGGCAAAAAAGCCGACAACCCGTTCCTGGCTCGCCAGCAATGATGCATCAGTCATGCGGATGTCGCGATCCAGCATTCTGCGAACCCAATGTTCACGGTGCAGACGCAGGGAGTGGGATAACGAAGTGCTCTGGCCCTGCCGTGCGCGACGCCTGGCATAGATAGCATAGCCGAACCAGACGCAGAGCATGTAGGTCAGGGCAATCAGGTCGATATAGATAGCAGGCACGGTGGTGATCTCAATGTGATAGATGGCGCCTATTGTACCAATCAGTGGTGCCTTAGGCTCACGTAAAATGAGGTGCTGTTGACTATGCCGCGCTGCTGTCACGCCCGGCCTGGATGACTTGATGCTAATGGGAAGAGCGCAGGCGGTCTTACCGAATATTTCGGACCTCGCCAGTTTTCAGCATGGGATGGTTGGCGGGTTGATAGGTAATAATAATAGCCCGTCGAGAAGTGTCTGTATGGTTCGGCTGCGAACCGTGAATCACATGGGGACTGAAAAAAATCAAAGAACCTGCGGGTACGGTCAATGCCACCTGTTGCGCCTCGTCAAAACAATCCGGCGAGGTGAAGAATCCGCCAAGCAGACTGCCATCATCAGTGCCGGGCAAACAGCCCTGCCGATGACTACCTCGAATGACTCGCAGGCAGCCGTTGGTTTCAGTGGCCTCGTCAAAGGCGAGCATGACGTTAGGTAACTGGTCGACATGCGGGCTGTCGTGAATCCAGTAAGGAGAGTCCTGGTGCCAGCCGAAACCGGACCCCTGGCGAGGACGTTTCAGGTTTAACTTGTTAGTCCATAAGGCGATGTTCGGTGTACCAACCAGTTGTTGCATGGGGTCAACGAGGCGGGCATCGCTGACCAATGACACGAGCCGAGGGTCTAGCTGGTCAACGGGTTCTATGACGCGCAGCAAGTCACTGCTGGCCGTTTGTTCAAATTGTAAAGTCATCTGACCCACATCGGTAAAACGTTTCTGGTCGAGGATATAGCTGTGGCCTTCGTCTGCCATGACCAGGGCGCGACTCGCGGCGCATTCTGCGGCATCCTGCAGTTCGCTGATTTCTGCGAGGCTGAAAACTGATTCACGGACCAGATAGCCGTGCGCTGAGTAGAAGGCTGTGTCTGCGGCATTCAGTGCGAAAGACATGGGTTAGAGCACCGCCTGCATCAACCAGCGCACCAGGTGGTAGTTAACCTCCATCGGTTTCTCCTGGGCCATCCAGTGACCGGAATCAATCACCGCTTCCGTCAAATGCGTGCAGAGGCCGCGCATAGGCTCTGCAAGGGCAGAGTGCACGGCATCACAAGTTGAGTCATACCGGGCCGCGATGAATAAAACCGGTGCCTCGATTCGCCCACCGTTTAGCCCTTGGGCGGCGTATAAGGCATTGGCAGCGTGGTTCATATACCAGGAATTCGGTCCAAAAAAGCCGTTGCGGGTGAGGGCGCTGGCATAGGCGTGAAGATCTTCCAGGCTTAGTATGTCTGCATCTCGCGGTGAGTCTGGGGGTTGCGCCGCACCGTCAAACCAGCCTTGGTTTTGATAGACCAAAGCCGTTGGCGATCGCTCACCGATGGCTGCAGCTGAACCCTGGCGAAACAGCAATTTTGCCGTGGCCAGCGGATCGGCATCCATCGGCGCGGTTGCTGCAGCGAAGTGGTCTTCATAGAAGCGCATATATTCCCATTGACCGGCGGGAAATTCATCGATCGGATAGCGTGTTCGGTCAACCAGAGCGCTGAGTTGATCGAGTCCGCGCTCGACCGTCCCATAAGGTACGCACAAGTTAGCAATAGCCCGGCAGTGCTGTGGATGATGGCTGGCCAGATTCCACACCACGGGACAGCCCCAGTCGTGTCCAACCCAGATTGCTGTCGATCGACCCAGATGGTCGAGCAAGGCGCACATGTCGTCGACGATTAAAGATTGCTGGTAAGCCTCGTGCGTAGGATAGACCGTAGATCGCCCGTAACCGCGCATATCAGGTGCGATCGCTCGAAAACCCATGGCAGCAAAGAAGGGCAGTTGATGGCGCCAGCTGATAGCGAGTTCTGGCCAGCCATGCACAAAGATGATCAAGGGACCGTCTTCGGGGCCGGCGGCCAGATAGAAGCTAGTGTGGCCATTCTTTTGGACGGCGTGTTCGGTGGTCGTGATGACTGGCATTCATTGTCTCGTGTTGTGCTGATCGCGTCTAATGTACTGGTCGCGGTGGGTTGAAGTCCAGGCTGATACAAACCAAAACAAGTCATAGCCTGATTCGGTTGGTTCACTTTCCTCGTTTCATTCAGCGGCGCGGGTGCTTGTTACTCACTGCGAGTCCTTACCCCGGTCGTTAATGATGCAAACCCGCCGTGATTTGCCCAAAGCGCTGAGGGGCGAATGGATTGAACAAATGCGCCTGTGGCGGAAAATACCTAGGGCGGGTCTCTGCTATTGCCAAAGATCGCGTGCTGTAGCCGCATAGACTGACAGGCTGTGATTGTACCGGCCTGATTTTTTGATCTATCGCAATGTGGCTTCGATGTTCATCGGTGACACTAAGCACCTCAAAATATCGTGAGTATTCGTGCTGACCTAGAGCCAGCTTGGTTCGAACTTGTCTGTTTCGAACGTGTCTGTTTCGAACGTGTCTGTTTCGAACGTGTCTGTTTCAAACGTGCCAGTTTCAAACGTGCCAGTTTCAAACGTGCCAGTTTCAAA
>JABBAY010000222.1 GCA_018607725.1 K189A clade bacterium
CATGGTCATCAGCATGACTAGTAACCACTTAACGCGGGCTAACATTGCTGAACCCAAGATGGCAGATAGCCTGGCTGAATGAGACGCACGGATTTGTGGGTCTGGTTTTGGCCCTTCTCTACCACCACGCGGGTCTGAGGTACTGAAAATAACTTACCCAGATATTTTTTCAAATACTGATTCGCCTTGCCATCAATGGGCATAGCCCGGATTTTAAGTTTCAACTGGTCGGCGTCTACTTCGAGCCGATCAATACGTGATTTCGGAATAACCTTGAGTTCGAGAATGAGATCCTCGCCTTGCCAGCGAAACATGCCCTTTAGGGCAGCCCAATAATGATACCCGGTGGAATACCCAGAAATTGCGCGAGGGGCGCGATAACCAGATAATTATCGATTAAATTCAGGCCCACAAAGACCAGGATAATTGAGAGGTCAAGACCGCCCATGGGGGGGAGTAATTTTCTCGCCGGCGCGCAGATCGGCTCAATGATCTGGTAGACCAGATTCAGCGCCGGGTGGCCAGATTGCGGCGCAATCCAACTGGCAATCACCATCACGACCAAAGCGATGAAGTAGATGTTGAAGATCGTCGAGAACATACCGAGCAACACCCAGGCAATATAAAGCACGGAAAACATTGGATAGCCGGCCAGCGTCATGATCAATGTAACCGCGACCAATTGAACACAGAAAGCCACGGCCAGGGTCGCGAGATCAACGCCCATGATGGTGGGCAATAGCTGGCGGAAGGGCCGAATAACCGGGTCGGTCAATTTGACGATACCCTGGCAGACGGGATTGTAGTAGTCCACACGAGAGATTTGCATCAGCAAGCGCAGCATCAACAGGATCATATAGATGCCGAAGGATGATTGAATCAAGTAGATGCCGGCGTTCGCCAGATTTTGTTCCATAGTGTCCCTAATCCGTGCTCTGCATGAGCATTTTTAGTGCGCGTTCCTGGCTGATAAGCGCAGGCGAGCGGCTGTTCAAAGTTTGAATGTTACTCGAAATTTACCTGCGGCTGTATAATTTCGCGTGCTCGGCAGGGTCATTGGCCGCCCTTAGGTGCGAGAGTCGCGTCGCCCTTGCCTGCCCGCTCACCAAAAATAGCGGTGCCGACTCTGACCCAGGTACTCCCCTCGGCGATGGCGGCCTCCATATCAGCAGACATGCCCATAGACAATTGATCAAAACCAGACAGGTCAGCGCCATAGTGTTGTTGGGCGACGTTGAGCAATTCGTGGAGTTGGCGAAATGGTCTTCTTTGGGCATCCAAGGTGGTAGCCGCTCTGGGTATCGCCATTAAACCGCGAAGCGCCAGGTTGGGCAGTGGCAGAATAGCGTCGATCAACGGCATTAGGTCTGTGGCCAACACACCCGCTTTCGAGTCTTCGGCGTCGATATTGACTTGAATCAGGACGTTTAGTGGCGGCCGAGCAGCGGTTCGCTGATTTGCCAGACGGGTGGCAATCTTGCTGCTGGAAAGGGTATGAACCCAATCAAAGTGCTCGGCGATCGGTCGCGTCTTGTTCGACTGGATGGCCCCAATATAGTGCCACTGGGGAGCGTCCGTGTCTGTTTCGCCCAAGGCCAGAATCTTATCCAGCGCCTCCTGCAAATAATTTTCACCGAAATCCCGTTGGCCTATGGCGAGCGCTGCTTGTAGGTCAGTAATAGGTCGGGTCTTACTAACGGCCAGCAGCGAGACCGAATCGGCACCTCGATCATAGTGCTTGGATAATTCGATGATTTGTTGCCGGACTCGCGTCAGCTTCTCGGCAACTGCCTGGTGATGATGGTCGTTCGTTCGCTTAGTGCTCAAATGTTCACTCGATACTTTGTCTGGTGATGCGGTTCGACTTTCCACCTTTTGTGCTGCCCGTCAGATTTTATTACCGGTGGGCGACAGTCCAGCAGTGAAACGGTGGTGTATTCGTGCATTCAATAATACTATTTAACTCATCAGCCTGCGATGTCGCACTAGGCGTTGGCTTTGCGCATCAAGTCGGTCGTCGATATTTTGCGGCGTCTGTGTCAGGGCCAGCGAGCCGCGTAGATGGCCTTGCCGCATGCTACTAGCCGATAAGTTACTTGATGAAGGCCAATCTCATGGATATTACAGAACTGCTCGCATTTAGTGAGAAACAAGGGGCATCGGACCTGCATTTATCCGCTGGGTTGCCGCCAATGATCAGAGTGGATGGTGACATTCGGCGAATCAATTTGCCAGCCCTCGATCACAAAGAAGTCCATTCATTAATCTATGAGATCATGAATGACAAGCAACGCAAGGACTATGAGGAGATCTTCGAGTGCGATTTTTCCTTTGAAATTCCCGGTATTGCGCGTTTTCGAGTCAACGCATTCAACCAGAATCGCGGTTCTGGCGCAGTGTTTCGGACCATCCCCTCCAAGGTCTTGACCATGGATGACTTAGGGATGGGGCAGATATTCAAGAGCATCGCAGAAACCCCCCGCGGCCTGATCACTGTCACGGGGCCCACCGGTTCGGGCAAGAGCACGACCCTCGCAGCCATGATGGATTATATTAACGATAACCGTTATCAGCATATTTTGACTGTCGAAGATCCCATCGAATTTGTTCACGAGAGCAAAAAGTGTCTGATTAATCAGCGCGAGGTGCATCGTGACACTCTGGGCTTTAACGAAGCGTTACGGTCGGCTTTGCGTGAGGACCCGGACATTATTCTGGTAGGCGAGATGCGCGATCTGGAAACTATCAGGCTGGCGCTAGAAGCGGCAGAAACCGGTCATATGGTGTTCGGTACGCTGCATACCTCGTCTGCAGCCAAGACGATCGACCGGGTTATTGATGTCTTTCCGGCGTCAGAGAAATCCATGGTGCGCTCCATGCTGTCAGAGTCCCTGTCAGCGGTGGTGTCGCAAAATCTATTGAAGAAAATTGGCGGTGGCCGTGTCGCGGCCCACGAAATCATGCTTTGCACCCCGGCCATTCGGAACCTGATTCGCGAGGACAAAGTGGCGCAGATGTACTCAGCGATTCAGACGGGTGGTAATTTGGGAATGCAGACCCTGGATCAGTGCCTGCGTGCGCTCGTTGACAAGAAGCTTATTAGCCTGGAGCAAGCCCGCGAAAAAGCCAAAATACCTGCTGACTTCAAATAAAGCCGAGTGAGGTCCCATGATCGATTTTGACAAGTTATTGAAGGTGGTTGTGGAGCGGGGAGCCTCGGATCTTTTTATTACGGCTGGGCTCCCACCCTCGGTGAAAGTCAGCGGGCGGATGCTACCCCTACTGAAAACCCCCTTAACGCCAGAGCAAGCTCGCGAAATGGTTCACAGCACCATGACCGAAGCGCAGGTGCAGGAATTTGAGGCTGAGCGGGAGTGCAACTTTGCTATCCACTCGCCTATTGCTGGACGATTTCGGATCAGCGCTTTTTATCAGCGGAATTTTGCTGGCATGGTCTTGCGGCGTATCGAAACCCATATTCCCAGTGTCGACGACTTGCAATTACCGCCGATCGTCAAAGATCTAGCCATGTCGCAGCGTGGCTTACTTATTTTTGTGGGCGCCACCGGTACCGGTAAATCCACATCACTGGCCGCCATGATTGGTCATCGCAATGCCAACAGTAAGGGGCATATCATCACAATCGAGGACCCCATTGAATTTATCCATGAGCATCGTGGTTGTATGGTGACCCAGCGTGAGGTGGGCGTGGATACGCCGAGTTTTGACGTGGCGCTGAAGAATACCTTACGTCAGGCTCCTGACGTCATTATGGTCGGCGAAGTGCGAACTCGTGAGACCATGGACTATGCGCTGACCTTCGCTGAAACCGGACACCTTTGCATGGCGACCCTGCATGCTAATAACGCCAATCAAGCCCTGGATCGGATTATTAACTTCTTCCCAGCGGACCGCCATAGGCAGGTTTGGATGGACCTATCGCTGAATTTGCGCGGTATGATTGCGCAGCAACTGATGCCGACGATTGATGGCAAGGGTCGTCGTGCGGCCATTGAAGTGTTGCTTAACACGCCGCTGGTGGCCGATATGATTCGCAAGGGTGAGGTGCATTCCTTGAAGGAATTGATGGGCAAGTCTAACGAGCAAGGGATGCAGACCTTTGACCAGGCGTTGTACGCGTTGTTTCGAACGGGGGATATTACCTACGAGTCTGCCCTCGCTGCGGCGGACTCTGCAAATGATCTGCGACTGATGATCAAATTGGCAGGGAATGGGCCTGTGATAGGTTCGGCTGCGGGGAGCCTGTCATTGGAACCGAATAGTGAGGACCATGAGCGACGTCGTTAATGGGTGCCCTTCGCGTGTCCCACCATGGGTTTCGCCTTCACTGACGATCAGGCTGGCTGCGAAAAAACGTTTCAAGAATTAACTGCGCGGCGATGTCATCGATAGGGCCACCATGATCCCCCAGGCCTTTTGCAGCGAAGCTAGATAGGCGCTCGTCGACAGTTTGGTGGGGAATGTTAAAACGCCCGGTAAGCCGCCGAGCAAATTTTTCAGCGCGAACGGATAATGGGCTGGGCGAGTCATCCATGTGTAAAGGGAGTCCGACGACCAGCAATTTAGGTGCCCAAGTGTCAAGCAGAGCTTCTATCTCAGCCCATTTGGGTATGCCGTCTCGTGCGGCCACAATGGCGATAGGTGTGGCCGAGCCAGTGAGGCCCTGACCAATGGCGATACCGATTTTCTTAGTACCGAAGTCAAAGCCCATGACGATGTCTTGCGGGTTAATCATAGCCAGCTGCCGGATTGATCAGATTAAGGTCGACACCCAGCAAGGCAGTCGCCTGATTGCGGCGTTCTGTAAAGGGCGCAGTGAAAACGATATCGGCGTGGGTGGGCGTTAATTGCCAGATCGTTTCGGCAAGCTCCCGTTCGAGTTGGCCCGAGCCCCATCCCGCATAGCCTAGCACGGCGACGATATGGGCCGGGGTATTACCCGATTTCAGGTCCGCCAGAAGATCATTGGAGGTGCTCAGCGCAATAGTTTCTGAGATATTCAGGGTGCCGGCGTATTGACGTTCTGCAGTATGTAGAAAGAAGAGTCGTTCAGGCTCAACCGGTCCGCCTTCTAACACAGGACAGAGGATGGGCTGCTCGAAACCTGGCAACAGGTCAGCCAGGGTCAGGGCCAAAGGTCGATTGATCACCAAGCCAAAGGCGCCCTCTTGGTTATGGTCTATGAGTAGCGAAATCGTGTCGCAAAAATAATCCTTGGCCAAGCCGGAGCTATTGAGCGCCACCAAGAAATGATTGCTGAACGAGTTGTCAGGGGCATGGGTGGGCATGTTACAAGCTTCGCAGTGAGCTGTTTTTACGGAATTGCCAGGTTCTGATGATGAGCAGTTCGTCGGTGGTCTGGCGCAATTCGTCTGAGAAGGGTGCAAAGGGCGCTGCCAGTTTAACGATATCGATGGCAGCCTGGTCAAGCACCTGATGACCGGAAGATTTTAGGACGATGACCTCTTTGAGCCCGCCGTCGGGCAGTATGGTTACCTGTAGGCGAAGACTCCCATAGAGCCGATTGCGTCGGGCTTCTGCCGGATAGTTTAGATTGCCGATGCGCTCAATTTTTCGTCGCCAGGAGTTCAGATAAAATGCATCGGCGCTGGCGGCGGCGGCCATGCTGGTCAGCCGTTTAATGCGTGGTCGCTTGGCATACAGTTGGCGTTGTTCGTCGAGTCTAGCCTCTAAGCTGGCAATCTCGAGACTGCGTTGTAACAGTGTTTTTTGAAGGGTATCTGAGCTGACTTCCGGCGAAGGGCTATCGAGCAGTGGCTTGAGGTTGACCGAGTCGCCCGCTGCGGTGGTCGAGGTTACTACCGTCGGTTGGGATTGCTCGACCTTGGGTGCTGCCGGCTTTTGGGCCCGAGGTGAAGTTTCTCGGATCTGCGTATCATGATAATCAGCCTCAGTTGGCGCCGTCAGTTCCGCCTTGTTATCCAGGGTACCACTGCCAGCCTGGTTGAACTGGGCAATGAAGTCAGCCTTGATTGGTCGACGTTGGCTCATATGCTGAGCCAGGGTCACTTCCATGGTGTGGGTCGAAGGTTCTTTATCCGCGAACGTGAATGTGATGCCTAGAATCAACGCGGCATGCACGACAACCGCCAAGAACACCGTGAAACTCAGGCGGTCTACGGAGTTGATTGGCGGGCCCGTGACGATTGGCCGCGTCTCGGTAAAAACGGGGTTAGCCGCGACCGTCATGGCAAAGCGTCTCGATAAAGGCCATGTAATCACCGGCTATATCCAGGTCATAGGCTTTATCAAGCTCGCGAATGCAGGTTGGGCAAGTGACATTGATTTCGGTGAGGTAGTCGCCGATGACGTCAATGCCGACAAAATACAGGCCGCGAGCTTTGAGTGCTGGCCCTACTTGGTCGCAGATCCACCGATCACGGGCTGTCAGTGGGCGCGCAACCCCCTCGCCACCAGCGGCCAAGTTGCCGCGAGACTCGCCGATCGCTGGAATTCTGGCGAGGGCATAGGGTATCGGCTCGCCATTGATCAGCAGAATCCGTTTGTCGCCTTCGGTGATCTCAGGAATATATTTCTGGGCCATGGTTTGGACCGTCCCCTGGTGAGTCAGGGTCTCGAGTATCACGCTCAGATTTGAGTCTTTCGGCTTAACTCGAAAAATAGACGCCCCACCCATACCGTCCAGGGGTTTAAAAATGACGTCCTGGTGCTCTGTATGAAATGCTCGCAGATGAGCCGGGTCGCGGCTCACCAAGTGTGGCGGGCAGCATTGAGGAAACTGCAAGGCAAACAGCTTTTCGTTGCAGTCTCGAATGCTGCCTGGTCGATTGAGCACCCGCAGCCCTGCCTGCTCAGCCATCTCCAGCATGTAGGTCGTGTAGATATATTCCATATCGAAGGGTGGGTCTTTGCGCATCAACACCGCATCGAGCTCTATTAATGGACCTTCATGAATCGCCTTAATGCTGAACCAGTCATGCATATCATGGCGTACTTCGAGCTCTGAAAAACGACCATGCACTTCACCTGATTTGATCAGTAGATCCGACTGCTGCATGCAATAGATTGTCCAACCGCGAGCTTGCGCGGCGAGCATCATCGCCAGGGTGCTGTCTTTTTTTGGGTTGATCGATTCGATGGGGTCCATTACAACACCCAGTATAAAGCTCAAGATCAAAACTCCTCTTCGATGGTCGTCGGTTTCGCCCGGCAGGCTCGCGCGTAGATAATTGTAAACCACTTATACCGCTTATGGGCAAAAATCCTTTGCCTGTCTGCTAGGGATGGATTGAATTTAAGGGCCGTGCTAAAAAATCGGCCAAGTTGCCTAAGGATAGTGCATTACTCAGTTTCGGGCTGGTATTTCTGGATAAGTGGAGCGATATGGAAGACAAGTTTGAGGGTGTCCGGGTCATGGTCATCGATGATAGCAAAACGATTCGCCGAACAGCGGAGACGTTGTTGAGCAAGGCCGGTTGTGATGTCACGACGGCAACCGATGGATTCGACGCCTTAGCAAAAATTGCAGATACCCAGCCGGCTATTATCTTCGTCGATATCATGATGCCACGATTGGATGGCTATCAAACCTGTGCCTTGATCAAGAATAACCAGGCTTTCAAACAGACGCCGGTGATCATGTTGTCCAGTAAAGACGGTCTGTTCGATCGAGCCAAGGGAAGGATTGTCGGGTCTGATCAATATCTGACTAAGCCCTTTAGCAAAGATGAGCTTCTGAGCGCCATAAGAGATCATGTTAAGTGAGTTGATTAGCACCATGTTCAGGAGTGTTTAGGGAATGCCCAAAGTATTGGTGGTTGATGACTCACCGTCGGAGCTCATTAAGTTTAGAGAACTTCTGGAGAGTCTCGGCTATGAGGTCATCGCCGCGGAAAATGGCCGTGATGGCGTTGCCATGGCGAACACAGAGCAACCGGATGTGGTCCTGATGGATATTGTGATGCCCGGAATGAATGGTTTTCAAGCGACTAGGCTGATTTGTCGAGGGGAAAAAACGAGTCATATTCCTGTCATTATAGTCAGTGGCAAGGACCAAGAGACCGATAAGGTCTGGGGTCGCCGTCAGGGCGCTCAGGCCTATCTCACCAAACCCGTTGATAAAGCGAAGTTGTTTGCCGCGATGCGCAGCGTGCTTTCAGCATGAGCAGGCTTCTATCATGAGTAGTCAGGATGCCTTAGCCGTTTTAACCGCGTTGGCGCAACGAAGCCAGCAGATCGCCGTTGAGTTACCGGCGAAGGAGACGGCCCAGACCCACTGGAACGGCCTGGGATTTAGTCTGTTGGGCCAGCGCTTCGTGACCCCGATGAATGAGGTTGCGGAGTTGATGCGTCTGCCCGCTTCGACCCGCTTACCAGGGGTTAAACCCTTTGTCATCGGCATCGCGAATATTCGCGGCAGCCTCATGGCACTGCTCGATCTGGCGACTTTTTTTGGCGCTAACTCGCCTTTACCTCGTGTTCAGCGCCGCGTTCTGGCAGTGGAGGATGAAGAGCATTATTTTGGATTTTTGGTCGATGAATCGCTGGGTATGCAGCACTTCCCGAGCGATGCCTATGCCGAGACTATCGATGAAGTTGACGTGATATTTCAACCTTTTATCAAGGGCGGCTATCGCGTCGCTGGTGCAGTTTGGCCAGTCATGAGTTTGAAAGCGCTGGTCGCAGATCCCGGGCTTGAGACGCTGTCAAACCAGGTTTGAGCCGGATCAGTTAACACCCAACAAGGAAAAAAAATGGCGGAACAACCCAGTGGCAAAGACGCAATGATGAAAAACCGGAAGATAACTTGGCTCGTTGTGACGTTGGTGTTGCTCGTCGCCGGTTATATCGGGAATTACTATTTAGTGAATCAGGATGTGGAGAAATCAACGGCCTATTTGCGTCATTCAAACGCGTTAAACATTTTGTCCCAGGAGATGGCGAGCCAAGGTAGCCAAGCGGCGGCTGGCGGTATGGCTGCATTCCCCTTGTTGGCAGAGGCTCGCGCTGAGTTTGATACCCGCCTCGGCGATCTAATAAACGGCAATGCGGCGTCTGCTCTGCCGCCCTCGTCGGCGGCCCAGCAGACGCGGTTGAAGCGCGTCGCCGCCTTGTGGGCTGAGACGCGAAGCTATGTTGATACGGTGCTGAATAATCGTGCGGCGCTCGTCACTCAGGATGAGGATTCTCGCGATTTGTTGATCAACTTGTCGGCGATCCAGCAGGAGAATAGCAAGGTTGTTGCCGAGTTGCTGCGTCGCGGCGTTCCGGCCGGGGTCGTCGTTCGAGCCCAGTATCAGGCTCAACTGGTTGAGCGCATGTCCCACACTATCGACCAGGTACTCAAGGTACGCGAGATGGGCGGGGTTAAGAATCTGGCCGAAAATTTCAATCGAGACAGGGCCGACTTTATCCAGGTACTCGAAGCGTTGACCAACGGTGATAAGGCACTACAGATCCCGGCAGCGGACACGCCGGAACTTCGCACAAGCCTGGGTATAATCGAAGCGTTATTCCGCTCGGTGTCCGCCAGTACGAACGAGATAATTGCCCGCGCCGAAGAGGTCTCGAAGGTCAAGGCGGCGGCCCAAGGCATCAACGTCGGTGCCGCTGAATTGTTGGCCCGGCTGAGCGACTTGACCCATGGTTATGAAGATGAGGCGGGCCAAGGGCTCGCGTCACCTCTGGTGGGCCTTGGCTGCGCGCTCGCGGCTTTTTTGGTCATGCTGATCGTGGGTATGCTGTTGTCCCTGCAGGCGAAGAGAGTCGTCACAGAGACCCTTCGTCAGAATGAACAGAACCAGCTGGCCATTTTGCAGTTGCTTGATGAGTTGGCAGATTTTGCCGACGGTGACTTGCGGGTGCAGGTCACCGTGACAGAAAATTTCACCGGTGCGATTGCGGACTCCATTAATTTTTCCATCGATCAGATGCGAGCGATGGTGTCGAAAATCAACGCAACCTCTACCCACGTGTCGGCTGCAGCGAACGAGACTCGAGATTCGGTCAGTCAACTGTCTGATGCTTCCCTTCGACAAGCCAAGGAAATCGCGGATGTATCAGCGGCGGTCAATGAGATGGCTATTTCTATCGACCAGGTCTCCTACAATGCGGCAGAGTCCTCGTCGGTGGCTGAACGTTCGGTAGACATCGCCGGCCAGGGCGCGATTGTCGTTCAAAATACGATTGGCGGCATGGACAAGATCCGTGGCCAGATTCAGGAAACTGCCAAACGTATCAAGCGTCTGGGTGAGAGCTCTCAGGAGATTGGCGATATCGTTTCGCTGATTAATGACATTGCTGATCAGACCAATATTTTGTCCTTGAATGCCGCTATCCAGGCCTCGATGGCGGGCGATGCGGGTAAAGGTTTTGCGGTTGTTGCTGATGAGGTGCAGCGGCTTGCTGAACGCTCTGGCGCGGCAGCGAAGCAAATTTCAGCGCTGGTTAAAACGATTCAAAGCGACACCCATGAGGCAGTCTCATCGATGGAGCAAACCACGGCTGAAGTGGTTCAGGGTACTCGGTTGGCTAAGGATGCTGGCGTTTCGCTGGGTGAAATTGAAGGCGTATCGAAGACTCTGGCTGAAATTATTCAAAATATCTCGGACGCGGCACGTCAGCAAGCGGCGTCGGCCGGTAAGATTTCGAACACCATGAAGAGTATCGAAGACATTAGCTCGCAAACGACGGCGGGTATCAAGTCGACGGCGACGGCGGTAGGTAATTTGGCCGATATGGCCAACGAGCTTAGAGCCTCAGTGACCGGCTTTAAGTTACCGGCTTAAGGTGATGTGGCTTGCCCTAACGCAGGTGCAGCGATTGATAGTGGGAGGACGATGAGCACGACGCAAGATTACGTAGCCCTGGAATGGATTAAGGGTGAGATATTCCAGCTCTTTGAGCAAGCTCAGAATGCGCTTGAGGCTGTCGCTATTTCCCCGGAAGACGCCGGCAGCATGCGGGCGTGTCTGACGGCTATTCACCAGGCTCATGGCACGCTGAAGATGGTGCAGCTAGTAGGTCCGACCGACATTGTGGCGGAGATGGAAGAGCTGGCGCAGGGCTTAATGGGCAAGTCTGTTAAGGATGTCAGGTTGGGCCAGGAAACACTGATGCAAGCGCTGCTCCAGATGCCCGGTTATCTGGATCGGATTCATCGAGAGCAGCAGGACGCGCCAGAATTTGTCGGACTGCTGGTGAATGAACTGCGGGTCGCCCGTGGTGAGACAGCGCTGGTGAATGATGCTGTGCCCTCAAACCCGGAGATCTCAGCCTGGTTTATTGCTGCGCCTAATGCCAGTGACAGAGCCGCATTTGAGGCTGGCCTGGGCGCGGCGGTAGCTAAGAAGCTGCGAGTGCATTATCAGCAGGCGTTGGCTGGCCTTTTGAAAAAACAACGCCCGCGGGACAATCTTGGGGTGCTCGCCAAAGTGTTTGTCCGTCTGGGTGAGCTGGCCGGTGATTCGGCCATGGCGAATCTGTTTGAGCTTGGTTCGGCGGTTATTGAGGGTGTCGTCGCGGGTGCAATCAAGCTGGATATGGCATTGGTGAATGAGCTCAAAGCCATAGACGCTGAGCTCAAACGGCTTGGCGATGAGGGTTCCAATGCGTTGGGCAGCATCTCGGCGAAACTGGGTAATGGACTCTTGATTCGGATTCAGCAGGCCACGCAAGTTACGCCGAAAATCAGCGCGGCTAGACTCAAGTTTCGCTTCACTGCCGCGCCGCGTGCGTCCGCCTCCAACATAAACTTTGGCCCCGATGACGAAACGCTGGCGGCGGTTGCGAATATCCTCACCGAAGAAATCAGCGCGATCACAGACAAGCTCGATCTCTATGTGAGATCCGGCTCGAAAAGTAAACAGCTGATCCTTGACCTGGCACCCGCACTCCGGCAGATAGCGAGCACGTTGTCAGTGGTTGGTTTAAATGCGCATCAACAGACAGTTCTCCAACAGCTGGGCATGATAGAACAGATTGGCCAGCAGGCCGACGAGGCTCAGGATGAACAACTTATCGAGATGGCGCGGGCGTTTCTGCAGATTGACGCCGCCCTGCGTGACGTTAGTGGTAAAGGTGCGGGTGCAGAAGTGTTGGGCAGCATTGGTGAAGCCCAGGCTACTGTAATTCGGGAGACTCGTCATGGTCTGGCGCAGGTCAGAGATGTGCTGGTGGATTTCGTCACGGCAGAATTTGATGGCGGCAAACTTGAGGGTCTGGCCCAGAACCTCCGCAATCTGCGGGGTGGTCTTACTATGGTGGGTCAGGACCGACCTGCCAATGTGCTGCTGGCCTGTGCCGTATTTGTTGAGTCGGTGTTGATCGAGGCGGACACTCTGCCGGATGCCCTGGTGCTGGATGACCTGGCAGATGCTATTACCAGCATTGACTATTATCTTGAGAGACTACTCGAAAGTGCCACTGACCCTTATATGCAGATGATCGAGGTCGCCGAGTCGTCGGTAGCGAAGTTGGGCTATGACGTGGAGCGAGTGCTGGCCATGAGCCGTGGTCCGCTGTTGCCGGTCGCGCCAGGTCAGGCGCCGCCAGTGGAGATAGCGGCTGCGACTGATGCCGCGGCACCGTCGGTCGATGCGCATGGCGAGACACAAACAGCAACACGGGAGCATTCCTCGGCTGACGTCAGCGTTGAAGCGCAGGGCGATGCGTCTTTGACGGAATCTCTGCGTCAGCCCGAATCTCCGGTCGAGAATCTCGTTGATCAAGAGATTCTCGACATATTTTTTGAAGAAGTTGAGGAAGTCCAGGCAGCGATCGATCAATACTTTCCCCTCTGGCGTGCTGATGAGCAAGACCATGAGGCGTTGATGGAAATTCGTCGAGCGTTTCATACGCTCAAGGGCAGTGGTCGAATGGTGGGCGCGATGGTCATCGGTGAGCTCGCGTTGGCGACCGAAAATTTACTGAACAGCGTGCTGGACGGCTCTGTTCAAGTAACGCCCAAGGTCTATGAGGTTGTTGCAAGCGTGATAGCGCGAATTCCTGCCGGTGTTGCGGCGCTGAAAAAGGCGACCCAGCATGAGTTCGAAATCGCCGATCTCGTGAGCCAAACGGGGGCGCTGATACGCGCCGAAATACCCATGGAGACGACCCTGGAAATACCGCCTGGCGACGAGGTCACAGCAGGCGCGAGTCAGGCGCAAGGTACCAGTGATCCACACGGGTTTGAAACGCTCGATTTGTCTGAAGTATCTGATATGGCTGATATGGCTGACATGGCTGATGTGACAACGTCATCAGAGACTGTCGATGCGCCCCAGTTTCTGCCGGATAGGCGCTTAACTGTCGACGACTTTAATACAGATGCGCTGGATATTGAGGTGATGGGCCTCAGCGAGACCGATATTCAAGCGACCGATATTGAAGTGACCGATATTCAAGCGACCGATATTCAAATAACAGAGCGCGCAGGGATTGAACACCCGAATGTCGAAGCTGCTGCCGTTGCGCTCGAAGATCAGATGTTGCTTCAGGCTTTTGTCGACGAGGCGCAGGCCAAGCTTGCGGTTATTAATGCCTACCTGGAGAACCCAGAAGCCCTGCCGGGGCCCGTGGTCGGCGCATTTCATAGCCTAAAGGGTAGTGCTGGTGCGGTAGGGATTGACGCCATTGTTCAGATCGCGGGGCCTTTGGAAATACTGGCGCAGCAGCTCCTTGGCGCAGGAATGGCGCGAACACCACAGGTGGATGCGCTGATTCGACGGGCTGCCGAGTTTGTCAGCGGTATTATCGGTGAAAATCTGGCGGATGTACCTGGGTCAAGTGTGACCCTGGCGGGTCTCGCTGAGCTCCTAGATGCGGTTGCGGTTATTATCCACGATAGCGAACAACCAGCCGCGTTTGATTTGAAATTCGCCAAATTGCTTAGTCGACCCGCTGCAGTGCTCAGGCATTGGGACGAGGACATGGTTGAAATGCTGACCGCCGAGCTTGAAGCTGTGGAGGTTCAAGCGCAGGCCCTGGGCCGGCAAGGGTTGTCAGAACTGATCGCCGCATTAGTAAACGTCTACGCCGCAGTGCAAGAAAGACCGGCAGTCGAGATTATCGAACTGCTGGTGAAAGCCCATGAAGCCTTGGTCGTCATGTTTGATAACGTGGCTGCGAGCCAGGATATTCAACCCGCCACGGCGCTGATTGCCGAGCTTGCCAAGCTGACTCCCCCGGGGCTTGCAGCGAAGCCCAGCGTCGAGGGACTGACAACCGCCGATGACCTTGGGGACCAAATATCGACGTTACCAAAAGATCAGATTGATGAGGATGTTCTGCCCCTGTTTCTCGAAGAAGCTGAAGAGCTGATCGAAAGCCTGGACCAGAGCATTCTGGATTGGAGCACGGATACGGGCAGTGTTATGCACTTGGACCGCCTGTTACGGCACCTGCACACCTTGAAGGGGGGGGCTAGAATTTCTGGCCTCAATGCGTTGGGTGAATTGGCTCATGATATGGAAACCTTGCTGGCGCAAGGCCAGCAAACCGGTGTCGAGCTGAATGAAGCGTTTTTTGCATCGCTGAATGAACACCTGGATGAGATTAATCGCCGAGTCTCGTTGTACCAAGACTATATGACGGGCCAGGTGGGTATTGAAAGCGTGGACGAGGTCGCGTCGACAACCTATGGGTCAAGGGACGTCAGTCATTCAGTATCGGTCGCCGTCGCGAGCCATGCTGCTGAGCCCAATACTGTCGACGCGCCGCCGCTGAGTCCTGTCACCGAGGTTATTGCCGAAGAACTTGAAGAAGAAATCGATGAAGAGATTCTTGGGATCTTTATCGAGGAGGCTGATGAGCTGCTAGAGCTTATTGAGCAGAGCATTCATGACTGGAGTGAGGATCGGCAGTCGAAGGAGCCGTTGATATTGTTGCTTCGATATCTGCATACCCTCAAGGGAGGGGCTCGGCTCGCGGGTTTAAACAGTTTGGGTAAGTTTGCGCACGGTCTTGAGAGTTTCCTCAACAGTCACGATCACAGCGGTGCACCGCTTGACGATGCGTTCTACCATGACTTAAATCGGCAGCGGGATGAATTAGCACGTCGAGTGGCAAACTATCGTCAGTCTTTCCTGGCGGCAACGCATGCGAATAGTTCGGCGCCTGTTGACGGAGCTCCCTTGTTGGCAGGGGCCGTTATCGAGCCTGCCGCCCCTGAGCAGGAAGCTGTGACCGACCGGGTCGGGCCGATAAAACCGGCGCCCGAAATGGTCAGGGTCTCCTCCGATCTGCTTGAGCAGTTGATTAATCTGGCGGGAGAAGCAGGCGTTACTCGAGGACGAATCGAACAGACCATCGCTGATTTCGGCGGCGCGATCGAGGAGATGGCAGACACCATCGCTCGAATCCGGGAGCAAGTCCGGTTGTTGGATATTGAAACCGAATCTCGAGAAACGGTGTTTGGTAAGCGTGCTGCCGAGGGCGACGCGGCTTTCGATGAGCTAGAAATGGATCGTTATACCCTGCTTCAGGAAATCTCTCGCTCTCTGAATGAAGGTTCATCGGACATGATGGATCTTAAAGAGACACTGCTGAATAAGAGTCGCGATACTGAAACCCTGCTGCATCAACAGGCACGAATCAGCGCCGAGTTGCAGGAGGGCTTGACCCGGACCCGCATGGTGCCATTTGCGCGACTCATACCTCGATTACGACGAATTGTTCGACAGATCAGTGCCGAAGTAGGCAAATCAGTCCGCTTTGACGCCTTTAATGTGGAGGGTGAACTCGATCGAAATGTTTTGGAGAGGATCGTCGCGCCCCTCGAACATATGCTACGGAATGCCGTCGATCACGGGATCGAGCCAGCAGAACAGCGACTGTTGGCGAATAAACCGGAAATCGGACGCATCAGTCTGCGCCTGTCGCGAGAAGGCGGCAATGTGGTCCTGACGGTCAGTGATGATGGTGCTGGGATCAATGTCGCCGCGGTGAAAACCAAGGCCATTGAGAGAGGGCTGATCAAAGCCGGTGAGCCGATTTCCGATCACGAGGTCAGGCAATTCATTATGCATGCTGGCTTCAGCACAGCGGCAAAATTGACCCAGATATCCGGGCGCGGCGTGGGCATGGATGTGGTCAATAGCGAAATTAAGCAACTGGGTGGGTCTCTGGCGATTGATTCGGCGGAGGGTCAAGGTACCCAGTTTATTATTCGTATCCCTTTCACCGTGTCGATCAATCGTGCGTTGATGGTGGTTGTCAAAGAGGAGACTTATGCGGTACCGCTGAACACGATTGAAGGTATCGTGCGGGTCAGCCCGTATGAACTTGAAGCCTACTATCAGCCAGATGCGCCAATGTTTGAATACGCGGGTCAACCCTATCGTCTGGCCTATATGGGCGAAATGCTGGAGCGTTCCGAAAAGCCGAGTTTTGCGGGTCAGTTGGCGCCATTGCCCGTCATTTTGGCGAGAAGTGGTGATACCGCCATCGCCCTGCAAGTGGATCGAGTGATCGGTGCCCGTGAAGTAGTGGTTAAAACCCTGGGTCGACAACTCAGTGATGTCGGCGGCATAGCCGGTGCGACTGTGCTCGGTGACGGTAGCGTTGTGATCATCCTCGACATTATGGCGTTGGTCCGCAATGCAGGTGAAGCGCAGAGCGAGACCCGGCCGCTGGACACCGTTGAGCCGCAAACCGCCATCAGAACAGTGATGATTGTGGATGATTCTGTGACAGTGAGAAAAGTGACTTCCAGGCTGATGGAGCGGCATGGCTGGGAGGTGGTAACGGCCAAAGACGGGCTAGATGCCCTGCGTCAGTTACAAGATATCTACCCAGATATGGTCTTGCTGGACATTGAAATGCCCCGTATGGATGGCTTCGAGGTGTTACGTTCTGTCCGCCGGGATGAGCGTCTCGCAGCCTTGCCGATTATCATGATCACGTCCCGTACCGGTGAAAAGCACCAGCAGCAGGCGCAAGCACTCGGGGTCAACGGCTTCCTGGGTAAGCCATTCCAGGAAGCAAGCTTGTTGAGCAGCATCGAAGATGTATTAGCGGCGGCCCAGACAACTCGGCAGGAATCCCTATGAGTCATGAGACTGAAGCACTTGCGACCTATGTGATACCGTTACAGAAGAGCACGATTTTGCTTCCAGCAGCGAGCGTGGCGGAGATTATTCCCTATGAGCCGCTGCAACGGGTACAGGACACACCTGATTGGTTTATTGGCTTGCTGGCGTGGCGGGGTGAACAGGTTCCGGTTGTGTCCTTTGAGATGCTGACGATGAAGCGCGCGAGCTTTTCCCTCGTCAGCGTATCGTCTGCCAGTTTAGTTGTGGTGCGCGCGTTGGGTGACTGGCGAGGCTTTCAATATTACGCGCTGGTGGCGCAGGCACAGCCGCAGCGGGTGATGATCAATGACGATGAACTGTTGGATGCGGCTGACGAGGTTGCGATTACGGAGGTATTGAAAGTCAGGTACGGCAATCTGGTCGTCTCAATCCCCGATGTCGACTATATTGAGGCCCAGGTCGACCTCATTGCCTTTGAGGCTGTGCTGTAGATCTCCAAATCGCGCCTGCAGTAGGCCGATGACCGTTGCTGGTGCGTGGGCTGCGCGTAAAATTCTTGGCCCCAAGCCCACAGCAATGAACCCTTGCTGGCGCGCATCAACCAGTTCCTGCGCTGCAAATCCGCCTTCAGGACCAATCAGAACGGCAATGCTGGCGGGCGTCGCACTCAGGTTCAGCAAATTGGCCTGGCCGCTGGGATCAGCGATAAGTTTAAGATCGGCATCTGTCTGTGCCATCCAGGTGCTCAATGCCTCAACAGGGCGCAAGGCCGGTGGGCGATTCAGGCCGCATTGCTCGCAAGCGCTATAGATAATGTGCTGCCAGTGTCCGGCGCGTTTTTTGGTGGTCTGTCGAGCGACATTAGTATAGTCAGAGTACAAGGGCTGGATCTGACTAACCCCGAGTTCAGTGGCCATTTGCACCGCGGTATCCATGGCCTCACGTTTGGTGACACACAGACCCAGCTGGATACTGACGGGCGAGCACCGATCAGTGGGGTCAAAGCTGCTGAGCTGGATAGACACCTGAGCTTTGCTGATAGCGACGACCGTACCCTGATATTCGCCGCCGGTTCCGTTAAAGAGTACAACCCCGGTGTCGACGCTAACGCGCAGCACATTCTTCAGGTAATGGCTGGTGGTACTGTCAAGTTCGATGCGCAGCCCGGCGCCAAGGTCTTGCTGAACAAACACTCTGGATTGGCGCATAGGCTAATAGGATCGTCGTTAGAGGCCGAGATTGCGCCATAGCTTGAGAGTCGGCCCAGACTGGTTGAGGGTGTAAAAATGCAATCCGGGGGCGCCTGCATCCAGCAGTTGCTGGCACAAACGGGTCACAACATCTTCACCAAAGGCCTTGAGGCTTTCTCGATCGTCTTGATACGACTCGAGATGCTTTCTAATCCAGCGAGGAATATCGGCGCCACAAGTGTCTGAAAACCTGACCAGGGTTTGGTAGTTGGTGATAGGCATAATGCCGGGCACGATAGGAATCGAGATAGCCAATTTGTCGCAGGCATCGATAAAGCGAAAGTAGCTTTCGGCGTTGTAAAAATACTGGGTGATAGCGCTATCAGCGCCCGCATCGACCTTGGCTTTGAAATACTGCAAGTCCGCTTCAACATTGCGCGAGTCGGGGTGGATTTCTGGATAGGCCGCGACCTCGATATGGAAGTGATCGCCCGTTTGTTCGCGGATAAAAGTCACCAGGTCGTTGGCATACGTCAGTTTGACGGAACCCATTCCCGAAGGAATATCGCCGCGCAAGGCAACCACTCGGTTGATGCCTGCGGCTTGATAGTCTTTCAGTAGTGTTCCAATTTTAGTCGCAGAGTCGCCACCGAAAGACAGATGTGGGGCCACGCTTGAGCCCGCCGCGCTGATATCCAGCACTGCTTGCCGAGTACCGTCTCGAGTGGAACCGCCCGCGCCATAGGTGACGGAAAAGAAGTGCGGGTTAAGCACCTGAAGGCGCTCGTGAGTCTTCGCCAGTTTCGCCAGCGCCTCATCAGACTTAGGCGCGGCGAACTCGAAGCTGAAATGCACCGGGTGTCGGCTGAGTGATGTCATGATCGTAGCCTATAATGCCTTCGCCAGATCGACAGCCTTATCGGTTCGTTCCCAGGTGAAATTAGGTTCTTCTCGACCAAAATGACCGTAGGCTGCAGTGGCCAGGTAGATCGGCCGTTTTAGTTCGAGCATAGCAATCAAGCCCTTGGGCCGCAGATCAAAGTGTTCTCTGACCAGCAATTCGATTTCATGGTCAGGCAACTTGCCGGTACCGAAGGTGTCGATGCTGATGGAAGTGGGCTCGGCCACGCCGATGGCATAGGAAACTTGGATTTCGCAACGATCAGCCAGTCCGGCAGCAACGATGTTCTTGGCCACGTAGCGGCCTGCATACGCAGCGCTGCGATCAACCTTGGAAGGATCCTTGCCGGAGAAAGCGCCGCCTCCATGGCGAGCCATGCCGCCGTAGGTATCGACGATGATCTTGCGGCCAGTCAATCCACAGTCGCCAACGGGGCCGCCAATTACGAATTTGCCGGTGGGATTGATATGGTACTGAGTGCCGGCATGTAACCAACTTTCAGGCAATACGGGTTTGATAATTTCTTCCATCACGGCTTCGCGCAGATCAGCCTGAGAGATGTCAGGATCGTGCTGGGTCGACAATACCACGGCTTCGATAGAAACGGGCTGGCCCTGAGCGTCATACTTGAAGGTGATCTGGCTCTTGGCATCGGGTCGTAAAAATGGCAGTTTGCCGGACTTTCGAACTTCAGCCTGGCGCTTGACGAGGCGATGAGAATAGGTGATCGGGGCGGGCATCAGCACATTAGTTTCGTTACTGGCGTAACCAAACATCAAGCCTTGATCGCCGGCGCCTTGTTCGTGATCGGCAGTTTCGTCGACACCCTGAGCAATATCCGGTGACTGCTTGCCGATAGCGTTCAGCACAGCGCAGCTGGCGCCATCGAAACCCACGGCTGAGCTGTTGTAGCCAATATTGAGTATCACCTCGCGGCAGATTTCCTCGACGTCAACCCAGGCCTCGGTAGTAATTTCGCCAGCCAAGACGACCATGCCGGTTTTGACCATAGTCTCACACGCCACGCGCGCGTTTACGTCTTGAGCGAGCAGTGCATCAAGGATCGCATCGGAAAGTTGGTCTGCCATTTTGTCAGGATGGCCTTCGGATACCGACTCGGAAGTAAACAATGACGTTCGGGACATATCAATAAGCTCGCTATAGGCTGAATCAAAGTAGTGCACATTACCTGTAAATGGGCCTGAATTACAGGTGTCTGGCGTGATATCGGTTCAGGTTGATTCTCGAAAATATTCATGATTCGTTGGGATTTCCATTGATGTCTCGAAGGGGCTAAGTGAAAATGGCGACCGAACCCTTCAGTGTCACAACGGATTTGAATATGATTTCATCTCGACAAAGAGCCAATGCCATACGCGCGCTGGCGATGGACGCCGTCCAGCAAGCCAAATCCGGGCACCCAGGCGCACCCCTCGGTATGGCGGATATCGCTGAGACGCTCTGGACTGGCTTTTTGCGGCACAATCCAGCCAATCCGAAGTGGTCTAACCGCGATCGTTTTGTGCTGTCGAACGGTCATGGCTCCATGTTGATCTATGCCCTGCTGCACTTGACCGGCTACGATTTGCCCATGTCCGAGCTTGAAAAATTTCGGCAGTTGGGTTCTCGAACGCCGGGGCATCCAGAATTTGGCCACACACCAGGGGTGGAAACCACCACGGGGCCTCTGGGTCAGGGCTTGGCGAATGCCGTCGGGTTGGCCATTGCAGAAAAGCTGCTGGCGGCACATTTTAATCGAACCCTGAATGATCAAGACTTTCAAATTGTCGATCACTGTACCTACACCTTTGTCGGCGATGGCTGTTTGATGGAGGGTATCTCCCATGAAGTGGCGTCATTGGCTGGGACTTTGGGCCTGGGAAAATTGATTTGCCTGTACGATGACAATGGCATCTCGATCGACGGCGACGTCAAAGACTGGTTTACGGATGATACCCCGGCACGTTTCAGAGCCTATGGCTGGCAGGTCATCGACCGGGTTGATGGTCATGATGGGCAGGCGGTTGCCGCGGCGCTAGAGATAGCCAGGAACGAGTCTGCCAAGCCGACCCTGATCTGTTGCCAGACTACAATTGGGTATGGCGCGCCCACCAAGGCCGGCACCGCCGCCAGCCACGGAGCGCCGCTGGGTGCCGAAGAAATTAGCGGTGCCCGGGCAGCATTGGATTGGTCCCACCCACCCTTTGTGGTGCCGGACGAGATTGCGCAGAGCTGGGACGCTCGAGATCGCGGTGCCGCGTTGGAGGCGTCTTGGGAAGCCCTGTTTCGGGGTTATCAGCAACATTTTCCTGAGTTGGCCGCCGAGTTCAATAGGCGCCATGGGGGTGACCTGCCGGCTCAATGGCCCGCGGCGATGGATGCCTTGCTGGAGACCACGGATAGCCTCGGTGAAAACCTGGCATCTCGGCAGGCCTCGGCCAAGGTGATCGCACACATGGCTGAGTTACTGCCTGAACTGGTGGGGGGCTCGGCAGATCTGACCGGCTCCAATCTGACGAACTGGCCGACGATGCAGCCGGTAAGTGCGGAACAGCCTGATGGTAACTATATTTACTACGGTGTTCGAGAATTTGGTATGACGGCCATCGCGAATGGCTTGGCGCTGCATGGTGGCATTCTGCCCTTCACCGGTACCTTTTTAGTGTTTATGGACTATGCCAAAAACGCCGTACGCATGGCGGCTCTCATGGGCCTGAGAAATGTGCTGGTGTACACCCATGATTCTATCGGTCAGGGTGAAGATGGGCCGACTCACCAGCCCATCGAACATCTTGCCAGCCTCAGAGGTATGCCTAATATGTCTGTCTGGCGCCCCGCCGATGGCGTTGAAACGGTGGTGGCCTGGCGCGGTGCCGTCGAACGTCAAGGCGGCCCAACGGCGCTGGTTTTGTCTCGACAGAGCTTGCCGCACCAAGCGCGCTCGGCAGCTCAGATCGCCGATATCAAACGGGGCGCCTATGTTTTATGTGACAGTGCTGAGCCAGCGCAGCTCATTATTATTGCGACCGGTTCGGAGGTTGGCATTGCGGTTCAAGCCTTCGCAGCGCTGGCCAAACAGGGTGTTGCAGCGCGGGTCGTCTCCATGCCCAGTGCCGATGTCTTTGAAGCCCAGGATCAAGCTTATCGAGACAGCGTCCTGCCCCCTGCTAACCGCCATCGACTGGC
Organism: K189A clade bacterium; assembly: GCA_018607725.1. Classification (GTDB taxonomy): domain Bacteria; phylum Pseudomonadota; class Gammaproteobacteria; order Pseudomonadales; family Azotimanducaceae; genus UBA4582. The sequence continues at coordinate 22,311 of JABBAY010000222.1, forward strand.
GGTGGAGTCGGCGCATGTTGATTACTGGTGGAAGTGGGTTGGCCTCGACGGTCGAGTCATCGGTATGACCAGTTTTGGTGAGTCCGGACCCGGTGGCGAAGTGCTAAAGCACTTTGGCTTTAC
>JABBAY010000032.1 GCA_018607725.1 K189A clade bacterium
TCGATCCTGTATCGATCCTGTATCGATCCTGTATCGATAACGGCCAACCCGCTTCACAATCGCCGAAGGAAATTCCTTTCACGGTGCCGGCGCTGGATACCGATGCCAAGCAGTCTCACCCATGAACCAATCTCCCTCATTGACTTGCATCAACGACTAGATGGCTTTGTCACGACAATAATAGTTACCTGTTTTTAGCCTATGAATGATCTAACATGACCATTTTAGCAATTGATCTAGATAACAAAATCCTTGCACAAAATCAGCCCGATCTGGACCCCACTCTGCAGCGTCTGGTTCAAGATCACGGGGGGCTAGATCCAAACAATATCGTCTATGCGAGGAACATCTCTGAGGCGATCAATATCATTGCCCACTTAGACGATCTCTCCGCCATTATTGTTGATTCTCGCGTCTCGACAAAGCTGCGCCACGATATTTCTCTGCTACTGGGATACACGCCCATCACTACTAAAGTCGCAATCCTGTTGCACTCAAGTGACTTAATTAATCGAGAGACACTCGAGGCTCTCGGTGTCATCACCATCAAGGCATTGACCCCAAACCCAAGCGTAGCCGCGCGGAACTGATTGATCCGTGCCGTTTGCTGTCGCGACGACATTGACCTAATATCCGGTTCGCTCGACACAACCGATGGCCCTATTCGCCACCGGCGCCCACTTAAGTGAAGTACCTAGAGTGGCATAGATTCACTGCACGGCGCGGGGCAAAGACTTTGACTGGAAATTGAGACAATGCAAAAACATATCACCATCCCGGAGCGCTTTCGCGGCCCTCCAAAATCAGGCAATGGCGGCTACGTCGCCGGTGCGTTTGCAGAGCAAGTACAGCAGGCCCCAGACCAAGCCGTGGAAGTCACCTTGCGCGCCCCTATTCCCCTAGACGCCGCGATGAGCGTCCATCGTCATGACGCTGCGAACCAGGCTTCGGTGACAATCGAGAGCGACGCTGACAATACCGGCGAGACAACTAGCACCAGGACCCTGATCGCTGAAGTCAGGCCTCAACCCTTCAGTCTCGATATTCCTGCACCGCCTACTTTTCAACAAGCACTGGCTGTCAGACACCTCGCTATACCGCTCCAACAACGACAGGACTCTCCCATGCCCGGCAGCCTGGGGCTTCACCCGATCTGCTTCTGCTGCGGCGCCGGTCACTCAACTGGCTTGCAGGTCTATGCCGCACCCTTGGAAGGCGGACAGGTCGCTGCCGCTTGGCAAACCCGCGCCGAATGGGGGGATTCAGATGGCCAGTTACCCGCCAGGTTTTTATGGACAGCATTGGATTGCCCAGGGCAATTGGCCTACTTTCACGCGGGCCAGCTCACGGGATTACTGGGTCGTATGACCGCCAGCGTGCACGGCCGGGTCCGAGCGGGCGAGCCGCTGGTAGTCACTGCCTGGCCAATTAACGTCGATGGCAAAAAACACTTTGCAGGATCAGCGATTTTCAACCAGCAGGGTGAGCTAATCGCTCAGGCGATCGCGGTCTGGATTGGCAAGCGAGCCATGGTCGATGGGGTAAGCTAGGTCGTAGCCGAGCGATCTGAATCTCAGAACCCAGCGAATCGAACGCTATCTACCCCACTAATAGTCGTTTGCACCAAACAATATTTATGGCTTACTGGCGTACAGACGAATTCAAGGAGTAAACGATGTCGAATTTAGATGCTTTCCGCGAGGAAACCCGCACTTGGCTCGAGGCCAATTGTCCCCAGACCATGCGTAACCGCACTTTTCACTGGGAAGATGCCCACCTCATTTATGATACCGATGATGCTCGACAATGGCTGAAGGTCATGGCTGCACGGGGCTGGACAGCGCCCACTTGGCCGAAGGAGTATGCCGGCGGCGGGCTCTCCGCAGCAGAAGCTCAGGTATTGGCGCAGGAAATGGGCCGCATCAAGGCCGTCGCTGCCAGTTCGGGCATGGGTTTAGCCATGATCGGGCCGACTTTGCTTGAGTATGGTACGGAAGAACAAAAGAAGCGTCACCTGCCGAAGATCGTCAGTGGCGAAGCAACTTGGTGCCAAGGTTACAGCGAACCCGGCGCGGGTTCTGATTTGGCCGCACTGCAAACCAAGGCTGTTATTGATGGCGATAACTTCGTGATCAACGGCCAGAAGGTTTGGACCTCCGGCGCTCAGTATGCAAACTGGATGTTCGCCCTGGTTAGAACCGATCCCACTGCCTCCAAGCATGACGGCATCAGTTTTGTATTACTGGATATGCTGCAGCCCGGCGTGACGATTAAACCGATCTCGTTAATTTCTGGTTCTTCACCCTTTTGTGAGACCTTCTTTGACGATGCCCTCGCCAAACGGGAAGACTTGGTGGGCGAATTGAACAAGGGCTGGACGGTTGGCAAGCGCCTCCTGCAGTTTGAGCGTTCCGGTATCGGCGGCCTCTCAGGTGGCGCCAAAAAGCGCAAGCCAGGTGAGGTCAAGCGCAATGAATTTGCAGAAATCGCTGCCGAGTATATTGGCAAAGTTGACGGCAAGATCGCAGATCACGGCGTACGCGCCGAGATTCTCGATCATTCGATGACAGAGCGCGCATTCCAGCTAACAGCCCAACGAGTTGTACAGGAAGCCTCAAGCGGCAAAACCCCTGGTGCTGCGACCTCTATCTTCAAGTTAGTCGGCTCAAATTTGGCCCGCAATAGCGCCGAGCTGAAATCCAAACTAATGGGAACTCAAGGCATCGGCTGGCAGGGCGAGGGCTTTGATAACAAGGAGCTCGAAACCACGAAGAACTGGCTGAGTAGTCGTGCTGTGACTATTTATGGTGGCACCAACGAAGTCCAGATGAACATTATCAGCAAGCGCGTTCTCGGTCTGCCAGACTGAGACCTCGGCAGTGAGCGAGATTGTGGCCTGGATCACGATCTCGCTCATCCTGTCACCGTAAGTCACAAACTCCGCTCCACTCCCACAGGGCATGCGCCGCAGACTCTATCTGTGAAAGGTTAACCCGAGACGGGCTTAATCTGTGACTGGCTTAATCCGTAAAAATTGGCATAGCACCCATTTCCCAGAGGATAACAGTTGCACCCAGTAACGCCGCGCATAATACCAGGGCCACACCAACCATGGCGCTGGCAAACAAAAAACCTCGTTCCTTAGGAATCTGCATCACAATGGGTACACCGATATATAACAGGTACACCGTGTACGCTGCAGCAGCGCAACCCAACAACATATCGAGCCACAGCACAGGGTAGAATCCAGTCAGGCCGCAGACAAATAAAGGCGTTAGTGTATAACCCGCAATACTGACCCCTTTACCCAGCG
>JABBAY010000110.1 GCA_018607725.1 K189A clade bacterium
CCATTTATTCAAACCCAGCGGAGCCCCTGTAGGGCCGGTCCGCTAGGTTGATAAAAGACCGTTTAGTACAGCTTTGCTAACGAGGCCGAATCCCAATCAGCCAGTTCATCATGCCGGCCCTCTTTGATCTTCTGGGCCCAATCGGGGTCTTGCAGCAAGGCACGACCGACCGCAATCATGTCGAACTCGCCGCGGGCGAGTCGTTCGACCGCGAGTGAGATAGGCTGTGTTTTTGAAGCCTCACCCTGGAAACTGCCGATAAAATCAGAGGATAAACCAACCGAACCCACAGTAATCGACGGTAGTCCGGTGAGCTTTTTACACCAGCCGGCGAGATTCAAGCCTTGCTCACCATCCACCTCTGGATATTCCGCTTCCCACCAGCGGCGCTGGCTGGCGTGCAAGACATCAACGCCTGCATCAACAAACACTTTTAAGAACGCTTCGAGCTGCGCCGGGGTTTCTGCCAGGCGCGCACTGAAATCCTGTTGCTTCCACTGTGACCAACGCAAGATGATTGGCATGTCCGCGCCCACTTGGGCACGGCACTCAGCAATGACCTCGCCGGCAAATTTAGCCCGCTCAACCAAACCGCCGCCGTATCGGTCAGAACGCGTATTCATAACACCCCAAAAAAATTCGTCGATTAAATAACCATGGGCACCGTGTATCTCAACGCAATCAAACCCTAGGCGTGCGGCGTCGCCTGCCGCATTGGCATAGGCCATAACCATATCGGCCACTTCACTTTCGGTGGGTTCAGGCTGCACTTGTGAGCCAGTATGGGAGCGGCCGGAAGGGCTATCGGAGTTGGCATCGGGTTCGGGGCCGGTACCGGGCTGGCGCATCATGCCCACATGCCAAAGCTGTGGGCCGATTTTTGCAGGGGTTTTATGCGTGGCTTCGACCACGTTTGACCAGCCTTTTAAGGCCTGTTCAGCATGGAAGTTGGGTACTCTGGGGTCGTTGGACGCGCCACCGCGGCCGACAGTTGTGCCTTCTGTGATCAGTAGCCCGACATCCGCCTCGCCACGTCGCTGGTAATAGGCGGCAACATCTTCGCCGGGAATACCATCAGGGGAGAAGGAGCGGGTCATGGGCGCCATGACGATGCGGTTCGGCACGGTCATGCCGCGAATGGTCATGGGCTCAAATAATGATGCTATGTCAGACATTCAGGGATCCTTGGTTGGTCAAATTAGCTCCCGCCAATTCGAAGGCGGCGCGCTCAGTTTTGGCTAGCAATAGCTTACCGAAGAATTCTGAAGACTGCATTCGGTTGCACAACATTAGGGTAAAATCACTGCTAGGTATCGGCTCTAATCGGTAAAAGTGATTGTTTAGCGGATTCAAGCGAACCCTATAAACAACCGTGCAGAGTTGATTGAGCTGATTGGCAATGATGACCATGAACTGGGTCGATATCTGTCGGTTGCCCGTGCCGATGCGGCTAAGGCAGCTTTTGACTATGAAATACTTGACGATACAATCCAGAGCGCAAGGCTCGGCGGCGCTGAGTTCATCGCACGCAGCGTGAGGATTTGATGTCGGGGGCTTGAAATAATTGGGGTCGGAGTAAAATTTACATTGGCTTTACGCCACTTAATTTTCTTATTCAGCCCTGCTAACTTACCGGTTGCACTCGGATGCTTGCTGGGTTTAGCTGGGGGGGGGCTCAAGACGGCCTAGGCGTTTATCGAAGGAAAGGAAATATGAAACACGGACTACTGGTGCTATTGGCGTTGACCGTCTTGGTGGGCTGTGAGCCAACGAAGCCCACGAGCCAGACGTCTGATGGCATGACGCTTTCCGAGTCTCAACGTCTCAATCAGTGGTTGGATGGTGAATTTGAGACTTATTTAGACTTTAGTCCCATGTCGAAGACGCGACTGGGTGATAAAAGCGATTATGACAAATTAGATGACCCATCGGATGCCGCCGCAGATGCGCGTCTTGCTTGGCGCCGGGTGAGTGTTGCAAGCCTAAAAGCGGAGTTTGATCGTGACGCGCTGGAACCTGAAGCCAAACGCTCGTATGACCTGTGGGTGTTTATGTTAGATCGCGCTGAAGCCTCGTTACCCTATCGCCGGCATGAGTATGTGTTTGGCCGAAACGGGCCGCACACAGGCCTGCCGAACGCTCTTATCAACTACCACAAGGTGGATAGCGCAAGCGATATGCAGGCTTATATTGCCAGGCTGAAAGCCTCTGCGGGTTATTTTGATGCCTATTTGAATCGCGCAAAGCTCGCGGCCGCAGCCGGTATTCGCGCGCCGTATTTTGACTATGACGTTGCGGTGAGTCAGATTCAGCGGGTGACCCGCGGCGCGCCCTTCACGGACGAGGGCACCTCGGCGCTATGGGCGGATATTACGGCTAAAGTCGATGCGCTGGTGTTGGCCGAGTCGATTACGGTCGTTGAGGCCGAAGCACTGAAAGCCGAGGCGAAAACAGCCATCCTTCAGTCGATGGAGCCAGCGTACGATCGCATCAATGCGTGGCTTGAAGCGGACCGCGATAGTGTGCCAGATACGGCAACCGGGGCTTGGGCATTGCCCGAGGGTGCGGCCTTTTATACCTATCGTCTGAAGCAGATGACAACCCTACCGCTGACGGCCGAGGCCATTCACCAGACGGGGCTCGATGAGGTCACCCGAATTCAGGCAGAGATGAACGCGATTCGCAAGTCGGTGGGCTTTGAGGGCAGCCTGCAGGACTTTTTTACGCACCTGCGCACCAGTGACGAATTCTATTTTGAGAACACCGATGAAGGCCGGGAACGCTACTTACAGTTAGCCCGAGACTTTATCAGTGGCATCGAGGCCAAGCTGCCAGACTATTTCGGGATTCTGCCAAAGGGGCCACTTGAGGTGCGCCGGGTGGAAGCCTTTAGAGAGCAAGCCGGTGGTGCAGCGCATTATATGCGGGGCACCAAAGACGGTAGTCGCCCGGGCGTATTCTATGCGCACTTAGCAGATATGCAGGCGATGTCGATTTTTCGGCTTGAAAATTTGGCTTACCATGAAGGCTTACCGGGCCATCATCTGCAAATTGCGATTCAACAAGAGCTAGAAGGCTTGCCGCGGTTCAGAACCTATCATGGTTACACCGCATTTAGCGAAGGCTGGGGTTTGTACTCAGAATGGCTTGGGAAGGAAATGGGGTTCTACCAAGACTCCTATAGGGACTTTGGCCGGTTAACTGGTGAAATCTGGCGGGCAATCCGCCTGGTCGTTGATACCGGTATTCACGCTAAGGGTTGGACGGAAGCCGAAGCCATTGACTACGCGCTCAC
>JABBAY010000088.1 GCA_018607725.1 K189A clade bacterium
GTCATGTTGATGTCGCATCTGGGTCGACCCACCGAAGGCGTGCCCATTAGTGCGCAACCTGAAGCCAGCTTGGCGCCGGTGGCGCGGCACATTGAGCAGTTGACGGGTAAGACGGTCCAGCTGGTAGACAATTACTTGCAGGGCTTCGATTGGGGCACCCAGGATCTGGTGTTGTTCGAGAACGTTCGCGTCAATGCGGGTGAATCTGCCAACGATGAGACCCTGGCTCGGCAATTAGCCGCCTTGTGTGACATCTTCGTGATGGATGCCTTTGGTACTGCGCATCGTGCCCAGGCGACGACGGAGGGCGTTGCTCGATACGCGCCAATCGCCTGTGCAGGTCCGTTACTCGTGGCCGAACTTGAGGCGTTGGAAAAAGCCGTCGCGCAACCTCGAAAGCCGGTGGTAGCCATCGTTGGTGGCAGTAAGGTATCCACCAAGCTTGAAGTGCTGGATACACTGTCTGAGCAGGTGGATACCCTGATCGTTGGCGGTGGTATCGCCAATACGTTTCTAGCTGCCAGCGGGGTAGAAGTGGGTAAGTCGCTATATGAGCCAGATTTATTGGCGACTGCCAGTAGCTTGTTGAGCAAGACCCACATTCCATTGCCGGTCGATGTGGTGGTGGCCAAGTCCTTGTCTGCTGACGCGGTACCTGTGTACAAGCGCGTGGCCGATATCGAGGCTGACGATATGATTTTAGATATTGGTCACGAGACCAGTGAGTTGATTGGGGATATTGTTCGGCAGGCAAAAACGATTATCTGGAACGGACCGGTGGGTGTGTTTGAGATTGACGGGTTCGCCGATGGTACCCGCAAACTCGGTCAGGCCATTGCGGACAGCGAGGGCTTTTCCATTGCCGGCGGCGGCGACACTCTGGCGGCCATCGACAAGTATGGTTTGGCTGGTGATATCTCTTATATCTCCACTGGCGGCGGTGCTTTTCTTGAGTTTGTTGAGGGTAAAACCTTGCCGGCGGTGGCAATCCTTGAGCTACGCGCTCGACAGGATATGAGTTAAGGCGAGCAGAAAATCAGTAGTATGTTATCGGTGCGGCAGACTTCTAGCGGCGCTTGGTAGTCAAACGAACACGAATCGGAAGGAGCTTTAAAGATGGCGTTAGTGAGTATGCGACAAGTGCTGGATCACGCAGCGGAACATGGGTATGGCGTACCAGCGTTCAACGTAAATAATCTTGAACAGATGCGCGCCATCATGGAGGCCGCGCAGCAAACGGATAGCCCTGTGATCGTGCAAGCCTCAGCAGGGGCGCGCAAGTACGCCGGTTCAACGTTCCTGCGGCACCTTATTTTGGCGGCGATCGAAGAGTTTCCGAATATCCCGGTGGTGATGCACCAGGATCATGGAGCCTCTCCAGATGTGTGCCAGCAATCGATTCAGTCGGGATTTTCATCGGTGATGATGGATGGTTCCCTGTTGGCCGACCAGAAAACACCGGCAGACTATGAATACAATGTCGAAGTGACTCGCCTGACCACTCGGTTCGCCCATGCCTGTGGGGTCACAGTTGAGGGCGAACTGGGCTGTCTTGGCTCGCTGGAAACCGGAGAAGCCGGGGAAGAAGACGGCGGTGGCGCAGAGGGAATTCTAACCATGGAGCAAATGCTCACGGATCCTGAGCAGGCTCGTGACTTCGTCAAGCGAACCGGGGTCGATGCCTTGGCCATCGCTATCGGCACGAGCCATGGCGCTTATAAATTCAGTCGGCCGCCGACCGGTGATATCCTTGCGATCGATCGCATCAAGGCGATTCATGAACGCCTGCCGAATACTCATCTGGTAATGCACGGCTCCTCCAGTGTGCCGCAGGAATGGCTGGCCATAATCAACGAATTCGGCGGTGAAATCCCGGAGACCTATGGGGTGCCCGTGGCGGAAATTCAGGCAGGCATCAAGTACGGTGTCCGCAAAGTGAATATTGACACGGATCTACGCTTGGCTTCGACTGGCGCTGTTCGGCGATTTCTCGCCGAGAATAAGGCAGAGTTTGATCCACGCAAATATCTCGCAGCCTCAACAAAAGCCATGAAAGACCTTGTTGTGGCCCGTTATGAAGCCTTTGGAGCCGCCGGTCATGGTTCTAAAATCAAGCCAATCTCCCTCGAAAAGATGGCAGAACAATATGCATCGGGCGCCCTCGACCCGCGCTTGTCTTAAAGTTGGTGACGGTACACCAGCTTGACTGGTGAACCGGCCGGTCGTCGTTGATTTTTTTTCAGGAGGCTTGCGGGCCCATATGTTGGATTTACTCAGAACCGAGTTGAGCTGTGGAATAGCAACGGATGCCGAGACCCTGCAGAAGTACGGTCTCGACTGGACGCGCTTTTACGCGCCAAATGCGTTGGCCGTGATTTTCCCAACCACTGTTGATGAGGTTGTGGCGTTGGTCAAGTTTGCCAATCTGCACCGACTGGCTTTGGTCCCGTCCGGTGGTCGCACTGGACTCAGTGGTGGCGCTGTGGCCATGAACGGTGAGTTGGTGGTGTCATTCGAGAAAATGAATCGTATTCTCGACTTTGACCCGATTGATCATTATGCGGTGGTTCAGCCCGGGGTCATCACGGCCAACTTGCAGGCCTTCGCGGCCGAGCATGATTGTCTGTATCCCGTTGATTTTGCCTCGGCAGGATCGAGCCAGATCGGCGGTAATATTGCGACTAATGCTGGCGGCATTAAGGTGCTGCGCTATGGCCTGACCCGCGATTGGGTGGTGGGCCTGAAGGTTGTGACGGGCACCGGTGAACTACTTGACCTGAACAAGGGTTTGGTGAAAAACGCGACAGGCTATGATTTTCGTCACCTGTTTATCGGCTCGGAGGGGACGCTGGGTTTCATCGTCGAGGCCACTATTCGGCTCGCGCCCCGCCCCCGCAATTTGAATGTGATTTTGCTTGCGGTACCGGAAATGGCAAAAATCATTGCGGTGCTTGAGACATTCCGCCGCCATGTTTCATTGACGGCCTATGAGTTCTTTTCTGAACAGGCATTGCAGCATGTGATCAATCACACTGGCGGCAAACACCCCTTCGCTGAACAGTCTTCATTTTACGCGCTGTTAGAATATGAGGTTGTCTCGGCTGAGGATGTTGACGCGTCTCTCGCCGCCTTTGAAAGTTGTCTGGACGCGGGTTTGACGACAGATGGAGTGATCAGTGCTAGCGAGACTCAGCGGCGAGATCTGTGGCGCTTGCGAGAGAACATCTCTGAGTCCATTACGCCGTTTACCCCATATAAAAATGATGTGGCGGTGCGAGTCTCCAGAGTTCCAGAGTTTCTTGCGGCTGTGGATGCAGAAGTGGGCCAACGTTATCCGAATTTTGAGATCGTCTGGTTTGGCCATATCGGCGACGGCAACTTACACCTGAATATTCTCAAACCTGCCGACTGGACCGTCGCCGCGTTCAAGGCAGAATGCGAATTGGTTAGCGGGCATATTATGCGAATCGTGGCTGAATTCGACGGTAGCATATCCGCTGAGCATGGCGTTGGGCTGCTTAAGCGCGATCAACTGACCTTCAGTCGTTCGATGGTCGAGATCGACTTGATGAGGTCTGTTAAGGCCGTGTTCGACCCGAACAACATCATGAACCCGGGCAAGTTGCTGAGCTAGACTGTCCTGCGGGCGCCTATTGGGCCTTGCGGATGTCTACGCCTGTCTCGGTGCCCACCATGATCAGATCGGCTGGTCTTAAGGCGAATAAGCCGTTCGTGACGACACCGGGCAGGTTGTTGATGGCAGACTCCAGCGCCTTGGGGTGAGTGATCTGCAGGTCATGCACGTCGAGAATAATGTTGCCGTTGTCGGTGATGAAGTCCTGCCGATAAATGGGTCTGCCACCGAGTTTGACCAGGGCTCTGGCTACAGCAGATGTCGCCATCGGGATGACTTCCACTGGCAGCGGAAAACTGCCAAGGGTGTCTTGCATTTTGGAGGCATCGACAATACAGATAAAGGTTTCGGCCACTGACGCCACGATTTTTTCTCGGGTCAGCGCACCACCGCCGCCCTTGATGAGCTCAAGCTGATGGTTGCTCTCATCGGCACCGTCGATATAAAACTGCATGTCTTTCACCCCGTTCAGATCAAACACCGGTATGCCATGACTGCGCAGACGCTCCTCGGAAGCCAGTGAGCTGGCGACCGTGCCGTCGAATTTGTGCTTGATCAGTGCCAGGGCGTCAATAAAGTAGTTGGCTGTTGAACCTGTGCCCACACCAATCACTGATTGGGTCGTCAGATGATGGTCAATATAGTCGACAGCGGCCTGAGCGACCTGTTGTTTTAACGCTTCCTGATTCATGGATAAACACTCATGGTTTGAAGGGGCAACCTTGAAATTGTCGGATCCCGTTTCGACGTGTGATGCTGGGGCGTTCAGTTTATACTTTTACAACGGCGTTGCTAAGGATGAATATGCCACGCAGGTGTATTGATCGCAGAGTGGCGCTAAGTGCGACGTAATCTCGGCGATTTTAGGGTGATCTCGCCGCGCTATGGTTGAGAGAAAGGCGAAAAGAAAAAATAAGAGCTCGGGGTTAGCGGTACCTAGCAGGGCAAGTGAACAGGGAAATAGCCAAGTGTTTAGTCACTATATTAAGAAGATTCTGGAAGCTGATGTTTACGATGTCGCTGAACAAACTGCGCTCGAACCAGCCGTAGGCTTATCTCGACGCCTGGGGCAACAGGTGCTCTTGAAGCGTGAGGATCTGCAACCAATATTCAGTTTCAAACTCCGCGGCGCATACAACCGTATCAAAAAGCTCGACAGCGACATTCGGCAACGCGGTGTCATCACGGCGTCGGCGGGCAATCATGCGCAGGGTGTTGCCTTGGCAGCACAGAAACTGAATATCTCGGCAGTTATTGTCATGGGTCGCAATACGCCAGAGATTAAGGTACAGGCAGTGGCAGGGTTGGGCGCTAAGATCATTTTGCACGGTGACAGCTACAATGAGGCGGCAGAACACGCCCTGCAGCTTAGCATTGAGCACGACTATACCTATGTCCATCCTTTCAACGACCCAGATGTGATTGCCGGTCAGGGAACAATTGGCATGGAAATACTACGTCAGCACACGGATCCGCTGGCGGCGATATTTGTGCCTGTGGGGGGCGGTGGATTGATCAGTGGGGTGGGGACCTACGTCAAATATTTACGTCCTGGCGTCAAAATCATCGGTGTCGAGGCGGAAGGTTCGGCCTGCATGTGGGCTGCCTTGAATGCGGGGAAGCGAATTCGGTTGAACCCGGACGAGCTGGATCAATTTGCTGATGGTACTGCAGTCCTGCAGGTCGGGACTGAAACCTTCAAGTTAGCCAAGCACTGCGTCGATGAGGTGATTCGGGTCAGCACTGATGAAATTTGTGCTGCTATCAAGGATATCTTTGAAGACACACGAACAATATCGGAGCCATCTGGCGCGCTGGCGGTCGCGGGCTTAAAACGTTATCTGGCGCGCGAGCCGTCGGCTCCGAAGGCTCAGGCAGCCTACGTCGCCATCGTCTCGGGTAGTAACGTTAATTTTGATCGACTGCGGCATATTTCCGAGCGGACTGAAATTGGTGAACGCCGAGAAATCCTGCTTGGCGTTACGATTCCTGAAAAACCAGGCAGCTTTCGACAATTTTGCGCGGCCATCGGCAAGCGCAACATCACTGAATTCAATTATCGCTATGCTTCCAAGGCGGGTGCCCAGGTGCTGGTGGGTATTCAAACCCATCCTCAGGACGAGGACCGTGACCTGGTTCGAGATCGACTATCGAAACGCTATTCTGTGGTTGATCTGTCAGAGAATGAAGTTGCGGTCTTGCATGTTCGGCATATGGTCGGTGGCCGCGCGGAAGTGGCGGAACACGAACGTCTGTTTCGATTTGAATTTCCCGAACGGCCCGGTGCGTTATTACGCTTTCTCACCGGTCTTGGCAAAGACTTCAATATCTCGATGTTCCACTATCGAAATCATGGCTCGGCTTATGGGCGGGTGCTCGTGGGTATTCAGGTACCTGATGCGGCGATGACTCGGTTCAACAGCTATCTGGCAGAGATTGGTTTTCGTTGGTGGGATGAAACCGACAACCCAGCTTACCAGCTATTTCTCGCCTGATTAATCGGGTAGTTCGTCCAAGTCGCCCTGGTGGAATTGCCGATACTCGGCTTCAAATGCGAACAGACTGGGATCCTTCAGTCGATCAACATAGAGATGCCCGTGTAGGTGGTCGAACTCGTGTTGGAACACTGTGGCGAGAAAGCCGCTTAGGCTAATGTGCTTAGCCTGGCCCTGGAAGTCCAGGTAGTCCACCCGAATATGCTGCGGGCGCTCTACATAACCCATCATGCCGGGAATCGACAAACAGCCTTCCCAATAACCTGCCAGAGTGTCCTCAACGACTGTCAGTACCGGATTGATATACACGGCGAAGGGCATTGCCGGAATTTCTCCATAGCGGCTGTTGGTGTTGAGAATCTCGATGACGGCCAGTTGGTAGGGGATGTTCACCTGGGGAGCGGCGAGACCGATACCGCCGCTGGCATGCAGCGTGTCTTGCATGTCGTGGATCAGTTGCGTGAAAGCGGGGGAGCCAATCTCATTCACCGGATAAGGAGCAGCAAGCTTGCGGAGCACCGGGTGCCCCATTCTGACGATATCGAGAATGGCCATAGAGTTCCAGGAATCAGTGGGACACCCCGGGAGGGCGCTAGGTTAAAGAATATTAAAGTTGAATCCTAAATTAAATCCGCGCTGCCTGACAAGTGGCAGGTTTTTATGTGATCGAGTCGACAGAACCGACCAACAGACATTTGGCCTGCATTGACTATTATCACGCGAGGTTATATTGTGCGAATCCCCTGGAAAATAATAAAAAAGCGGATGGGGTCTTCGCCCAGCAAGGACACAATGAAAAAGAAACCTGATTTAATTTTATTAATCTTCGTGATATTCGGCGTAGGTGTGGCTGTTAATGCTTTGGGCCAAGTGATGGGCTTTTAGTTTGCCCTGATCTGAGCTCTATGGTGCTGCTGGAGCGCCGGTGATATGGCGCTTTGTCGCGAAATCACGCGGCGCGCGTCAGCGCCACCAGCAAAGCCCTTTGTCCGTGACTACTCCGTCAAGGGGCACATCCCATTCTGCATGAGGCAGGCTTGTGACCTCCTGGCAGGCGTGGGCGATCCCGAGCAGTTTCGGCTGACGCCAGCTACTCGAGCGGCGCGCAAAGGTGCGGTCGTAGTAGCCCTTGCCCATGCCCAGTCGATTGCCTTGCTGATCGAATCCTACCAGTGGTAACAACACCAGATCCAACATGTTCGCTGCCTTCAGCTTGCGCGGGGTATAGGCCGGCTCAAAAATACCGTAGCGGTTCTTGGTGAGGGTTTTGTCGCTCGGGTCCCAAGGTTGAAACAGCAGTCGGGTTGCCTCCCAAGGTCGTCGAGACTCAGAGAGCAGGGGCAGGTAGAACGTCTTATTGCCGGTCTGGCGTCTTAACAGCGGTAACAGATCAATTTCACCGTCGTTCGCCAGATAAAAGGCAATATGACGTGCCCGGCGAAAATTGGGATCACGGTGTAGTCGACGGCTGAGGGCGATGGCGGCAAGACGTTGCTGATGTGGGCTCAAACGCCGACGAGCAGCCCTGAGTTTTGTGCGTAGTGATTTGCGCATAAATCACGCCTGAGCGAGTAAAATTCCCCAAATTGCCGCTGTCATACAAGCCCTTGAACCCAGCGGTTCAAGGCGGTGGCCCCTAACTGGCTACAGGCGTTCCGGAGTCCGGACATGCACATTCACCGAGAAAAAAGACCTCCTGGCTAGCGCTTAAAGGGTTTAGGACGTGTTGACTGGCGCACAACCCAGGGAATCTAAGGAAGAGTATATCGCAACTTGTACTCAGCGATTAATAGATTTTAGACGAACCAACGCCTGATCCAGTTTGCCAGTCAAATTTGTGATCTCATCGGCTTGGGAAATGATGACGTTTTCGGATTTCTGATTCTCGTTAATATAGTCGTTGGCAATATTCAGGGCGGCCATGACGGCAATGCGATCAAGGCCTAAAATAGCCGAGCCAGATTTGATTTCCCGCATCTTTTGATCCACATAGCGGGCTGACTGTTGAAGTGCGGCGACCTCCTCAGGCTTGCAGTTAACCTGATAATCCTTATCTAATATGGATACCGTCACAGTCTGGGCATTGTTCATGGGGTTCTATCCGTCCGCTTGGGAGACTTGATCCAGAGCCTTGAGACGCATAATCATGGCCTCGATCTTATTTTTGGCTAACTCATTTTTTTCCAGTAAGCGGCTGCGTTCTATCAGCCAGCTGGATCGTTCGGCAGCCATCATAGCCTGTTTCTGTTCGACTTCATCCAGCAGCAAAATTAACTCGTCAATTTTGGCTTCCAGGTCTTTTATTTCCAAGGGTTTATCACCAATTAATGAAACGTTGGGTACTATAGAGCGCCGCCTTGTGAAAGGTCAAACTTGCCATGGCAGGCATGGTATCTTTAGGCTTTTATGAGGTGGCTGAGCATGGTTCAAAAGCGAGTGGATTTCGACACGTTATCGGCATGCGTAGCTGCGCTTGGCGTACCCCATAGTGCGGCTGAAGTGCACGGTCTGGTGGCTGGTTTGCTGTCCGCCGGTTCAACAATGAGCCCGGCCGCGGGTTTGAGCGCCCTGCGTGAGTGGTTGGATACTGATGTCGTCATCGACGCAACTCACGGTGAACTGCTGAGCCAGGTCTTCAGAGACGTCGCGGCCGGTCTCCTTGACCCTGAATTTAACTTCCATCTACTAGTGCCTGATGATGAGACCGCTATTGCCCTTCGATCCCAGGCGCTGGGCGAATGGTGTAGTGGCTTTTTGGCAGGATTCGGTCTGGCGGGACGATTCCAGAATGGTGATTTGAGTGATGATCTGCGCGAGTTGCTGGCGGATCTCAGTAATATTGCCAATCTAGATGAGGAAGTGCCTGACGACGAAGCAAACGAAGGGGACCTGCTTGAGATCACAGAGTACGTGCGTATGTCAGCGCTGTTGGTGTTTGCTGAATGCGCGGCTGCCTCCCTGCACTAGAAACTACCAGGTCTGACACCCCGGTATTGATAGCGATGTAAAAATGACAGTCTCGATGGAACCTTGAATGAGAGCTAGCCCAACCATTGCCCTGAAAGAGTTCGCCAGGCGTCGTGCCGATTTAATGGCGATGATGGAGGCCGACAGTATTGCGATTCTGCCCAGTTCCAGGGTCATGGTGCGCAACAGCGATATCGATTATCCCTTCCGCCAGGACAGTGACTTTCGTTATCTGAGTGGCTTTGCTGAGCCTGATTCGGTGCTGGTGCTGGTGCCTGGTCGCGCCCATGGCGAAACCATTCTTTTCTGCCGTGAGCGAGATCCTGACATTGAACGCTGGCACGGCCAGATAACCGGGCCAGAGCGGGCAATGCAGATGTTAGGCCTTGATGATGCGTTTCCGGTCGCAGATATCGATGACATCCTGCCTGGCCTGATTGAGGGCAAAGCCAAGCTTTACTATGCCATGGGTACCCATCGTGAGTTTGATGCCCAGATCATCGCTTGGGTGGACTCAATTGCATTGAGTCAGCCATCGGGCTCGAAACCGGCAAGTGAATTTGTCCATCTTGCGCAATACGTCCATGAGCTTCGCCTGTTTAAGAGCGCCCAGGAAGTCAATGTGATGCGCCATGCTGTCAGCGCCACAGCAGCGGGTCATTTGCGTCTTATGGCGGAGTTGAAGCCGGGGCTTCGAGAGTATCATCTTGAGGCTGAATTGAACTATGCCTTCGCGCTGGCTGGCGCACGGACAACGGCCTATCCGTCGATTGTTGGGTCCGGCAACAATGCGAATATCATGCACTACACACAGAATGCCGATGTGATCAGGTCTGGTGACCTGGTGTTGGTTGACGCCGGTGCCGAGTATGAAGGCTATGCGGCGGATGTGACTCGTACCCTGCCGGCTAGCGGGCGATACAGTCCGGCACAGGCGGATGTGTATAATGTTGTACTGGCGGCGCAGTTGGCAGCTATTGCAGAAGTTAAGCCCGGTAATCACTGGAACCAACCGCACGAGGCGGCTGTGCGACAAATTACCTTGGGTCTTATCCGCCTGGGATTGCTGCAGGGTGAAGTTGACGAGCTGATTCGCGATAGCGCGTTCAAGAAATTTTATATGCACCGCACCGGTCACTGGCTTGGCCTGGATGTGCATGATGTGGGCGAGTATCAGATAGAGGGTGAGTGGCGAGTTTTCGAGCCCGGTATGGTGACAACGATCGAGCCCGGTATCTACATTGCCGAGGACCTTGAGGATGTGCCAGCGCGCTATCGTGGCATTGGTATTCGCATTGAAGACGATGTGTTGGTGACGAAGGCAGGTTGTGAAGTCATCACCGCAATGATTCCAAAGACTGTGGCTGCTATTGAGCAGTACATGGCAAGTAAGGTGGCGTGAAGATGCAAGAACCTATTGATGTGCTGATTGTCGGTGGTGGACTGGTGGGACTTACGCTGGTCAACGCGTTGCGGGGCTCGCGCCTGTCAGTCAGGCTGATTGATGGCCAAAGCCAGCCGCAGTTGCCGGTAAGAGCCGCCGTCAGTCGCCAAGGACATGCGCTGATCGCCGGCGTCAGTCCTCGAGTTAGCGCCATCAATCTGGCGTCGGAGGCACTGTTAAAGCGGCTTGGTGCTTGGCCGGCGCCAGTTGCGCAGCAATGTGCCTACAACCAGATGTCCGTATGGGATAGTCGTGGCACAGCCTCGATCCAATTTGATGCTGATTCGGCGGTAGCGAATCATCTCGGTACGATCATTGAGAATGACCAGCTGACCCAAGTGTTGTTTGATCGCGGGTTGAGCGTTGACGAAGCGCAAGTAGACTACGATCACGGGGTTGAGGCCATCGAGCGTATTGATGGGGGTTACAGGGTCAGTGTCCTGGGTGGCGAAAGCATTAGCTGCAAATTGCTGGTGGGTGCGGATGGGGGCGCATCGACGGTGCGAGCGTTAACCCAGGTGAAAACCCTCGAGTGGAGCTATCAGCAGGCGGCGCTGGTCACTACCATCGAAACGCAGGCGCCGCATCAGGGTGTAGCACGGCAGTGCTTTACCTCGGTAGGCGCATTGGCGTTTCTACCTCTGGCGAATCCTAAACATTGCTCCGTGGTCTGGTCCACTGCGACGACTGCCGAGTTGCTGGCCCTTGATGATCGCCAACTGTGTCAGCGGCTCACGCAGGGTTCTGAAGCGGTGCTCGGCGAAGTATTGGCGGTAGATCAGCGGTTTTCTTTCCCATTGCGCCAGCGTCATGCGCTGCGGTATATCCAGCCTGGTCTGGCGCTCATCGGCGATGCTGCCCACACGATCCATCCCCTTGCTGGTCAGGGCGCTAATCTGGGGTTTGCGGATGCTCAAGCATTAGCCATGGTACTCCAACAATGCCGCTTCAATGGGCTGCAGCCCGGCGATATGGCGTTGCTGCGCAGTTATGAGCAAGCCCGGCACCCTACCAACCTGTTGATGGCGGCGGTCATGGAAGGCATTAAGCGAATGTTCGACACTGATGATCCTGGCGTTAACTGGTTGCGTAATGTGGGGTTGTCACTTCTCAATCAACAGTCAACATTGAAAGGCATGGTAGCGAAATTAGCGGCGGGTGTGTGACAGCGAGCAGCGTCGAACAGGGCGTCTGCGACAAGCAGTCGGCGGCGAAAATGATTCACGGCGAATTTGAACGCTTCTCACTGTTCCCTGGACCGGTGAGGCGTTAGAATAGCGCCGATTTTTCTTCACTCTAGTGAGCGTACACATGGGTCAACGAACACCGATATATACATTGCACGTTGACGCCGGCGCCAAGATGGTGGACTTCGGGGGTTGGGATATGCCGATCCACTATGGTTCACAGCTGGAAGAGCACCATCTCGTTCGACAGGATGTCGGGATCTGCGACGTCTCCCATATGACGGTGATTGATCTGCGCGGACCACAAGCCAAGGCTTACTTGCAGTATT
This sequence comes from K189A clade bacterium, assembly GCA_018607725.1. Classification (GTDB taxonomy): domain Bacteria; phylum Pseudomonadota; class Gammaproteobacteria; order Pseudomonadales; family Azotimanducaceae; genus UBA4582. Next base: position 12,057 of record JABBAY010000088.1, read on the forward strand.
TGCTTGCCAACGATGTTGAGCGTCTGGAGGTGCCGGGTAAAGCGCTCTACAGTGCGATGTTGAATGACTCGGGGGGGGTGCTGGACGACCTGATCGTTTACCTCGACGGCGACGGCTATAGGATCGTGGTGAATTGTGCCACTCGTGAGAAGGATCTGGCCTGGATGAATCAGCAAGCCAGTGGATTTGATTGTCAGTTGCTAGAGCGCCCGGAACTGGCAATTCTGGCAATACAGGGACCCAATGCGCTCGCTAAAGTGAGTGCAGTGGTGAGCCCGGAACGGGCAGACCTGATTACAAAACTAAAGCCCTTTATCGGTGCTTGGTCTGGGGAATGGTTTATCGCGAGAACTGGCTATACCGGCGAGAAGGGGGTGGAGATCATTCTACCGGGAGCAGACGCCCAGAATTTGTGGCAAGCGCTGGTTGCCAGCGGGGTTAGGCCGGTGGGCCTGGGGGCGCGAGATACGCTGCGGTTGGAAGCCGGTATGAACCTGTATGGCAGTGATATGGATGAATCGGTCACGCCCTTGGAGTCCAACATGGCGGTCACTGTCAGTCTTGAAGGTGACCGTGAGTTTTTGGGGCGGGCGCGCCTGGAAACTCAGCTCGGCGAGGGTGTCGAACGTGAGTTGGTGGGCTTGGTCTTGCTGGAGCGGGGCGTGTTGCGTGCGCATTATCCGATCTTCAGTGGCGATCAACAGGTCGGTGAAATCACCAGTGGTGCCTTTTCGCCAACGCTGGAGCACGGCATTGGGCTGGCCCGGATTACCGTGGGCGCTGACAATCTTACCGTTGAAATTCGTAACAAAAGGCTACCTGTTCAGCGGGTCAAGCTGCCGTTTGTGCGCAATGGCAAGCAGGTTTATCAGCTGGTTTAGCGGTGTCAGCGGTATAAAAAATAATTCTAAAACGTGGTTGGCAGTGGCACCACGACAACACACGAAAAAAAGGGCGAGAAGATGGTCGAATTTTCAGGGGATTTACATTACGCAAAGAGCCACGAATGGGTGCGTATTGAGGATGACGGTAGTGTCACCGTTGGTATTTCTGATCATGCCCAAGAAGCACTGGGAGACGTCGTGTTTGTTGAGCTGCCTGAGCTGCAAATGGCCATTGCCGCGGGTGATGAGGCGGGTGTGGTCGAATCGGTCAAAGCGGCGTCGGATATTTATGCGCCGATCTCGGGAACCGTTATTGCGGTGAATGAATTGTTAGATGATGCGCCGGAAACCGTCAACACATCGCCCTATATTGACGGTTGGTTTTTTAAACTGCAGCCAGACAATCTTGGTGATGTTCAAAACTTGATGGACGTGAATGCTTACGAGACATTCTGTGAGAATGAAGAGCACTAGTTGAGGACCTCTAGCGGGGTCTAGATTTTTAGTTTTATGACTGATCTTGCGCGTCTGCCATGGCTTTTGTCAGAGCCGCGGACAGTGCCTCGATCTGATTTGGCAGGGCCAGCAGCAGTAGTTCTAAGCGGGACGCCTCGAGCTCACTGATCTGCGTCAAGGCGCAGAGCTCGGTGGCTGCTTGCAGGTTGTTCTGAAGACTCTGGGTGGCGTCCGTCGCCAACGGCGAGAGAACCTCGCCGAGTTTGACCGGTGCAAAGAAAATTTGATTCAAGCCGCTGACTTTGCTGCTTAGCGCAGGCCGACTGCTCTGGCTGTAAGCGCCGTGGCCTTCGCCGGGAATCAATAAGCGATTTACCTCTGTGATGGCCAGCTGTGCTGTCTTCAGGCTGTGCGCCAGCAGACGAGCAATCTCCCGCGTCGGGATCATTAAATCCTCGGTTGCGTTGGGGCGTCTGGCGTCCGTCAGCCAAAGATCCAGGTCCGCAGCGATCTGCGTCGTGATAATGTCCAGGACCAGACGCCGTCGAACAATGATTTCATTGGCATTAACATTGATCTGGGCAGCAGCCGTTGGCTCAACCCGAGGGCTCGCCGGCTCAAGAACCCTAAAATCGGTGGCGTCCCGATCAAAGATAAGATATTCGAGAGCGTGAAACCCTAGACTAACCTCGCTTGAGTCAGTAAAACCGTTCTGCTCTCGTAAAGACTCCGGTGTGATGGTCACCGTCAGATCGCTGATCAGGCCGCTGTCGGGGTAAGCGGGCAATCTGTCCAGGTAACCCGGCTCAATGGGCCAGGCGTCAATCTGATAAAGCAGTGGCCCCAGCGGTTCGTGCGGGGGCCCAGCTAAAGGGAGGGCCGCAAGGTCGAGGAATGCCAAATGGGCATTGCGCCACGCCGCCTGGGCGGCCTGTTGACGCTGGGCGTCAGGCGCCTGAAGAAACTCATCGATGGCGAGACGCAGAGATGCGGTATCTAGCATCAGCTGCTGCTGCCGCTCAAGGTGCAACGTCGCCAGTGCGATGAGGCTCGCACTGACCTTGGCCACATCAAGGTCGGCGGGTACGACGGGTGGCCAAGGGTCGGAACAGGCACTTAACAGCAGCCCCAGCCCAAGCGTGAGGCTTTTGGAAGTCGCGATGACATTGGAAATTAGTCGCGTAACGAGATGATTGACCATTGGCGCCTTTCTGCGATTTCGCGTAAACGTGGGTCTGGGTCGACGGCGACAGGATGATCGACGAGTTCTAGCAAGGGTAAGTCGTTGGCAGAATCAGAATAAAAATAACTGCCCTTTAGGTCAAACTCAGTGCCTGCCAACCAGGCTTGCAACCGGGTGACCTTGCCTGGACCAAAACTGGGGGTGCCGACAATTTCTCCCGTGTAACGGTCGCCAATGCGCTCAGGTATCGGCGCGATCAGCTCATCAATGCCGAGCAGGGCAACGATCGGTTCGGTAATGAATTCCAACGTCGCAGTGACCACCAATAGCTTATCGCCGAGACCGCGATGATGCTCAATGAGAGCGCTGGCCTGAGTGAGTAGCAGGGGCTGGATAAAGTCTTGCACAAACTCAGTGCGCAAGGCGCAAAGATGGTCAAAGGCATGCTCGGTCAATGCCTGACAGGCAAAACGCAGGTAGGCGTGAACGTCAAGTTCCCCGCGTTTGTACTGGCCGTAGAAAGCATCATTCTTCTGGCGATGAGAGACTTCATCGACGAGCCCCTTGCTGATTAAAAATTCGCCCCAGGCGTGATCGCTGTCACCTGAAATCAAGGTTTCATCCAGATCAAATATTGCCAAAGCCAATGTGTTGCCTCCTCACCTGTGCATCGGCCTGCAGTTTACCGTGAATCTGGTGCCCGCGGCAGGGTAATTCAGCGCGCTGATTGCCCAATGGTCGAGATTCAGACACAATAAATGCCATTTGATGTATGAATCAGGGTTTCGCAATTGATAGATGCAGATGGATACCGGCCCAATGTCGGAATGATTGTTGCCAATAGCAGTGGCCAGGTACTCTGGGCCAGGCGAGTGGGTCAGCAGGCATGGCAGTTTCCGCAGGGCGGCATTCAGGAGCGCGAGTCACCTGAAGAGGCGCTCTTTCGTGAGCTAAAGGAAGAAATTGGCCTGGCTCCTGAGCAGGTGGAGATTCTGGGTTGCACGCGCGGCTGGCTGCGTTACAAGCTACCGAAACGTTTGTTGCGACATAAGACCAGTCATTTCGTGGGGCAGAAGCAAAAATGGTTTTTGTTAAAAATGCTGGCGGAAGATCAATCTGTGTCATTTGCACATTCAGAGACCCCAGAATTCGATTTTTGGCAGTGGGTAACCTATTGGTATCCGTTGGGACAGGTGGTGCAGTTTAAAAAGGATGTTTATCGTCGGGCGATGAAGGAGCTGGTGCCACACTTGTCGCGATGCTCGCCCTAGGACACGACAGTAATACTCACAATCTACTCAGCCATTTCCGGATCTGCAATGCTTGAAATTCTTCGCAGGGTGATACAGGAAGTCAACAAGGCCCGTGACCTGGGTACCGCCTTGGATATTATTGTGGATCGCATTCAAGAAGCGATGGGAACCCAGGTTTGCAGCGTTTACTTGCTGAATGAAGAACGGGATAAATATGTCTTTATGGCGACTCGAGGCCTGAATCAAAGCGCGGTTGGCAACGTCACCCTGGAACTCGGCGAAGGCCTGGTGGGATATGTTGGCGAACGGGCAGAACCGGTGAATCTTGAAAATGCGCCTGAGCATCGGCGCTATCACTATATCGAAGAGGTCGGCGAAGAGCCTTTCAACGCCTTCCTCGGTGTGCCGATTATCCATCATCGGCGAGTGCTTGGCGTGCTAGTCGTCCAGCAACGCCTGGCACGGCGCTATGACGAAAGCGAAGAAGCATTCCTCATTACCTTGTCGGCCCAGTTGGCTGGTGTCATCGCCCATGCGCGCGCGACCGGCTCTTTGGCCTTGACCGGGTCTGTGCAGGCGGCGCCGGCGAGTCGTTTTCAGGGTAAGGCAGGTGCGCCGGGCGTCGCCATCGGCACGGCTATTGTCATTTACCCCGAGGCTGAACTCCATACGGTGCCGGATCGGTTCACGGCGAATCCAGCAGCTGAAATCACCTTATTTCAGCAGGCGATTCATGAGACCCGAGGTGAAATTCGCGCCATGAGCGATAAGCTCTCAGACCGATTGCGACCGGAAGATCTGGGTTTGTTTGAGGCTTACCTACATATGTTGGATGACACCGCCATTACTGGCGAGGTCATTGAACTAATTGAAGCCGGGCAATGGGCTCAAGGTGCCTTAAAAGCGATTATCGAGTCCCATGTGGCGAGTTTTCAGGCCATGGAAGACGCTTACCTGCGCGAGCGTGGCACAGATGTGCTGGACCTGGGGCGCCGAGTGCTGGCGAAACTGCAGCGGGGTGAAGATCGGCAGTACGTTTATCCGCCGAATACGATCCTGGTGGGCGAGGAGTTGACGCCGGCCATGTTTGCCGGCGTTCCCCGTGACCGATTACTCGGCCTGGTGTCAGTGAAGGGCTCTGGCAGTTCCCACGTGGCTATTCTGGCAAAGGCCATGGGAATACCCACGGTGATGGGTGTCGAGGACCTGCCCATCCACTTGCTGGAGTCAAAGCCTCTGATCGTCGACGGCTTTGAGGGGTGTGTGATCACCCACCCCCGTGCCGATCAAATTACCTTCTATAACGATTTAAAACTCGATGAAGATGCCCTGACCGAGGGGCTGGAAGAACTCAAGGATCAACCATGCGTCAGCCTTGATGGGCATCGAGTCCGCCTTTGGGTAAATACCGGTTTGATGTCTGATGCGTCTCGTTCGCTTGATAGAGGTGCTGAGGGTGTTGGCTTGTACCGCACCGAAGTGCATTTCATGATGAATGATCGCTTTCCCACGGAGGAAGAGCAAAAAGTCATCTATCGAGAGCACCTCAAGGCCTTTGCACCTCGGAATGTGACGATGCGAACTCTGGATATTGGCGGTGACAAGGCGCTGAGTTATTTCCCCATTCAGGAAGAGAATCCCTTCCTGGGCTGGCGGGGTATTCGTGTGACACTGGATCATCCGGAGATTTTTCTGTCTCAGGTGCGGGCCATGATTCGTGCTAACGAGGGCGTAGACGCTTATCTGCGGATCATGTTACCCATGGTCAGCAGTGTCACGGAAGTGGATGAGGCCAAGCGCCTGATCGATCAGTGCTATGCGGAAATCATCGAGGATGGCGCCAAGGTGGCTATGCCGGCTGTGGGCGTTATGATCGAGGTGCCTGCTGCGGTTTATCAGGCAAGAGATATCATCAAGCGGGTAGATTTTTTGTCAGTAGGTAGCAATGACCTGATCCAGTATATGCTCGCGGTGGATCGGAATAACTCTCGAGTTGCTGAACTCTATCAGGAGTTTCATCCGGCGGTGTTGCATGCCTTAAAACATGTTGTTGACGCGGCCCATGCAGAAAACAAGCCGCTGGGAATTTGTGGCGAGATGGCGGGTAATCCGGCCGCTGCGATTCTGTTGATGGCCATGGGTTACGACGTGTTGTCGATGAATTCGAACAACCTGCTGCCAGTGAAGTGGGCAATCAGAAGTTTTGAACTGACGCAGGCACAGCAGATGTTGGCGCAGGTCTTGAGGATGGACAATGCCCCAGATATCAAAACTTATATCGATGAACAGATGCGCAAAGCGGGCCTGGGGCGTATTGTCAGGACGCGACCGCCTCAATAGGAACGGCGAAGCTGCGCCGCCCCGCCGTCTGGCCATTGGGTAGAAAAGATCTTTCCTCAAAGTAAATGTCTGCCTGCTGGCTGACCTTGACCAGGGTTGAGGCGCTGGTGCCGTAGGTGTCGGATTGGATAAAACCCGCAGAGAAGTCGAGTTGGTCGCCGCGATCAGCCAACAGCGTGAACAGCGCCTCATTGTCAAAATCCCCCTGCCCAAGTGTTCGAAGTTGCTCTCGACCTCGACTGACTTTAGGCCAATCACAGTCGAGCAACTGATTGCTAAGACCGTAATAGCCGGGTTTGAGAAGTTGTGCCTCGGGTTGCCGATTACTGTAATAATAGACGTCCCGACCATCATCAATGATCAAATTAAAGCCCCTGAATTCATGGGCAATGGGCGCTATGCGGGCCAAATAATCAGTGCAGGACTCCGTTGAACGTAAAAAGTCAGCGGTCAGGGCACCACGAGACCTTGGTGGCACTGGCTCTAGGGGTGATTCGCGAAAATTAGTGACGGCGGCAAAGCGCCCCCCACGGGTGACGCCGAGCCAGGTACCGCCGGCTTGAAGGTCTCGCCCGCCCAGAATATGGGGCTCATCCCGCCAGAACGCGGGACGCTCAGTGGGTCGAGCGTAGAATTCATCTCGATTAGCAGCGACCACCAGTCGATAACGTGCATCGGGCGAAATGGAAAATAAAATCAAACACATGGGTTTTTGGCGCCAAATCGAAATTGCAAGTTTATCATCTCGCTGTGTTGCTGGATAATGCTGAGTCTCAATTAGCCGAATAGTCGTCTTTATGTGGCATTACCCTGTACTAGACCCGGTACTGATCAGTGTTGGACCCGTGAGCATTCATTGGTATGCCTTGAGTTATTTGGTGGGTATCAGTCTGGTATGGTGGTCGCTTGGCCAAAGGGCTCGAGCCCAAGCGCTGGCATGGAACGACGAGCAGATCTCCGACATGATTTTCTATGGCGTGCTTGGCGTTATTCTTGGCGGGCGTATGGGCTATATGTTCTTCTATGGCTGGCAAAGCCTTGCCGCCGACCCGCTAAGTCTGTTCCGCGTCTGGGAAGGCGGCATGTCCTTCCACGGTGGTTTGCTCGGTGTGCTCTTGGCGATGTATTTTTATGGTCGGCAACAGGGCCGCGGTTTTATTGGCGTCACTGACTATATCGCGCCCAGCGTTCCGATCGCGTTGGGGTGTGGCAGAATAGGTAACTTTATTAATGGTGAATTGCCGGGTCGAGTGACCGATGTTCCTTGGGCTGCGATTTACCCCGGTGAAGCCCTCGGGCGGCATCCCTCGAGTCTGTACCAAGCATTTTCCGAGGGTGTCGTATTGTTCGCAGTGATGTGGCTGTTCAGTCGACGCTCGCGACCGCCTTTTGCGATTTCTGGCATGTTTTTGATTGCGTACGGTGGTTTGCGCTTTATTACCGAGTTTTTCCGAGAACCTGATCGACACTTAATGTTTATTGCCTTCGATTGGATGACAATGGGCCAGCTATTGTCGATGCCGATGATTGCACTGGGCGTAAGTTTTCTGTTTTACAGCTATCACAAAGAGACTGTCTAAAATAATGATAATAAAACCGAGAATTAAAGGCTTTTTATGCACCACCTCTCACCCTCTAGGTTGTGAGATGGACGTTAAAAATCAGATCGAGCATGTCAAACAGGCAGGTGTAATTGCCGATGGACCGAAGCGAGTGCTGGTGATTGGTGCATCCGGTGGCTATGGGCTGGCGTCCAGGATTACTGCAGCCTTTGGTTGTGGCGCGGCGACCATTGGTGTGTTTTTCGAGCGCCCCGCGGTGAAAAACCGGACTGCCTCGCCCGGTTGGTATAAATCCGCGGCATTTACTCGCGCAGCCGAGGATGCGGGTCTGTATGCGGCAAACCTGAACGGCGATGCGTTTTCGGCGGAGCTTAAACAGGCCACTATTGAGTTGATCAAGAAAGATTTGGGTCAGATTGATATGGTTATTTATTCCCTTGCGGCACCGGCCCGCCAACTTCCTGACGGTAGTTTGGTCCGAAGTACCCTGAAGCCCATCGGTGAGCCCTTTGAAGGCGCCACTATCGACCTGAACTCCGGTGAGTTGCGCGCTGTCAGCCTTGAGCCTGCATCCCAGCAGGAAGTAAATGATACGATCAAAGTCATGGGTGGTGAGGACTGGGAATTGTGGATGGCAGCCCTGTTAGCCGCCGATGTTCTGGCGGAGGGTTGTATCACGACGAACTATACTTATCTCGGTAGCGAAGTGACCTGGCCGATTTATTACCATGGCACCATCGGCAAAGCCAAAGAGGATCTTGACCGTGCCGCCCTTGCCTTGGCGCAACCACTGAAAAAAGTTAATGGCCGTGCCTATGTGGCGGTCATGAAGGGGTTAATGACCCAGGCAGCCTCGGCAATTCCGGGTATGTCCATCTATCTGTCATTGCTCTTCAAGGTCATGAAGGCGAAAGGTACGCACGAGGGGTGCATCGAGCAAACCACGCGTCTGTTCAAGAATATGTTTGTGGACTCGGCGTTACAGATGGATGAGTCGGGTCGATTGCGAATGGATGACTGGGAGCTCAGCGACGACATCCAGACCTTTGTCAAAGCCAACTGGTCAAAGGTGACAGCGGAGAACCTGATGGAAATCAGTGATTTTGCGGGTTATCGACAGGCTTTCTTGCAGATGCACGGGTTTGATTTTCCGGGTGTTGATTACGAAGCCGAAATTGATCCTGAAGTGCTGATGCCCTTGGCGTTTGGCGAATAATTCGAGGTACATACTTCGGTATTATCGCACAGGTCATGACGCCGATTGATGGCGAGATCGCGGGTCGTGGCCTCTTAGTACCGCACCCCTGGTGGGCGATCATGGCCCCATGCGCCAGTCGATTGAGTTAACCCATTATCTGATCCGGGCGATCTACCTGCCGCGGATTATCGCCTACCTGCTCGCTGCGCTGGTGACCGCCAGTGGTGATCTGCAAGCCGGCCCCCTTGAGCTCGGCGTTCCTGTGTTCCTGGCGTTATTAATCGCCTATCCCCATCTGGCCTATTTTTTCTCTTGTCGCTACGCCAACTCGGCCTTGGGCGCGCAAGCATCGCTGCGGGTCGATGCCGTACTGGTGGGCATGTTGGTGGTCGTTAACCAATTTCATTTTCTGGCGACGGTGAGTTTTGTCGCGGCCTTGGTGATGAGCATTCTGCTGATTGCGGCGGTTCGCGGATTATGGCTGAACCTGACGCTCTTAGTGATGACGACGCTTGTGGGTTACTGGTGGCTGAGTTGGGCTGGCACCGACCGGATAGCCGCGCCTGAGCCTGAAGAAAATTTGCTCAAAACCTGGCTGAGTGGCTTGTTTATCCTCACTTACAGCGCCACTGCCGCCGCTTTAGGTTTTAGGGTGAGTCGCCATCTGGGGCAGGGGCGTAAACAGTTGGCAGCTTACCAGGCTAAAATCGACGACCTATCAATGCGCCTGCAGCGGTATGTTTCGCCGCAGATCTACCAAGGTATGATCAATGATGATCTTGAAGTCACCCGCCGCCGCTGTCTGAGCGTGTGTTTTGCCGATATCGAAGGGTTTACTGCCTTAATGGATAGGCTGGCTGAAGAGACCGTGACTCGGCTACTCAATGACTACCTGAATGCGATGGCTGGTGTGGCTCTGGAATTTGGCGGCACGATCGACAAGTTTATGGGCGACGGCATCATGATATTTTTTGGTGACCCGACCTCGAGGGGACGACGAGGTGACGCGCTGGCCTGTGTCGAGATGGCGCTGGCGATGCAAGACAATCTGGCTGAGCTACGCTGTCGCTGGTGTGCAGAAGGAATCTACAGCGACGTACATAGCCGGATTGGAATCCATACGGGTGATTGTGCGGTGGGCAATTTTGGTTCCGCCCAACGTCTGGACTACACCGCGATCGGTAGTACCGTGAACATCGCCAGTCGTTTGGAAGGCAAGGCCGCGCGCGATGGGATCCTGATTTCCGGCGAGACGTTTGCGCTGGTGAGTGCTGACCTG
>JABBAY010000183.1 GCA_018607725.1 K189A clade bacterium
GTACTGAAAATGAAAAATGGGGGAGAACCTGCTAACGTTGAAGCTGCCGTCGCCAGATTCTGATTTGGAGTAGCCTACACTTGCATAACCAGCCATGTGGATTAACGTGTCCGGTTGGCGCCATTCGCCTGCGGTGGCCACATCGTCTCTGACAACCCGAACTTCATCTTTAGTTGCGCTATTTCTAAGCTGTTGTTGAAGCTTATCCATTTCTTGTTGCATACGTTCCATACGCGCGGCCAACTCTTCAACAGTCGGATCAGCAAACGCAGTCGCTGATACACCAGCGGCGACGATCAACATGACAGTTGCGGCACATTTTCTTATTCTCATTACTTGTCTCCATTGTTCTCATTAGGCCGGGATCCACCGATTAAGGTTAACCAGCTTGGTGTTCACTCATGGCAACGACTCCGTTTGCGCGTGCCGGTTTCTTCTCCATTTCGATCTATACATCTGTAACAGTTTTCTTGATAGCTAACTTGGCTGGTTGCATTCGATCACCTCGGTTGTTATGCACACCCTAACTACAACACTACCCGCCATTGCCCTCAACAATCAGCGCGCCCCGGTACATTTGCATTTGGCACGTGAAAGGGTATTCGCCGGCTGCCAGAGGCGGCAGGTTAATTTCCTGATATTTATTGACCGGTAACTCCGCACTGATTTCCAGGTCTGCGAAAACCACCGTCGCGGCGCAAGGCGACGGGTCTTTTCGAAGGAACCGCAATGTCGTGTTCTGGCCAGCCGCCAAGCGAATTTTTGCTGGCTCGTAGATGCCATTATCTACCACTACCGTGACTGTGTTCTTATCAGCCAGGACCGCATCAGGCTTGTAGATCCAGAACCACCAGGCAATCAATGCGATAAGCAGCAGGCCCAACAGATTTATGATGATCATGTCTTTCTCCTTAATGCTTCTGGGCGTTAAAAAAGCGCAGCCGATTGGCATTGGTCACAACCGTCAGTGACGAAAAAGCCATCGCCGCACCAGCAATGACCGGGCTAAGCAACAAACCGAAGAAGGGATACAAAACACCCGCTGCGACCGGCACACCCGCAAAGTTGTAGATAAACGCCCCCAAGAGGTTTTGTTTGATATTGCTGAGTGTGGCTTTACTGACGGCTATGGCATCGGCCAGGCCATGCAGGGAACCCCGCATCAAGGTAATATCCGCGCTTTCAATCGCAACATCTGTACCTGTGCCAATGGCAAACCCAACATCTGCGAGGGCAAGGGCTGGCGCATCGTTAATACCATCACCCGTCATGCCAACTATCTCGCCTTGCCTCTGCAGTTCAGCAACCTTTGCAGATTTTTGGTCGGGCAATACCTCGGCAAAATACTCGGTAATACCGACCTTATCGGCGACTGCTTTGGCGGTGGCGCGGTTGTCGCCGGTCAGCATGACAACGCGTATGCCAGCATCCTGCAGACGTTTGATCGCCGCTATTGAGTCGTCTTTAATGGGGTCTGAGACGGCAATAATGGCAGCAAGTTTGCCGTCAACGGCAAAGTACATAGGTGTTTGTGCATCGGCGGCCATGGCCTGGGCTTTTTCGATATACGAATCAATTTCGATGCTGCTATCGCGCATTAATCGCTCATTGCCAAACAGCAGAGAATGACCGCTAACAACACCCTGCACCCCGTGGCCAGCAACTGCTTGGAAATTTTCGACGGCGGCCAGAGCAAGTCCGCGCTCCCTGGCTGATTGGATGATTGACAGTGCCAATGGATGCTCGGACCCAGCTTCGAGGCTTGCTGCCAACTGCAACACCGCATCATCATCACTGCCGAGCGCCAGTTCGATATGCGTGACCTTCGGCTCGCCCAGGGTGATCGTCCCGGTTTTATCCAGAATCATGGCAGTAACCTTGGACGCGGTCTGCAAGGCTTCGCCATTACGGATCAGCACACCCGCTTCGGCGGCTTTGCCGACGCCGACCATCACTGACATAGGCGTAGCCAGACCCAGTGCACAAGGGCAGGCAATAATGAGCACGGTCGTGGCTGAGACAATGGCAAAAGCAATGCGAGGATCAGGCCCGAAATTCAGCCAAACCAGTGCGCTGAGCACCGCGATAATCATCACCACCGGAACAAAATACCCAGAGATAGTATCGGCTAAACGACCAATAGGCGGTTTCGAGTTTTGCGCCCGTTTCACCATCTCAATAATCTGGGCCAACGCCGTGTCTTTGCCTACCCGTGTCGCTTCAAACAAAATGGAGCCACTCTTGTTAATCGTACCGGCGACCACTTCGTCCCCCGCGGTCTTTTCGACAGGCATAGGTTCACCGGTGAGCATGGATTCATCCACCGCAGTGCGGCCCTCCACGACAACGCCATCGACGGATATTTTTTCGCCCGGACGGACTCGAACACGATCACCGAGTTGCACATCTTCGATGGCGATATCCACCTCCTGACCATCGCGTATTAACCTGGCTGTTTTTGGCTGCAAGCCAATCAGGCGCTTAATGGCTTCAGAGGTCCTGCCGCGGGCTTTAAGCTCCAGTGCCAAACCAAGGTTAATCAGGCCGATAATCATGGCCGTCGCTTCAAAATAAACATGTCGTGCCATTTCCGGGACCAAGGCAGGAAAAAGCACGACGAACATGGAATACACCCAAGCGGTACCTGTACCCAGGGCAATTAGGGTATCCATATTGGCGCTGTGATTAACGAAGGATTTCCAGGCTCCGATGTAAAAATGCCGGCCGGCGAAAAACATCACCCCCAACGTCAGCAAACCAACAGCCAGCCATACCATACGCTCGGTGGTTGTGCTAACTGTCATCTCACCGACAAAAAGGCCATAGAGCATCAAGGGTACGCCGAGGGATAAGGCAATCCACATCTCGCGTGTTAAGCGCTGATAATACACCTCGTCGGCTTTGTCCTTCTCGTCGAGCACCGCCTCATCCGAGCTATCGGTAATACTTTCCGCGTCATAACCGGCGGCCTTGATGGCATTGATCATCGCCTCAACTGGCGCCTGCCCAGAGATTGAAACCGTACTCTGCGCCAAATTCATCACCGCCTCTTCAACACCGTCAACCCGGCGCAGTGCACCTTCAATTTTGCTGACGCAGCTGGCGCAGGAGGCCCCCTGAATCCGGAGGTATTCGAGCGCCTGCTTTTCGTTCTCCTGCGCTTTATCTTTTGTTTGCTTAGTATTGGATTGCATCGTATGCCTCCGTTGTACAGACATCATGGTTATCATCGGGGTGGTTATCATTGGGGTGGTTATCATCGGGGTGGTTATCATTGGGGTGGTTACCATCAGGATGGTCGCTATCCCAGTTTTCGATAAGGTGACAAATGCTCTCGGCGGAAGGCTCATGGTCAGGCGCATTGAGCCACTCACGGGAGGCAGACTCCATCCGCGTCATCAGTTGTTGGGCATCCCGCATCTGTGCTCGAACAACCTCCATATGCCGGTCGATCAACTTTTTGACCAGCGGGCAAGGGGTGTCGCCGGATGCCGCCATATTCAGAATTTCGCCAATGTCTATTAAGCTAAAGCCCAGGCGTTTGGCCGACAGTAGAAAACGCAAACGCCTCTCCTGCTGCATGCTGTAGCGTCGATAGCCGTTGATCGAATCTCTTGCCGGGACGAGCAGGCCCAGCTTTGAATAGTGCCGTATAGTGTCAGCGCTGACGTTATATTGCCTGGCGATTTCAGTTACCGTTTTCATAACAACCTTAATCCTGTTGTTTGTACGCCACCAAATATCGGTTTGACGAATGCTTTTTGGCTACTTGCCAAAATATCGATGTATATGCTGTAAGAGCCAATGAATTCATCCTACAACCTTGGTGTAACACCAAGGTCAACAATTAAATTCTCCTGTGCATGATAGGTCGAAGCACTACGTCTGTTGTTCCATCGGCAACAACAACGTAAATTCCGTAGTGCCTTTATCGCTGTGTACCTCCACCTTGCCGCCATGGGCATCCATAATGGATTTCACAATCGCCAGACCCAATCCTGCACCAGCACCTTGCTGGACCCGAGCCGTGTCAGCCCGATAGAAACGCTCAAACAGTTTCACCTGCTGGTCGGCCGTAATTTCAGGACCAGGGTTTTGCACTGCCAGCGTGACCATATCATCGGCCGTTTTTGCCAGCTTAACCCTGACCCACTCCCCAGATGGGGTATAACGAATCGCGTTTGACAACAGATTGGACAGAGCCCGCCGCAGCATATCTCGATCGCACAACACCTCTGGCGCACTGCCTTGCAGCTCCAGGTGAATGTTTTTCTCCTCTGCCAGAGCCTCAAAAAAGTCCAGTAGCTTTTGCACCTCATCTGTCAGGTTTAACCACTTAAAATCTGGCTTCAGCAAACCATGATCAGTCTTCGCCAGCCACAGCATATCAATGACCATTTTTGCCAGGCGCTCCTGCTCTTCCAGGTTGGCGTACAACAGCTCCTGATATTGCTCGGCACTCCGAGGTTTACTCAGCCCTACCTGTGTCAGGGTAATAATATTGGTTAATGGCGTGCGTAGTTCATGGGCAATATCAGCAGAAAAATCCGTTAGACGAGTAAAGCTATCTTCCAGACGTGCAAGCATCAGGTTGGATGACGCCACCAGATCCTGCAATTCCCGTGGCACAACTGTCGGGTCGAGGCGCACGGACAATCGATCGGCCTGAATGCTACGCAAACTTTTACTCAACTCGCGGACGGGTGAATGGCCCTGGTGTACGCCGAACCAGGCAGCCAACAGTGTCACTGAACCTGCGAGCAGCATAATCAGCCAAAGACTCCGACTGAAGTCGCTCAGAAATCGCAGGTGAAAACCCATGTCAATGGCTGTTGCTACCATAAATTCCTGATCGCCCGTTGTGATGAGACTGACCGCCCCGCTAAAGGTTTTTTCACCTGCTTGCCAGGTCAGCAAGTTTTCCGCATGAATGCTCGACACTGGCGCGGCACCAACGAGATTGGCAGAAAGACCGTCACTAAACGTCGAGTACAACACTGCACCCACCTGATTCTGCACCTCAAAATACACACCATGATGACCAGAAATAGCATGAGGAAGCGCCTCCTCGAGACTCGCCGAGCGCGCCAGGCTTTCGTCCAGCACCCGCTCTATGCTGATTGTCATCACCGCCAATTCCTCGGCATCCTGCTCGGCAAAATGGGCATAAACTGCACCTAAGATCAGGTGACTGATCAGCACCAGACTCAAACCGATGGCCAAAGCAACAAAACCCATCACGCGCGCAGTCAGCGACAAAGGGCGATGCGGGCGGGCGATATTTGTCATGAGTGACGCACTCGGATCATCCATGCTGGCCGAGTTGTTGTTGGCTGGCTTAATCATCTGCTTCATCGTCCAGCTTGTAGCCCATGCCGCGGACGGTCTGAATCAGCTTGGGTGAATAGTCATCGTCAATTTTGCTGCGCAGGCGGCGGATTGCCACATCAATGACATTGGTGTCAGAATCAAAATTCATATCCCAGACTTGGGAGGCAATTAAAGAACGCGGCAATACTTCTCCCTGATGCCGAACCAGCAGTTCCAACAAGGAAAACTCCTTGTGGCTGAGATTAATTTTCTTGCCCGCCCTTCGCGCGCTTCTGCCAGGCAGGTCCAGCACCAGATCAGCAACACGCAATTGATCGACGATGGGTTGCACGGTTCCCCTGCGCAACAAGGATCGCACTCTGGCTAACAGTTCGGCAAAGGCAAAGGGTTTTGTCAGGTAGTCGTCAGCGCCTAGCTCTAACCCCTTAACCCGGTCGTCTATCCCGTCGCGGGCAGAGAGAAACAATACGGGAACATGCCGCTCTGCGGCGCGCAAGGACTGGACGATACGCCAGCCGTCAACATCAGGCAGCATCACATCCAGAATAATCAGATCGAAAATTTCCGTCATCGCCAGGTGATGGCCATCCAGGCCGTTGCGCACCAGTTCAACGGTGAAACCCGCCTCACTAAGCCCTTGAGCCAGGTAGTCACCTGTCTTAATCTCATCTTCCACTACTAGTATGCGCATTGAATTGTTGATTTACCTTTTTGTTGGCCCTAGTCTAACCGCCGCTTCCCGACAGGCAGATGACAGGGAAGTGACAACTTTGTCATCTGGCCGTCATCTTCAAGACAGGCCAGACGGTTTATTCTACTCCCCATGCAGTAAGGCACCGTAAAGCATGGCCATAGCCATACAGGTCCATACTTACTTAAAACCGGTACGTCGCAGCAACGTTGTTGCATAGCTGCGTCAAACCACCATTTTGGGATAAAGTTCAATGATAAGAACACCTTCGCAGCCCTGGGCCAAGCTCTCTCGGCGGCATTTTGTCCAGGGCCTGGCAGCCGGCGGCGTCCTCGCGGCACTACCCGGCACTGGCTTTGCAGGCTCGCCAGGCGCACTCAGCGAACGGGGTTCGGCCGCTGTACTCAGTGGCCCCCAGATCGATTTGGTGATCGGCGCAGCACCGGTCAACTTTACTGGTGTCACGCGCATGGCAACAACCATTAACGGTGCCATTCCGGCACCCACACTGCGTTTACGCGAAGGCGATGAGGTCACTATAAGGGTGACCAACCATTTACCCGTGGCCACTTCGCTGCACTGGCATGGGATTATCTTGCCTTATCAGATGGACGGTGTGCCCGGCATCAGCTTTTCGGGTATTGCACCAGGCGCAACCTTTACTTACCGATTCAAACTCCAGCAAAGCGGCACCTATTGGTACCATTCCCACAGCGGTTTCCAGGAAATGACTGGGTTGTATGGTGCGTTGATCATTGAACCACGAGGCGGCGAGCGCATCAAATCTGACCGGGACCACGTGGTGCTGCTGTCAGACTGGACTGACGAAGATCCGATGTATGCCTTCAAAAAGCTGAAAACAGTCAGCGACACGTACAATTTTGTTCAACCAACATTTTTCGACTTCACCCGCGACGTTTCGGCAATGGGTTTGCAGGCCGCACTGGACAAACGCCGGATGTGGAATCAAATGCGCATGAATCCCACTGACCTGGCGGATTTGTCCGCAGCCACCCTCACGTACCTGATGAACGGCACAACGCCGGCAGGCAACTGGTCCGGGATGTTCCAGCACGGCGAGCGAGTTCGACTGCGCTATATCAATGCATCCGGCAACAGTTTCTATGATGTGCGTATTCCCGGCTTGCAGATGCAGGTGGTACAAGCCGACGGCCAGGACGTCGAACCTGTGACGGTGGATGAATTCCGTTTTGGTCCAGGCGAAACCTACGATGTGCTTGTCTATCCCAAGGACGATGCCTATACCATATTTGCCCAGAACATGGATCGCAGCGGTTATGGCCGCGGCACACTCGCGGTACAACAAGGCTTGGCTGCACCGGTACCCGCCCTCGATGCTGTGGAGTGGCTGGCGATGACCGATATGATGGGCGAGATGAACCATGGCGACATGGGCCAGAATGGTATGGCAGGTATGGCTGGCATACAGGGCATGGATCATAGCCAACATGGACAGATGGCCAAGGAGTCGAGCATGCCGGGCATGGATCATAGCCAACATGGGCAGATGGCCAAGGAGTCGAGCATGCCGGGCATGGATCATAGCCAGCACGGGAAGATGGCCAAGGGGCCGAGCACGCCGGGCATGCAGCACAGTGCCCAGGACCCGCTGGCCAAACCGTCCCAGACCGTCAACCATGCGCGCAGCGAGTTTGGCCCCTCCGTCGATGCCCGAGTAGACACGCCGAGGACCAACCTGGACGATCCGGGTGTCGGCCTGCGTAACAACGGCCGGCGCGTGCTGACACTGGCGGACCTGAAGTCCATCAACGGTGTCCTCGACGACCAACGCCCGGTCACAAGAGAGCTTGAACTGCACCTCACCGGTAATATGGAGCGCTACAGCTGGTCCTTTGACGGCCTGGAATTTGGTGAGAGCACACCTGTTTCACTGCACCACGGCGAACGCGTCAGAATCATTCTGCAAAATGACACAATGATGACCCATCCCATGCATCTGCACGGCATGTGGAGCGATCTTGAAACCGACCAGGGTGAACTCTTGGTGCGCCGCCACACTATTGCGGTGCAGCCGGCACAACGCATCAGCTTTCTCACCACGCCCCACGATCTGGGCCGCTGGGCCTGGCATTGCCACCTGCTTTTTCATATGGATGCGGGCATGTTCCGCGAGGTGATGGTGTCATGAGGCGCAATCCCATGCAAAAACTCATCAGCCTGATGATCGCGGCGTCCCTTTACAGCCCCGTTTTATGGGCACAAATGGATCAGCCCGAAGCGGATCACCCAGGCATGCAGATGCCTGCCAGCAGCGCAGTCACTGCTAGCCGCGACCCCCACGCTTATGCCGACGGCTACACCCTGATCACCGGCCCTTATGCACAACCACAGCCCCGACAATTAAAATTGGCCGACGAGCATGCCTTCTGGGCCGTGCTGGGCGATCGTCTCGAATACCAGGCGAACAGTGACAGTGCAGTATTCGATCTGCAGGGCTGGTATGGCACTACCTTTGACCGACTGGTAGTGAAGGCAGAAGGCGACATCACTAAAGGCCAACTGGAACAGAGCGAGACCAGCTTTTTATGGGGGCACGCCGTCACTGCTTATTTCGATAGCCAGATAGGTATGCGACTGGATCAGACTGTTGACGGCCCGAACCGCCAATGGCTCGCGATGGGCCTTCAAGGCCTGGCACCCTATTGGTTTGAGCTGAATGCCACCGCCTACCTTGGTGCCGGCGGGCGCACTGCTTTGGCTATTGATGCAGACTACGAGGTACTACTGAGTCAAAAATTGATCCTCCAGCCACGGGCGCAGCTGAACCTTTACGGCAAGGGTGACCCCGCGAACGGTCTCGGCAGTGGTGTCACCGATGCGGCGGTTGGTTTGCGCCTGCGTTATGAATTCAGTCGCCAGTTCGCCCCTTACATCGGCGTCGAATGGTCAAGCGCCTATGGCGCAACTGCTGACTATCTCAAGGCTGAGGGACAACCCCGCAGTGATACAAAGGTTGTCGCCGGCGTGAAATTCTGGTTTTAACCAACATCAACCCAAAACATTTTTTTCACCCACAAGGAACCACAGCATGAACATCAAAACCATAACAGCAACACTGGCTCTCACCACATTGGCATTCACTTTATCGGCCCAGGCACATAGCCCAAGTGAGCATATGCAAGATGCCGAGGCGCCGAACTGTGCCGCCATGGAAACAATGGACCACAGCAAAATGAAGATGGACGACCCCATGATGCAGGCCATGATGAAACAATGTATGCAGGCCATGCATGAAGGCGACCATGATGACAGCGAGACGCCAGACGAGCCTGAGAAACACGAGAAAGACGGTGATACCAATAACTTCAAACACAAACACAAATAACCCGGCGAAGTTGCGATGAAAAGCTATTTGAAGAGCCTGGCACTGACAGGCACTGTGATCCTGCTCGGAGCAGGGATATACCTCTATTCAGGGGTATATCCCATGGGCGCGGATACCCCGCACAATAGCGCCACCTACTGGTTGCTGGAAACTTTACGGGAACGCTCTGTGGTGCGCGCGGCCGAGGAGCTTGTTGTTCCAGCCGACATCAAATCAGCTGAGCGGCTGTTGGCTGGCGGCGCTGACTACAATGATATGTGTGCGAGCTGTCATTTGAAGCCCGGTGTAACCGAAAACGACTTCTCGCTGGGACTTTATCCTAGCCCACCAAATCTGACTCTCAGCGATAGTGACGAAATTCAAACGCAGGCCGCCGATGTTGAGGCCACAAACGCAGCGATCAAGCGCCAATTCTGGATTATCAAACACGGCATCAAGGCTTCAGGAATGCCCGCCTGGGGAGCAAACCACGACGATCCGCGCATCTGGAATATGGTGGCATTTTTGCAAAGACTGCCGGAACTGTCTGCTGTGCAATATCAAATATTGACTGCGCGGAATAAAGCATCAAAAGGCCATGGGCACTGATTGGGACTGGGTTGGTGTACAACACAAACATTAAACAGTGTAGTGGTCAAGTAATCCCGGACTGTGATTTAAGGTTTCTCTCAGATTCAGTCGGAGCTAAACCGCCATTGTGCTGATGTGGTCTGTGCCATTGTAGTGGTCCATTAGGTATTCACCAATGTCCTTTCTTGCTATTGATAACGAGAGGTAACCAAGACTCGGTATCCACTCGGACTTCAAACTTCGGAACAGGCGCTCCATCGGCGCATTGTCCGGTGTGCCGCCTCACTATTCTGTTTGACCACCCAGATCGCTACGCTGGGTCACATCTCGAGACATAGCGGACGTAAAGTAACGCCGTGATTCCCCAAAAATTACCCCGCCGCGACCTGACATCCGCTGCCTCTCCTTAATATCCTCGTAATCAGAGACGCCCCCGATACAAGCAAATCTCCCATCTGTAGCTTGGGCACAATCCTTCTGTTTAACCCGGACAATTAACCCTACGATTCAACAACCATCAATGCAGAGCGATAGCGTTTTTCCAATGTGGATCGCAAAAAAAGTGCTCACGATGATGAAATAACGCTACCAATGACTTCCAACCCGACTTGACACTATAGCTGCTATAGAGTTTACAATTGAGAATGATTAGCATTCACAACCAAAACCATGAGAGCACTTCTAATGCAAGCCTGCTGGAAAACTCCACCCGATTGTCGAAATCCGCCTATCAAAGCAATAACACTCTTGTTAATTTTTATAGCAAGCTCCTGTTTTACAGGATATAGCACAGCTTCTCCCACTGAAGATACTGCACAATTGCGGCAACTCGCTCAACTAGCGGAATATATTGGCGTTGACTACAGTGCGGCTGTTGCTAAGGGCCAGATAGTGAACCCGGGTGAATATAGGGAGATGACAGAATTCTCTGCCCTGCTGGTAGACCGAAGCTCTTCCATGCAAGATCTCTCGAGAAGTCAGCAAACGCTTAACGATCAAGCCGTGAGGTTAGAACAAGCAATCCTCAATAAAGGAGACGTCAATGACATTCAGTATTTGAGCGCCGAACTCCGTGGTTCATTGCTGCAATTACTGCCACAATTAGCACTACCTCTGCATCTGATACCTGAAGCCGAAGCTAATTCCCTCTTTCAGCAAAACTGCGCCGCCTGCCACGGCTCTGCCGGCCAGGGCGACGGCCCTCTGGCCGCGCAACTTCAACCAATACCAACTGATTTTACTGATAAAGAACGAGCTAACAACCGTTCTATCCTCGGCTTGTTTGATGCGATTTCCAATGGGATAGAGGCAACAGCAATGCCCGCGTTCGCGCAACTCACAGAACAGCAGCGCTGGTCCTTGGCATTCTACGCTGGCAAGTTAGCGTTCCAATCAGCTCAAAAGCCAGATATCGAAGATTTGACGCTTTCTTTACGAGAGTTGGTGAATCAAAATCCCAATCAACTGACAGCTAACATGCCAGGTGAGAATAGATTGCTGGTGCAGTGGTTCCGTGCAAAGCCAGAGCTACTGTTTGCCGAACCACAAAGTCCACTTGGCATTACACGCCAGCAACTCAATTTAGCGCTCGAGGAAAATCGCAAGGGAAACTACAACGATGCTGGGAATCTGGCGGTGAGCGCCTATTTGGATGGTTTTGAATTGGTTGAAAACAGCCTGGACGCGCATGATACCAAGCTGCGTAAAAGCATGGAGGCTAATATGATGAACCTCCGCCAATTGCTATCTCACTCACAAAACAACGATGAGCTAGACAAAGCGATGGCAACAATCTTAAGCCAACTGGATGAAGCAGAACGTCTACTGACCGGTTCAGTCTTATCCGGCGGGACCCTGTTCACCGCCAGTCTGGTTATTCTGCTCCGTGAAGGACTAGAAGCCCTGCTGGTTGTCATCGCCCTGATGACAGTGTTGGTAAAATCAGAGCGCCAAGATGCTTTGAAATATGTTCATCTCGGCTGGATCAGCGCGCTAATAGCGGGCGGCGCTACTTGGGCTGCCGCGCAATCGCTAATCACTATTAGCGGCACCAGCCGTGAAGTCATGGAAGGCGTTGCGGCGCTACTGGCTGCACTGGTGTTGCTCTATGTTGGTATCTGGATGCATAGTAAAACCCATGCTGCGCATTGGCAGGCTTATATTCAAAAACACGTTAATGCCAACCTCAAGGCAGGAACTCTATGGGGGCTTGCGGCACTTGCTTTCATTGCGGTCTACCGCGAAGTCTTTGAGACTGTGCTATTTTATCAAGCCCTGCTAACTCAGGCAGTCGCAACACAATACTTTCAGGTCGGCGGTGGTTTTGTCTTGGGCGTGGCCCTTTTGGTCCTTCTGGCCTGGCTACTGCTCCGCTACTCGGTCAAACTGCCCATCAGCAAGTTTTTTGCATCCACCACTTACTTATTGCTGGCACTGTCGTTTGTGCTTATGGGTAAAGCCGTCGCAGCGTTGCAAGAAGCAGCAGTAATCGGTATTTCACCGCTACCAGTTGATTTCGAATTTGGTTGGATTGGCATAAAGTCAACATGGCAAGGTTTATTTGCTCAAACATTAATTCTACTTGTTTTCGTATTGTTCATTCTTCAATCAAAATTCAGACAAATTTCGCAACAAAAATAGCGCTCAGATCAGAGCCAAAATCGTTACTCATTTCTAATTCGCTGATAGATTTTTCAAGATCCCGCATTCCTCGACAGTGCGGCTATTTGAACAACTATCGCGAAGCGACCTTAATTGGATTTGGAGAAATTGCAGCTCTTCTATCCGCAATGCTACTTGCTCGATATGACTCTCGACCATGTTGTTTACATCATCACACTGCATACCTGGTTGCTGATTTAGCGCAATAAGTTGCCGAATTTCTGCTAACGAGAGGTCTAGACTACGACAATGCTTGATAAACTTTAGCTGTTCAACGGTTGCCGAGCCATAAAGACGAAAATTACCTTCACTGCGCCGCATCGACGGTAATATTTTTTCTTTTTCATAATAACGAATGGACTGGACAGAGCAGCCCGTTAACGTCGCCAATTCACCGATCTTCACTGCACTCACCTCAACACTTGACTCTATAGCGACTATAGAGTTTACGCTGTGTCCCATTCAATGTAAAAAGCGTTCCACGATGACGGGTCAAGAAAGTTGGCAATCAGCAATCAAAGTCGAAAATGGTGACAGTTTGCAACCCGGGCACGTTGAAAATGCCTATGCCAGCCAGTTTATTGTTTCTAAGATGGATTGCGCCGCGGAGGAGCAACTAATACGGCTGGCCCTAGAGGGCCTCGAACCGGGCGTAGCGCTCGAATTTGATACACCAAATCGCCAGCTAACAGTGTTTCATAACGGCAATCTCGAGGCGTTACAAGCGCGTATAGAAGCGCTTGATCTAGGCGCCAGACTTGAGCGCACTCTAAACATTGACCCAAGTGAATTACTGCAGGTCGTGGCGTCTGTGAATGCTGAGAATCTAAAAGAGGGCGCCATTCTCAGGTGGTTACTAGCCATTAACGCCACCATGTTTGTTGTCGAATTAGCAGCCGGCTGGCTTGCGCAATCTGCCGGACTTATTGCTGACTCTTTGGATATGTTCGCCGATGCTGCAGTCTATGGCGTGGCACTCTACGCTGTCGGCCAAAGTTCTCTAAGAAAACTGCGAGCAGCGCACATCTCCGGTTGGCTCCAGGTTTTACTAGCACTAGGCGTGCTAAGTGAAGTGTTACGACGATTTATATTGGGCAGCGACCCTGTATCAATACTTATGATGAGTTTTGGATTTCTTGCCTTGATCGCCAACGTCGCGTGTCTGATGTTGATTGCAAAAAGCAAAGACAACGGGGCTCACATGAAGGCCAGTTGGATTTTTTCGGCGAATGACGTGATCGCCAATGTCGGCGTTATGTTGGCTGGCATGCTTGTCATGTTGACAGGTTCTCGCTATGCTGATTTAGTGATAGGCTTGGCTATTGCCGTGATCGTATTCATTGGCGCACAACGAATATTGAAGTTGAAGTCCTGATCAGCTCGGGGCTTTCAAAGCCAGACTGATGCCGGCTGCATTATATTAGAGGTTCCTCCTTGATAAAACATTGGATATCCAAGTTGCTGATAGCACTGATTGCCTGTCAATCAGTGCTGGCGTTTGCGGATAGCCATGAAACCAATATCACATTTTCAATGATTGAAGTAGAAAGAGACTTAATAATTCGCCCAATTGACAAACATGATGCAACACAGATCGTCAATCCTGACATCTGCGACCACTGCGGTTTTTGTCATCACGGGCAATTAATTACCTCGCTCTTGCCAGCCCCAGCTTCACCCAATACAGACACTCTCACAATCCAATATATTGGCGTCGCCCCAAGCGGCCATTTATTTTCGGTCTACCGCCCCCCCAAAGCTTAATCCTACGTTTAATTCAATCTAATGGCATTACAGCTATCGCTCCAATGCTCAACATGATTTGTTCAAACAAACGTGGATTGTTCCTATGGATATTCCTTTTACTACGCCGACGAGTTTCGTACGGCACAAGCAGCGCGTCCATAAAAAACTGATAATTCTCTACATATTTTTCGGCTGGCAAATCGCTTTTGCTCAAGCCGAGCCTGAAACCAATACGCTTACGCTCAATACTGCCCTAAAGCGTGCCACCGAACAAAACCCCTCCCTCAAGGTGTTTAAGTTTCGCAACATCGCGCTGCAGGGGCAGATGGATACCGCCGAGCTACAACCTGCATATGAGCTGGGCATTGGAGCTGAAAATTTTTCTGGCACCGATGAACTACGCGGATTTAGTGGCGCAGAACTCACCGTTTCGCTCTCATCTGTTTTAGAAATGGGCGACAAACGCAATGCCCGAATGGGTATTGTTGCGAATAGCCGATCTGTTATCGATGCGCAGCGCCAAGTTGCCGCACTCGAATTGTTAGGTGAAGTGACCCGCCGCTATGTGGATGTACTCGCGGCACAAGCGCAGTCCATGCTGGCGAGAGAAGCTAACGAGCTTGCCAATCAGACGCTTAACATCGTCGAAAAACGTGCCGAGGCCGGGGCAACGCCCGATGCCGAAGTAAAGCGTGCCCTAGCTGCTGCGGCACAAGCGCAACTGACGCTGCTGTCAACTCAACAACAGCTGATTTACCTGAAAATAGCGCTTGCTGCGCTCTGGGGAGATACAGCACCTGGTTTTTCGAACGTTGAAGGTGATTTATACCACTTTGGCACTGACGTTGAGTTCGAGACGCTCTTTGAAAAAATGGAGAAGAATCCCGCCATTCTAATTTTTGCGGCTGAAGAGCGGCTCAAAAATGCCGAAATTCGCGTTGCCAAAACGCAATCAAAAGCCGATATCAACTGGTCGGTTGGTGTGCGTCGATTCCAGGCGAACGATGATGCGGCACTGGTTGCCGGTTTTAGTATGCCGCTGTTCTCTTCGAGAAGAAACGCGGGAGCTATATCAACGGTGCGTGCTCAACGTGAACAAATCTATGTGCAAAAAGAAGCTGCTTTGCTGCGCATGCACACCCAATTATTTCGGGCTTTTCACAATAGGAGGCAAGCCATTCTTACGGCAAAAAAGCTTCGAACCACCATTATCCCAGCACTGAGCGATGCACTTGAAGAAACACAGACTGCATACCAGAGCGGCCGCTATGGCTATTTGGAATACGTGTCCGCCCGCCAGGAATTACTTAGTGCCCGGCGCACGCTTATCGAATCGGCCGCTGCCGCGCTTACTTATGGTGCTGAAATAGAACAGCTGACAGCAGAGCCTTTAGCCGCCACACAATATGGAAAATCAATCGAATTTTCAGGATCCGTAAAATGAATATCAACGAAGTAATCAAAAAGACAGCCATTAATACGATTTCCTACCTCACATTTTGCTTTTTCACGACAGCGGCATTAGCAGAAAATAATCGTAGTGCTGAGGACGAACACAACAGTGGCCACATTGAACTCACACAGGAGCAGATCAAGCATGCAGGAATCAGCTTTGCTGTGGTCGAAGCTGGCCAAATTCGTGAGACCCTGCCCGTCTATGGTGTGATTACCAGTAATGCGGAACAAGTACAGTCAGTCAGCGCCCGCTTTGACGGTGTTATCAGCTCAGTGAACAAGAAAATTGGCGATCGTGTTCGAAAGGGCGAAACACTTGTCTCCGTTGAAGCTAATTCAAGCTTAAAAACTTACGCAGTTGTCTCATCACTCGACGGGGTTATTACGCAACGTAACGCCAACATTGGCGAACAAACTAAAGATAAAACACTGTTTGTTGTTGAGGACTTCTCCACCGTTTGGGTGAACCTGTCATTGTTCCCCAAAGACGTAGCTAAAGCAGCATTAGGACAAACCGTCAGGATAACGAGTGCCAACAACCGCAGCGTGGGGGTAGGCAGCATTATCTATATCGCTCCTCAGGGTAACAGTAGCAACCAGGCCACTACAGCACGAGTTCTGCTTAACAATGCGGAGAATCAATGGAAGCCGGGGCTATTTGTGGATGCAAGAATCACGCTGTCTGAAACTGCAGCACCCACCGTTATTCAGAGTCAAGCGACGCAACTGGTGGCAGGAGAAACAATAATTTTCGTCAAAGCAGAAGAAGGTTTTGAGCCGCGCGTGATCACCATGGGACGCACTGACGGCGATTACAGGGAAGTACTGTCTGGGTTGAACGCTGGCGAAACGTATGTGGCTAAAAACAGCTTCGTTTTAAAATCTGAAATGGGCAAGGAGGATGCTGAGCATGGTCATTAATCGCGCCTACCGCTTGCCTCTACAAAGCCGCAATACTTCGCCACCAGCACTACTTTATTTTGTAGTGCGAGACCATAAAAGGGCCTCGCTATGATCGATAAGCTAATTCAATTGTCAATTGCCCGCCGCTGGCTGGTGATGTTTTTTGTACTCGTCATCAGTGCCCTGGGGGTCTGGAATTATCAGAACCTGCCCATCGATGCGGTACCCGATATCACTAATGTACAGGTACAAATCAATACCGGGGCTCCCGGCTATTCACCATTGGAAGTCGAGCAGCGCATCACCTATCTGGTCGAGCTTGCTATTACGGGTTTACCTTACGTCGAAAGTACGCGCTCCCTATCCAGATACGCGCTTTCTCAAGTCACTGTCGTGTTTGAGAAAGGCACAGACATTTACTTTGCCCGTAATCTGATCAATGAACGATTGCAACAGGCCAAAAGCAATATGCCGTCTGGCATTGAACCGGTGATGGGCCCAGTTGCCACCGGCCTCGGCGAGATCTTTCACTACTCTGTTCATGCAGACACCGATGCCCTCCAGCCCAATGGCGAGAAATACGATGCTACCGCACTGCGAACCCTGCAGGATTGGGTCATTCGCCCCCAGTTACGCTTAGTTCCAGGGGTGACGGAGATAAACACGATTGGTGGCTTTGAAAAGGAGTTTCATGTCACCCCTGATCCGTCTCGCCTCTTGATGTTTGAACTCAGCTTTGATGACTTAGTTGCCGCGATAAAGGCAAACAACGCTAATGTGGGAGCGGGATACATCGAAAAAAATGGCGAACAATACTTGATCCGAGCACCGGGGCAAGTCGCCGATATTGCCGCCATCCAGCAGATCATAGTCACCCACAAAGGCGGTATTCCGATAACCATCGCGGATGTCGCCGAGGTCGGTTTTGGCAAACAACTCCGAACTGGCGCCGCAACCCGCGATGGCGAAGAAACGGTACTGGGCACTGCCGTGATGCTGCTCGGCGGAAATAGTCGCCGCGTCTCTGAAGCAGTTTCTGCAAAACTGGTAGAGGTAAACAAAACACTACCCAAGGGGGTCACTGCCGAGCCTGTCTATAACCGAACCGTACTGGTCGATAAAACCATTGCAACAGTACAGAAAAATTTGCTTGAAGGTGCTGTACTGGTCGTTGTGGTTTTGTTAGTTATGCTAGGTAATGTTCGCGCTGCACTACTCACTGCGATGGTCATTCCACTCTCTATGCTGATGCTCATGACGGGTATGGTACAGACCAAAGTCAGTGCCAACCTAATGAGCCTGGGGGCACTGGATTTTGGACTTATCGTCGATGGAGCGGTCATTATTGTGGAGAACTGTATTCTAAGACTGGCTGGCCGGCAACATTCCCTGGGTCGAATACTTAAACTGGACGAACGGTTTCAGACTGTGTTCGCAGCGACACGGGAGGTCTTCACACCAAGCCTCATCAGCGTCCTGGTCGTGATTCTGGTTAACTTACCAATCCTCGCACTCACCGGTGTGGAAGGCAAAATGTTCACGCCAATGGCTATGACGGTGATTATTGCCTTGTTGTCTGCCCTAGTATTGTCATTAACTTTTGTCCCTGCAGCGGTGGCACTTTTGCTCAGCGGCCATATAGAAGAAAAGGACAATATGATTGTTCGTCAGTCAAAGCGGGCCTACTCGCCTGTTCTGGCTTGGGTCCTCAAATTTCGCTTAGTCGTGTTAACTGGCGCGGTACTATTTATCATCGCTGTTGGCGGGCTGACCACAAAAATGGGCACCGAGTTTATTCCGAATCTGGATGAGGGTGATATCGCCATCCAGGCATTGCGAATCCCGGGCACCAGTCTGACGCAATCGTTAGACATGCAATTTAGACTTGAGCGCGCCGTACTGGAAATACCTGAAGTGAAAACCTATTTTTCCCGGGTTGGTACCGCAGAAGTCGCCAGCGATCCCATGGGGCCGAATATTTCGGACGGCTATGTGATGTTAAAAGATCGAGCAGACTGGCCTAATCCCGACAAGTCAAAAGCTCAATTACTGAATGAGATTCAACAGAAACTGGCGTTGATTCCCGGCAATGCGTTCGAAATCAGCCAGCCGATTCAGCTACGCTTTAACGAGCTCATATCCGGAGTGCGATCAGATCTTGGTATAAAAATTTACGGCGACGACCTTGATCAACTGTTGCAATCAGGCACTGAGGTGGCCGCCGTACTCAACACCATTGAGGGTGCTGAAGGCGTTAAAGTGGAACAAATTTCGGGCTTGCCTATATTGTCGGTCGAAACCAATCGCGCAGATTTGTATCGCTATGGCCTTAACGTTGCCGATGTACAAGATGTATTGGCAGCCGCGACGGGAGGTGAAGAAGCTGGATTGATATTCGAGGGCGACAGGCGTTTTACCATTGTTGTCAGGGTGGCAGAGAACATCCGTAACGATTTGAGTGCACTGGCTCGTTTGCCAATACCATTACCCCAGGGAGGTTATGTTCCACTCAACGAAGTGGCAACACTCAAGCTGGCACCAGGGCCGAATCAAATTTCCAGGGAAAACGGTAAGCGCCGGTTGGTGGTGAGCGCCAATGTGCGGGATCGTGATTTGGGTGGCTTTGTCGCCGATGCACAGGTGCAAATCGAACAACAAGTAACATTGCCGCCCGGGTATTGGTTGGAATACGGCGGTACGTTTGAACAATTGCAATCAGCAACCGAGCGGTTAGGTTTGTTGGTACCCGTTACGCTGGTCATGATTTTTGCCCTGCTGATGATGACTTTTGGTTCGGCCAAAGATGCAGCGCTCGTCTTTAGCGGCGTGCCTTTTGCCCTGACCGGCGGCGTAATTGCCCTATGGCTACGTGATATTCCCTTGTCTATCACTGCCGGTGTCGGCTTCATTACCCTGTGTGGTGTTTCCGTCCTCACCGGCGTGATGATGGTGTCGGCATTTAGGGACAGCTTACAACAAGGCGATGACATCGACACATCGATACAACAAGGTGCCATGTTGCGGCTGCGCCCTATATTAATGGTGGCTCTGGTCGCAGCGCTGGGATTTCTGCCAATGGCCCTTAACACCAGCACTGGCGCAGAAGTTCAGCGTCCCTTGGCGACAGTGGTCATAGGCGGGATCATCTCCTCCACACTATTAACACTGCTGGTGCTGCCGGGCTTATATCGGATGGCTTACCGCAAGCCAAAAGAAATGCCCGAGGATAGTTAACAGCAGATGACATCCCAATGCCAAACAGTCTGGCCATAGGTAAGTTTCTTCTCTATGGCCAGATCAACTGGTGAATGACAAATTATTATTTAGACCTTGGAGTGACACCATGAAACAAATCAAAGCATTTATTCACCATGTCCGTTCTGCCACTGTCGTCGAAGCATTACGTGAGGCAGGCTATAGAAATATAACCCTGCTTGATGTCAGGGGTACTTTAAAGCCATTGAATGAATCCGAGCAAAATTATTCTACCGAAGCCGGTGTCGTTATTTCCGAAGTTCGCGTATCTTTGGTATGTGAAGATTCACAAGTCGATGAAGTCACTGGCATTATTCGTAGAACGGGAAAAATCGGCGACAATATATCAGGCTGGGTCTATGTTAGTCCCATAGAGCAATCATTGCCGATCGGCGGTCCGATTGACTAGAGCCGATTCATTTTGAAAGCCGCCATGCCCGGAAGCGAAAGTTGATTCATGTGGGCTCCCGGCTTGAGCGACTAATAATACTAGCGAAGATAGTGTCAGAGCAGCATTTCGTTCTATAACGCATCGAGTTAATTATATGCATAGTCACGCTCACAACGACAATAGCGACTCCTCCAGCCGTATCGGATGGGCATTTTTTCTCAACGTCGGCTTTACGATTATAGAGTTTATCGGTGGCTGGCTCACCAATAGCACTGCTATCATGGCTGACGCCGTGCACGACCTGGGCGACAGCCTTTCTATTGGACTCGCTTGGCTGCTTAACAAGGTATCTGACAAGTCAGCCGATGAAAGTTTTAGCTATGGCTATCAACGTTTTTCATTGCTAGCCGCACTGATGAATGGCGCAGTGCTTGTTGGCGGCTCAATTTGGGTGTTAAACGAAGCCATTCCACGATTGCTGAACCCACAAATGCCACATGCTGAAGGGATGATTGCACTGGCCATCTTTGGCGTTTTAGTCAACGGTTTTGCCGCCTACAAACTAAGTGGGGGGCGGTCACTGAATGAACGTATTCTAAACTGGCATTTACTTGAAGATGTGTTTGGCTGGATCGCAGTTCTCATTGTTGCGATCGTTTTACTATTCGTCGATATCCCCATATTGGACCCTTTACTATCAATCGGCTTCACCTTGTTTATTTTGGTTAATGTGGTGAAGAATCTAGTGTCGACCGTGCGCGTTTTTCTACAGGCAACACCTGACAAAGCAGTTCGACTAAAGATTATCAGTGACCTGCAAGCGCTAACCTATATCGATGATGTCCATCATGTTCATCTCTGGTCACTTGATGGAAATAGCAATGTCTTGACCGCCCACCTTACCCTTAACAAACCTGTTGATCCTATAATCCAGACGAGAATCAAAGATGAAATTGCAGCACTGCTAGTTCCTTACGACTTATCGCATACAACGATAGAGTTGGAATCGCCGGACGAGGCTTGTCGGGACGAATAATGGCTCTACATTTTTTTGCATCAATCGCGACAACCAGAGAAATCGCTATCGACATTACAGACCATTGTTTCTCATGCTTCTCTGTCCTTGCCACCGCTAGCGGTGGCCGCATATTTCGGAGCAGACAGAGAAGGTGAGCTGCAAGCACAATATGTCCTATATAAATCTTATAGTCCTCTTTAGCCACATGAGGCACTGTCCTTTTGGCCTTGTTTCAGTTCTCTAAGGGCAGATGTTCCTGAGTCAAAAGCTCCCTAACTGTCCAGCCGCTGAACCGGTGGCAGGCGATAACTGCCATCCAGCAACTCTGCCTTCGGCAGGTAAGCGCGCATAAATAACGCAAAGGGTCCTGACGGGGCTGGCAGCCAGTTGTGCTGGCGCGCCACGCCGGGGTTGGTATGCCCTATCCACAAATCCAGTGAACCATCATCACCATAAACCAGACCTGGTGTACGGTCGCCGATGGCATAACGATCCAACGCGTTCTGGGTGAAAAAGAACTGCCCTTCCGGGGTCGCTTCATAGAGGCTTAAAGACCAGAAACTGTGCACTGGCATTAATTGCCCGGCAGGAAAATGCAGGCGCCAGTTGCGTCCACCCTCAAAGGCACCACCCAGTGGATTGACGGCCCCCATATACATGGCTTCAGCTGGCGGCAAAGCTGCCAGCCCGGTTAAGGCGACGGCGGCACGGTAATGATAGTCCTGGCCAAAATCAC
>JABBAY010000233.1 GCA_018607725.1 K189A clade bacterium
AAGGGTTAAGAACTGGCATGAGGGCTTAGCCAGCACCTGGGTCGAATTAGATTGAGCTTGGTAACCCAGCTGGTTTACTCTTGGGCATCAAATAAATCGTAATAAGGGGCAAGTATGAGTCTTGAGGAGTTTCGAGCAGAGGTCAGAGCCTGGCTCACCGACAATTGTCCTGCGGCTGCCCGTGGGCCGGGTGACGCGATCCCCATCGGCAGCGTGAGGCCGATTGAGCCTGAACTCTTGGTCTGGCGCCATGCCTTGGGTAGTAAAGGCTGGAGTATTCCCTTATGGCCCAAGGAATACGGTGGCGGTGGCTTAAGCCCTGAACAAAATCAAGTTTTGCAAGCAGAATTGCGGGCCATTGAGGCCCGGCTGCCCATGCCAGGCATGGGGACCTCTATGATTGGTCCGACCCTGCTTGAATACGGCACAGAAGAACAAAAGCTTCGGCATATTCCCAGCATCGCCATGGGTGATATTGCGTGGTGCCAAGGCTATTCAGAACCGGGTGCTGGATCAGACTTGGCGAGTCTGCGCACCCAGGCAGTGGATAAGGGCGATATATTCGAGATCAATGGCCAGAAAATATGGACCTCGGGGGCTCAGTTTGCTGACTGGATGTTTGCTCTGGTGCGTACAGACCCAAATGTGCCGAAGCATGAAGGCATCAGCTTTATGTTGCTCGATATGCACCAACCTGGGGTTTCGATCAAACCTATTCGGTTGATCGCAGGCTCTTCACCGTTTTGCGAGACGTTCTTCGATAATGCGGTCGCTCGCAAGGATGACCTGATTGGCCAGCTTAATCGTGGCTGGGCGGTTGCTAAGCGCCTGCTGCAGCACGAACGCTCTGGTCAAGGTGGCCTGGGGGAAGGTGGTCCGCGGCATCTGGGGCCAGCCACGACCCTGGCTGAAATAGCCAAAACTTATATTGGCGTGGATCAAGGTGGCAAAATTCTCGACAGTTCAACCCGTGATTCGGTTGTTCGGTTCGCCATGAACGCCCGCAGTTTTCAGCTGACTCAACGTCGAGCCAAGGAAGAGAACACCTCGGGTAAAACCATGGGTGAGGCAATTTCGATCTTTAAACTTTATGGTGCAACACTCGCCCGTGATGGGGCCGAGTTTCGTACCCAGATGATGGGCTCGCAGGGTTATGGCTGGGAAGGACAGGGCTTTGCCACTGAGGAACTTGAGGCGACTCGGGCCTTTTTGAGCAGTCGTGCCCATACGATTTATGGTGGTACCAATGAGGTGCAGCGTAATATTATCGCCAAACGCGTGCTTGGATTGCCTGACTAGGCGCTCCCAGCTCGGCGCCCCCAGCTCGGCGCCCCCAGCTCGGCGCACCAAAAAAGGCCGCCCCGGAACCTCCGGTTGCGGCCTTTTTTGCTCGGGTCCTTCCTCGCGAGGTTTTTCTTATACAAGTCCTAGAGGCTGAGGTGGATGCCGGCGCTAGCGGCCCTGCCTGGAGCCCGAAAGCCAAACACTTCTTCGTAGTCTGCTGCGAGGGCGTTGTCGAGTCGCAGGCGCAGCTGGATCTGGTCACTGACGTCGTGATTGAGGGCGATATTGACCAGCGTGTAGCGCTTCAGGTTCACGCGAACCTGAAAGGGTGGTACCGGTGGAAAGAAATTGTCGAGCTGACTGCCCGTATGAATCACGGCGACGTTCAAATTGCTGTGTTGCCAGGCATAGTTACCGTTCACGGCAAAATGGTGGCGCGGACGTCTGATCTCGTCTTGCGGGTCGGGGCCATTGGCATCCTCTACGGCATCAAGATAGGTGTAACTACCCCTGAGTTTCATGTGCTCGGTGATTCGCCAGTTCAAGTCGAGTTCAAGGCCTTGACGCTCTGATTGTGTCGTGTTGTTGCTGGCGGTGAAGGCGGCTGACACGTTGTCGTAGACAAAGCCGTTGATTTCATCCGTCAGGCTAGAGTGAAACCAGCTAGCGGAGATCAGTATTCTCTGCGCCGGAATCAGTCGCCGGACGCCCAACTCCCAGCTTCGAGCCTGTTCCGGTTTAAGTGCTGGATTGCCACGAAAGGCATCGAAAAATCCGAAACGTTCGGTGAACGTGGGATTTTTATTCGCGTCACCCACAGACGCAAACAGTGTCGTGGTGTCATTAGTGTGCCAGGCTGCTGTTGTGCGCCAGCTGAAGGCATTTTGGAACTCGCTGTTATTTTCTTGTCGGGCGCTCACGGATAGCTCTAGGTCTTCACCATTGCGCCGGTATTCTGCGGCTAGGGCTTTGTTGCTCGTCGTCAGGTCCTTATTGGGGTCACCGAAGAAACTGGCGGTGCCGCGTTGGACGTAATCTTCGGTTTCATGTTCAGCGATGAAGGTGAGCGTGTGCTGGCCTAAAAATAGATCTGTTTGTGACATGATCTTATCCCGATTGCCGCGACTGATGTCGGGGCGGGTTTGGCCGGTCAAATTGGTGTTGTCTGAGTCTGATCTTGATAGGCTCAACGACTGGTTGAGTCGACCATCCAGCATGCTGAATGCGGCTGATGCCATGCTGTAGGTCTGTTTAGCATCGGTTCGAAAATCGGCATCGATGGGCAAGCCAGTTACTGCATAGTCAATGTCGTCAAATGCCGAGGATGAATTAGTCTGACGATAGCTGAAGCCAAGCTGCAGATCATTATCTGTTAGGTACTTGCCATTCACGGCGATGGTCGTATTTTCGTAGCCGTCGTCTTCAGTACCTTGGCGGGAGATGTTGGTGCCATCGGTTCTATAGTCGTTGATTCCCAGGCTGAACTGATATTGGCGCTCACTGAAAAGATAGTTGGCGCCAACAGACTGGCTGTTGAATGTGCCTATTTCAGAGTCTAATGATAGGCGATGATGATTTTCACTATCGCCCCGAGGCACGGTGATAATGTTGATAACGCCGGCTAGGGCGTCGCTACCCCATAGGGCGCTTTGCGGTCCGCGGACAATTTCAATTCGTTCGATCTGATCAGCATTCAGGTGCGCAAAGTTAAACTCGCTCCCCTGAGAAACATCGTTAGCTTCGACGCCGTCAATCAGAACCAGTATTTGGTTAGCTTCGGCGCCTCTGACCCTAACTTGAGTTACCGCCCCCCGCGATCCTTGTTGGCTGACGGCAAAGCCCGGTATCTCTCGTAACAAGTCAGCGATGCTGTTGGCATTTCGTTGCTGAATATCTTCTTTGCTGAGGATGCTAAGAGCGCTGGCGGTTTCGTCGCTATTGATGGGCGTTCGTGAGGCAGTGACTGTGATGTTGGTCATT
>JABBAY010000145.1 GCA_018607725.1 K189A clade bacterium
TCTGATCAACTGGGTCTGATCAACTTGTCGCTGATTGATTTGTCGCTGATTGATTTGTCGCTGATCAGCTTGTGGCTGAACAATGTGTGGCTAAACAATGTGTGGCTAAGGACAGGGCTGAAACGGCGCCGGCGGCTTGTCAGCCGCCAATGACCAGAAGCTCATGGCCGACTATAAAAAGCTGGCGATCTCTGCCAGGGTTTTCTTCTGAATATCCGGCACCATCGCATCGATCGCGGGAAACCCCACCACTAACAGAACAAACGGTCGCTCAGCTTTCGGCCGACCCAATATCTGATTTAAGAAACCCATGGGACTCGGCGTATGTGTCAGGCATGCCAAGCCCGCGTGGTGTAATGCCGTCACCAGCATACCCGTGGCGATCCCCACTGACTCGGTGGCGTAATAGTGTTTGACGCGACTACCGTCGACGGCCTCGCCATAACGTTGTTGAAACACCGCAATCAGATAGGGCGCCGTCTCCAGAAACGGCTTGTCCGCATCCGTACCCAGGGGCGCGAGCGCATCAAGCCAGTCTTGAGGTGCTTTGTGTGCATAAAACGCCTGCTCTTCCTTTTCCGCAGCTGCCCGAATCTGACGTTTAATATCCGGGCTCTCGACCACAGCAAAATACCAGGGTTGAGTATTAGCACCGCTCGGTGCGGTGCCGGCTGTCAGCAAACACTGCTCAATAATTTCACGGGGCACCGGCCGATCGGAAAATTGTCGAATACTCCTGCGTCGCTGTGCGGCCTCAAAAAAATCTCGGGACCGCTGGCGCATTTGATCCTCGTCCAGGATCGGAAAATGAAGTTCTAGCATGGGAGGCGTTGGTTTCATCCAGCCAGTCTAGCAGACTGGCCGCACGCTAAAAGCCCTAGCCAAACTAAAAGCAGATCTGGGCGACCTCCTCATAGGTCTCAACAAAGTGGACTGTCAGACCCTTCGTCAGATAGTCAGGAATCTCATTGTAATCCCGCGCGTTGGCCGCAGGTAAAATCAATTCTTTGAGGCTCGCGCGCCGGGCTGCAATCACCTTCTCTCGAATTCCACCCACAGGCAGGACTCTGCCCGTCAGGGTCAATTCGCCGGTCATAGCCAAGTCACGATTGATCTTTTTGTTGGTCGCCAGCGACAGCAGCGCAGTGGCCATGGTCACCCCGGCACTGGGGCCATCCTTGGGAGTCGCACCCTCTGGCACGTGCAGATGAACAAAGGCCTCATCGAAAAATTCCGGGTTCGCGCCCAGCTTTTCTAACCGACTCACCACAAAACTGTAGGCGATCTGGGCCGATTCCTGCATAACCTCACCCAATTGTCCCGTCAGTTTAAAACCTCTGTTTTTGGTGTGGATAAGGGAGGCTTCAATCGCCAGCGTCGTGCCACCCATGGCCGTCCAAGCCAAGCCATTAATCACCCCCAAACCACGCTGCGGGCGTTGCCGGTGAAAATACGGAGCCCCGAGATAACGCTCCACATCCTTAACCCCAATCTGAATGACAGACTCGGCGTCGTCTAGCAACTCGACGATGGATTTGCGCACGATACGACCCAATTGTTTATCCAGTCCTCTAACGCCCGCCTCGCGCGCATAACCATCTGCGACGGCACTGATGGCGGCATCAGAGATCTTCAGCTTAGCAGCTGGTACACCCGCCTTTTGCAATAGGCGTTTCCACAAATGGTGCTTGGCAATCACCACCTTTTCTGCAGTGAGATAGCCGGCGAGTCGAATAATTTCCATACGATCCAGCAACGGCCCAGGGATCGTGTCGAGCTGGTTGGCGGTGCAGATAAACAGGACTTTTGACAGATCAACTCGCAGATCAAGATAGTGATCAAGAAACTCGGCGTTCTGCTCGGGATCAAGCACTTCCAACAGAGCCGATGCTGGATCACCCTGGAATGAAGCACCGATCTTGTCGATTTCATCCAGCATGATCACCGGATTTGAGACAGCGACTTCCTTCAGCGACTGGACCAGTTTGCCAGGCATCGCCCCAATATAGGTTCGGCGATGGCCTTTGATTTCCGCTTCGTCGCGCATGCCACCCAAACTAAACCGATAGAACTTTCGACCCAGTGCATTGGCGATGGATTTACCAATTGACGTTTTACCCACGCCTGGCGGACCCACCAACAATAGAATAGAACCTGCCATTTCACCACGATAGGCGCCGACGGCAAGGAATTCGATGATGCGCTGTTTAATATCCTCAAGGCCGTCATGATCCTGATCCAGGATACGCCTCGCCTGCTTCAAATCCAGTTGGTCATGACTCGTCACCCCCCAGGGTACAGAAGTTAGCCAATCCAGATAATTACGAGTCACGGCATACTCGGCAGAAGCCGTTTCCAACACTCGAAGCTTTTCGATTTCCTCGTCGGCACGCGCCTGAACATGAGCCGGCACTACCAGTGCCTGCAACCGCTCAATAAACTTCTCGGCATCAGCTTGCCGGTCATCTTTGGTAATCCCCAGTTCCTTCTGAATCACCTTGAGCTGCTGGCGTAAAAAGAACGTTTTTTGTTGTTCGCTAACCTGTTCATTGACCTGCTTAGTGATCTTCGCCTGCAACCGGGCTATCTCAAGTTCCTTGCGCAGTAACAGCAGCACTTTCTCCATGCGCTCCAGTAACGGCAAGGTCTCCAAAATGTCCTGCATATCTTCCGCGGAGGCCGAGGTAATCGCAGCCGCGAAGTCAGCCAGCGGGCCTGGATCATTGGGATTGAAGTAATTCAGGTATTGCTTGAGCTCTTCGTTGTACAGCGGATTCAGGGTCATTAATTCCTTGATGATGTCGATCAGCGCCATCGCATAGGCGCGCAATTGAGCCTCATCGGCCACCACTGGCGATTCCAGATATTCGACCCGAACAATGAAGGGCGGTATTTTGCGAATCCATTCCTTGATTCGAAAACGGCGCACTCCCTGAGCGATAAACTGCAGCTTACCCTTAACCTCCTGCAGCCGATGAATACGTGCGACACAACCAATCTCACGGACATCTTCGGGTCTTGGGACACCACTACCGTCGACAATCGGCGCATAGCTCATGGCGATTAATTTGTGTGCAGTTTCCGCCACACGCTTGATGCCATCACCCCAGGGCTCACCTTCAACCACAATCGGTTGAACCAATACCGGAAAATAAGGTTCCGAGGTCAACGGGATGAGCTGCAGCGTATCGGGCAGCACCTCATCGGGGCGCGCCAGTGTATATTCCGGCTTTTTACTGCGGGGAATAAATTCAGCTTGTTCTTTGCTTTCTTCGCTCATACAGGGCGCACTCAAAAAGGGGCTAAAACCAAATTGTTGGGTCAGACCAGGTGGATTCAAGAGTCTGCCGACGTGCACTCAGCGTGCCTGCGAGTCAAATACTCGAGCCTTGAACTGCAACCAATCGGCCTAATCGACAAGTTTTGTCCTGCCTGACCTGCACTATTCAGAGCAAATCAGGCTAGAATCAAATTATCTGCCAAGTCTATTGAAGGGCCCATGACCACTGTCACTTGCATTGAAGATCTACGGGTTTTATACGAAAAACGCGTTCCCCAAATGTTTTATGACTACGCAGAGTCCGGTTCCTGGACCGAGTCAACGCTTCGTGACAACGTCGATGCTTTCGCCCGCATCAAACTCAGACAGAAAGTCCTGGTTAATATCGCTGACCGCTCTCTCGCCAGCACCATGGCGGGCCAGGCAGTCACTATGCCAGTGGCACTGGCGCCGACAGGCTTGACCGGGATGCAACACGCCGACGGTGAGATTCTGGCCGCTCGAGCCGCCGAGAAATTTGGCGTACCCTTTTGCCTGTCGACCATGAGTATCTGCTCCATCGAAGATGTCGCCGACCAAACTACGCAGCCGTTCTGGTTTCAACTCTATGTGATGCGCGACCGAGACTATATCGCGCGGCTGATCCAGCGGGCGAAGGCAGCCCAGTGTTCCGCCCTGGTACTGACCCTGGACCTGCAAATCATGGGGCAGCGCCATAAAGACATTAAAAATGGTCTTTCCACACCACCCAAGATGACCTTAAAAAATATCGCGAATATAGCAACCAAACCACGCTGGGCCATGGGGATGCTTCGGACTCGCCGGCATCATTTCGGCAATATCGTTGGCCATGTATCGGGCGTCGACAACATGGGTAACCTGAGTCAATGGACTGCCAACCAATTCGACCCGAGCTTGAGTTGGGAAGACGTCGCCTGGGTCAAAGAGCAATGGGGCGGCAAGCTGATCCTGAAGGGCGTGATGGATCCTGAAGATGCCTATATGGCCGTTAAAAGTGGCGCAGATGCGTTGATTGTCTCCAACCACGGCGGACGACAACTCGACGGTGCACCCGCAGCGCTTGACGCCCTGCCAGCCATCGTGGCTGCGGTCGGTGACGAGATTGAGATATGGATGGACGGTGGTATTCGTAGCGGCCAGGATGTCTTCAAAGCCATTGCTCTCGGGGCTAAAGGCACCCTCATCGGTCGGGCATTCCTTTATGGATTGGGTGCCATGGGTGAAGCCGGGGTCACTCGCTGCTTGCAAATCATTGAAAAAGAACTGGATCTGACGATGGCGTTCAGTGGCTTGAGCGACATCAATGAGGTTGACGAACAGGTCATTTGGGCACCCGGTCCCCGCTGAACCATGCCATCCATGACTCACCAACGTAGTCAAAAACTCGGCCGAGTCGCGGCACTCTTCGCCCTCACTGGGGCCCTGCTACTGCTCACCTTGACTTGGCTACCCACTATTGACGCCGCGGCAAACCAGTATCTGAATGACGCGCTCAACAGTCATTTACTGGTCTATGCCAGCGCCAGAACGATTAACGCGATCATTTCAGTGATTGCATCCATAGAAGTCAGTCTCAACTTCGGTGCAGGCGTCGCGCTGCAACCCGGTGAAGCACTCGACCCACTGAATGACTTGATCGAACGGTTTTCAGGTTTTGTACTCTATGGACTTGCGGCCCTCGGGTTACAGCAGGTTGTGTTAGTTGCCGCCGGCAGTTTCGCCGCCAAGGTACTGACTAGCTGCGCTGTGATTGGCGCCCTAACTGTTTATCTATGGCGCATCAAAATACCTGCATGGCTACTGCGCTTACTGCTCCTGTTGATGTTCGTCCGGTTCGTTTTAGTCTTGCAAGTCGGTTTGAGCTGGGGGCTCGACAAGCTCTATTTTGATATTGAACAACAACAGGCTTTGGCCTCTCTGAATCTGGTCAAAGATCATTTACACGATCTGCGCGCCAGCTATATGCAGTCGATTAATGCCAGCGGGTTTTTCAGTGGTACTTGGCAAGCGGCTCAAGCGCTTATCGGTACTGATGAGCAGCAAAGTATTACTGACATTGCCGCAACCGCCATTATCCGCTTGCTCGTCATCCTGCTGTTACAAAGCCTGCTGCTACCGTTGGTGTTTATCTGGCTGATCTGGCTGATCCTCAAATCAATCATCACCAAACCAACAAACTAACCCACCTCAACGGCCTAACTGGCCAGACGCTTGTGCTTTTCGATAACGTCGAAAGCATTCTGAATTTCCTTGAACTTTTCCTCTGCCACCGATGCCAGCTCAGGTGACATACCATTCGCCAAAACACGGTCCGGATGATATTCCATGGCCAATTTTCGGTACTTCGCCTTAATCGCTTTCAACTCGTCAGTCGGTTTACAGCCCAGAA
Source organism: K189A clade bacterium (assembly GCA_018607725.1). GTDB lineage: Bacteria > Pseudomonadota > Gammaproteobacteria > Pseudomonadales > Azotimanducaceae > UBA4582. The sequence goes on from JABBAY010000145.1 coordinate 5,691, forward strand.
TCTGGAAGCACCGACTCAGATCGTTATTCGAACCGGTAAAGCGGCTCTTGATCTGTTCATAGTGGTTTTCCAGCTGAAAGATCCGCACGGCCTGTAGCAATAATTTTTCTTCTGCCGCATGCAAGGTGCCATCGGCATAGGCCACCAGCAACAGCAGATCAACCAGCGACTCCTTGACCACTCGGACCGAGCCAAACTCTTGCTGAAATTGCCGCGCAAAGCTTTCAAAGGTCGCATCTGAATCCTTTGCAGCGTTGAATATTTGAATCGCCAGCTTCCGCGCCTGTGCATCAAGGCGCAGATTCTCGCGCATCACCCGATCAATGACATCCACTTCGGCTTGAGACACAAACCCGTCGGCTTTCGCGAGCTTACCCAGCATCGAAAAGGTCGCAGCAAAATAGATACTTTGCTTGTTCTCAATAGAACTCATCAAGCCTCGACCTTGGGCCTTCGAATCGAATTGATGCCCCATGACAGCACCCATGACGCCACCCAGTGGACCGCCAAGCACAAATCCAATACCACCACCCAGGACTTTCCCCAACCAACTCATGTGATGCTCCGATAAAAATCTACCATTGTGTCCAGCAGGATCGGCACAACGCCGGCTGGTATGTTATGCCCGAGACCTTCGATGACGTTGAGCTGACAACCGGCAATATATTTTGCCGTGTCTGCACCTGCGGCAAGGGGTATTAACGGGTCGTCTGCACCATGAATCACCAACACGGGTATTTTTATCTGCTCAAGCAATCCCGTGCGATCACCGGTCGCCACCACCGCCGCCATTTGACGCGCAACACCCGCCGGGTTGTGATTCCGCTCGAATCTTTTTTGGGCGATCGCCAAACGTTCTTCAAGGCTCTCAGGGTAGGCTGGACTGCCACAAATCAGCAGACCTTCCGCTGTCAGCGCAATCGCAGCCGCCTTACCACCTGCGGGGTCAGGGCTGGCCGTCAAGGCAGCCTGGGCCGCTGGCGTCGCGCCAGGCAAACCTCGCCTGCTGCTCGATGACATCATGGATATCATCGATAGCAAGCGCGCTCCATGGGTGGCGGCCAGTACTTGGGCGATCATACCGCCCATGGAAATCCCCATGACGTGAGCGCGCTGAATGCCAAGGGCATCCATTAGACCGACGACATCATTCGCCATATCGTGCAGATCATAGGCCAGCGTCCCTCTATCACCTCGAACGATGGCAGACAGGTCAGGCAATCCCGCATGAATAAAATCCTCGGATAAGCCCACGTCGCGATTATCGAAAACAACAACATGGAAGCCCTGCTCTACCAACCCCTCCAGCAATGCCTCAGGCCAATCGATGAGTTGTGTGCCCAAACCCCGCATCAATATCACAGTGGGCAGCTGTTGGTCGCCGCGCGCCTCGTATTCTAGCGATATCTGATTCGCAACAACTTGAGTCACAGCGCCTCGCCTCCCATCAACGCCAAAATTTCTGCCGTTTTGGTTTGCATCAAGCCCGTATCACCGCGCGACTCCACGTTCAGTCGAACCACCGGTTCAGTGTTCGACATACGCACATTAAACCGCCACTGGGCGAATTCCATACTCAGCCCGTCCGTATGATCGATGGCGACCACCTCGGCGCCATAGTGCGTCTCGAGGGTTGCTAACACCGCAGCAGCATCATCGATGCGGCGATTGATTTCACCACTGGCAGGAAAGGCTAACATGCGCTCATCCACCATTTCCGCGAGGCTCTTGCCCCGACTCGACATCAAGCCCACCACCAATAACCACGGCACCATGCCACTGTCGCAATAGGCAAAATCCCGAAAATAATGATGGGCGCTCATCTCACCACCGTAAACAGCATTCTCAAGTCGCATCCGCTCTTTGATAAAGGCATGACCGGTCTTACTGAGTATGGGTGTACCACCGCCGCGGTTGACGATATCAATCGTATTCCAGGTCAACCGTGGGTCATGCACGATCTTGCTACCGGGTTGTTGTTGCAGAAAGGCTTCGGCAAGCAAGCCAACGATGTAGTAACCCTCAATAAAACGCCCACTGGCGTCAAAGAAAAAACAACGATCAAAGTCACCGTCCCAAGCGATACCCAAATCTGCCCCATGCTCCAAGATGGCATCAATCGTGGGTTGACGATTAGCTTCCAATAGTGGATTTGGCACACCATTGGGGAAGTGCCCGTCAGCAACATGCTGCAGTTTGATAAACGTGAATGGCAGCGACGCCTCCAATAAATCAATCACCGCACCAGCACCGCCGTTACCACTGTTAACAACAATCTTAAGGGGCTTTATCGTCTCATTGTCGACGTAGGCGAGAAGTTTGTCTTTGTAGGCTGCCCGATGTTCAAGTCGCGCCAGCTTGCCGATTCTTGGACTCGCGGGAAAGGCATTCTCCTCAGCCAAACGTTGAATTTCAAACAGGCCCGTATCACCACTGATGGGTTTCGAATCCTCCCGTACCAGTTTCATACCATTATAGTCTTTCGGGTTATGACTCGCGGTCACAACGATACCGCCGTCCATCTCGAAATGGGAGGTGGCAAAGTAGATTTCCTCGGTACCACACTCACCGATATGGAATACATCAACGCCGCTGTCCAGCAAGCCTTCAATCAGCGCATCACATAGGGATGGGCTAGACAGACGAATGTCGTGACCCACCACAACCCGCTTAGGCTGCAGGAACGCCGCATAGGCTCGACCGACTCGATAAGCAATCGACTCATTCAATTGGTCGGGAACGCGCCCACGCAGGTCGTAAGCTTTAAAACAATGGATAGGATCGGTCAAGGCGCTTTCCGTTTACGGTTAAAGCCCCAGTCTACCACTTTAGGCTGTCTTGACCCACGTCTAAGCCGACAAAAAACCAGCCGCGAGGGCTTGCAGCCTGGCGCTTAATCTGCCGATTGAGCACTGCCCGCCTGCGCCAACAAAGCCGACAGTCGATAGCTTTTAAGGTTAACTCCAAGCGCCAAATCAGTTTTCAGACTGGTTAACTGCCGACAAATCCGCGCCTGATCTGCGTCCGCTTGAACCCTGGCGACGATGGGGTCATTCACCTCTGCCGCCAGTATCGCTGCCAGCGACCCATAGGTCTGCAGCAATGCAACCGCGGTCTTTTTACCGACCCTCGGCACTCCTTTGATACTGTTGGTGGGATCCCCCGCCAATGCCCAAAAATCTGCCAACTGGTCAATGCGCAGGTCAAACTTGGCTTGGGCGTCGGCCGGCGAAACAAAGCATTGCTCAAAGTGATGATAGACCTGAATCTGCTGGCTCAGCAGCGGTAAAAAACCCTTGTCGGTGGACAAAATTACCACCTGCCCGCCACTGCCGGCGATACCCTGAGCCAAAGTACCAATCACGTCATCGGCCTCCAGATGCGGTTGCTCCAGACTGGCAACACCAAGACTCGCAAAGGCCGACTTAAAATCATCCAAGTGCGTCATTAGCCTCTCTGGCGTCGGCGCTCGACCTGCTTTATAACCAGGATAACAACTATGGCGCCAGGTAGTTTCGTGACTGTCCACCACTGAAATTGCATGGCTGGGTTGGTGCTGGCGCAGGGCCTTCTCCAGGGACCGGCGGCTGGCTTCGACGACCGTCTCGATCGACTCATTACGGGCCTGTCCGGCCTCATAAATGCGCCGTATCAGATTGAACGTATCGATGAGTAGTACCTTAACCGACACAGTTGGGCTCCTGATGATTGGCGGCCGCGCAGCAGACCGCAATTGCTTTGCAGCTTAGCATGCCGGTGAGGCGAGGCAACTGCTATGCTGCCACTATGCGAACCATTCCCACCTGCACTCTACAAGCTGCCCGCCGTGCTACCCTGCGTCACCAGGGCTTGCTTAAAGGCGCCTATTTCGGCCAAGGCAAACAGGCGGTGGTCCGCGCCATTGATGCCTTAGGTTACCTGCAAATCGATACTATTTCGGTGGTTGACCGGTCTCACCACCATATTCTGAAAACTCGAATATCAAATTACACACCGGAACTGCTCACCCAGCTGCAGGCCGTTGATCGTCAAGTGTTTGAGTACTGGTCCCATGCCGCCGCCTACCTGCCAATCCAGGACTATCGATACTACCTGCCCATGATGCATGGCTTTGGCGCACAGCGCAGTCATGACAAAGCGCTTACCCAGGCCATTCTCCAGCGAATAGCAGGAGAAGGCCCCCTCCAATCGAAAGACTTTGAGCAGCAACGAGATCGGCAGAGCAACGGCTGGTGGGACTGGAAACCGGCTAAACACGCCCTCGAATACCTGTTTCTGAGCGGCCAACTGATGATTAACGAGCGCCTGGGGTTTGCGAAGGTTTATGATTTGACCGAGCGCATATTGCCCTCTTGGATCGATACCCGCATGCCATCAGTGACCGAGTGGGCCCGCTTCAGCCTACTGAAGTCCCTTAAGGCCATGGGTATTGGCACTTTAGCTGATTTGACCTATGCCCGCGCTACGGTTCGGCGTTTTACTGCACCGGACTTTTTGCCTGATTATGCCGCGGCCCTGCAGCAATTACTCGATGAGGGTGAAGCCTGCGCCGTGGATGTGGAGGGTGAGACTTGGTACGCACTGCCCGGCTTATTCGAACCCACCCGCACGCAACTGGATCACTCACAGGTCCAGTGTCTGTCACCCTTCGACAACCTGGTCATAAATCGCAAGCGTATCCTGCGCTTATTCAATTTCGACTATCAGCTAGAATGCTATGTGCCCGCGGCGAAACGCCGCTATGGCTACTTTTGTTTGCCGCTACTTTGGGGGGATCAATTGCTGGGACGAATGGATTGCAAGGCCGAACGCAAAACCGGGGTTTTGCGCATTCGCCATCTGCAGATTGAGTCGCAGCATGTTCTCACAGATGCCCTGATCAGCGCGCTGGAACGGGGTATACAGCGCCTCGCTGAAGGCCTGCTATGCACTCGCATCGCGGTCGAAACCACAACGCCGACCCAGCTACGCCAGGCCATCAAGCTGCAGTCTAGCCATTAACGTCCGCCAGCCCCTGAATCAACCGCTCTAGGCCTTTTATATTTGCCGGTCGCGGCCGGCCCAATAGGGCTCACGCACCAGCCGGCGCTGAATTTTCCCGGAGGGCAGCCTGGGTAGATCATCAGTAAAATCAATGGTTCGTGGCGACTTGAACGCCGGCAGGTGCTCGCGTACAAAAGCGATCAATTCAGCGACAGTGCCTTGGTCCGGCGCAATACCGGGCTTCAGCATCACCACTGATTTAACATCTTCGCCCCACTCCTCACTGGGAATGCCGATGGTACAAACATCGGCAACCGCCGGATGTCGCAACAACACGTCGTCGGTCTCCTGCGGGTAAATATTCACCCCGCCCGAGATAATGGTTTCCGCGCTGCGGCCGGTTAAGAACAGATACCCATCCGCATCAAAATAGCCCATATCACCCAAAGTAAAGTAGTCACCTTGATAACTGCCGGCGGTCTTGGCCGTATCTTTGTAGTATTCAAACCGGATCTCCGGGGCCCGAAAATAAATGGTACCCACGGTGCCAGTCGCCACTTCCTTGCCATCGTCATCACAAATTTTGTTATCCGCAGAGGGTGGTGCTTTGCCCACACTGCCAGGCTTGGTAAGCCACTCCTGCGGGCCAATAAAGAAGCCGCCACCGCCCTCCGTGGCGGCGTAGTATTCATAGACCACAGGCCCCAGCCAAGCCATCATCGACTGCTTCACATGCACCGGACAGGGCGCAGCGCCATGCAGGACATATCGAAGCTTGTCGAGCTGGTATTTGTCGCGAGTAGCCGCTGGCAATGCCAGAAGCCGATGAAACATTGTCGCCACCATATGCGTGTGGGTAATGTCGTATTCTTCCACCAACCTCAGCGTTTCTTCTGGATCCCACTTGTCCATCAACACGGTGCCGACACCTGCCGCCAACGGCGCAATAATATTAAAGGCTAACGGCGCGGCATGGTAAGCCGGTCCGGTACACAAAGCCCGATCAGTCTCGGCATCATAGGCCGCAGCGGCCATCGAGATAGCCGTGGTCTCAGCCGCCGCGCGACTCGCTTGGCTCGCGTTCTCGCCCTCTGACACGGCCCCACCTGGAAGAGCCGCAGCCGACCGTTGTCGATAAACCCCCTTGGGACGACCGGTCGTACCGGACGTATAGAGCATCTGCCCGCCGATCTCTGGCTCATCGATATTGCCAGTCGCAGCGCGATCAACCAACTCGTTGTAAGCCTGAAAACCTGGCAAGTCTCCACCCACCGACAAGGCCAGCTTCAATTGCGCGCGGTTATCCTGGAGCGCGTCAATAGCTGGCTGAGCACAGCGAATATCGGCGATAAAAGCTTTCGCCTCGCAGTTGCCCACAATGTAGGAGGCATTGTCACCGGTCAAATGCCAGTTAATCGGCGTCACTCGAAAGCCAGCACGCATACAGGCGTAATAGACTTCGAGAAATTCGGGACGATTCACCAACAACATCGCCACCCCGTCGTCAGGCTTCAAGCCTGCGTCGCGAAGCACTCGAGCCAATTGATTTGCACGCGCATTGAGCTCGGCAAATGTGCGGTTACCATAATTGGAAATCACCGCCATCTTGTCCGGACGTTCCTGAGCATGATAGGCCAGTGTCATGCCCGTCAGGGTCGCTTCAGGCAGCGTCAGTTTCACAGCATTTGTCATAGTTAAGGACCCCTTCACCTTATCAGCGGCGTTGATTTATCTTGTCAAGACGACGGAGATTGCATTATCTTCCACACAAGCGCAAGGGACAGCGATACCGCGTCTAACTTGATGACGGATGCACATCTGAAGCCAACAGTGGGTTCAAAGATGCGCAACAGTCGGCGGGTTGATTGGGGACAACAAACGACGAATTACTGATTGACAACAAGGAGCACAAACATGCCAGACGCTTACACGCTAGCCAAGCAACACCTGGATACAGGCATTCAAGAAGCCGCAGAAAATAACATCACACTTAATGCCTACGGCCAGGCATTACTCTGGAAACTGATTGAGCGCTATAAAGAAAACGGGCGCAGTGCCACTGACATCATCGACGAAATCAAGTACACCCTTGATAATGTTGAAGACGATGGCACCTTTCACGTGTCTAGAAACTAAGGACTAAGCACTAAGTGTTAAGCACTAAGTGCTAAGCACGAGCAAGCAATAACAGGGCCTTGGACACTAGCATCCTGTGTGGGTGCTAGTACCAAAGCTCCTACCAATGCTAGTACCAATGCTGGACCTACTGCCGAACACCTTCGATATTCAACTCCATATAGACCTTGTTTTCCGGTGGCATGTTGAAGCCAAAGGCCGTCGTATCAAGAATGGTAGTGCCACTAAAGCCCGCCCGATAGCCGCCCCAGGGGTCGTCACCGGCACCGATCAGTTGCGCGTCAATACTGATATCCCGGGTTACGCCATGCAACGTCAAAAGCCCATTGACTGTTGCTCCCCCCTCGCCATCAGCCACAACGGACGTACTGACAAATTTCGCCGTGGCATATTTTTTAACATCCAGAAAATCTGCGCTGCGGACATGCTTGTCCCGTTCAGCATGGTGACTGTCGAGGCTCAACGGATCGATATCGACGACAACCTGAGTCGCAGCAATATTCTTCGGATCATAACTGAAAGTACCACTGAATTTGTTGAACGAACCCGTTAACCAACTGTAGCCAAGATGCTTGTATTTAAAATTGATTGAGGCATGACCACCTTGCGTGTCGATAACGTACTCGGCAGCATTGATCTGCGCGGTAAATGTCAGCCCTAAGGCTAAGCCCAGCAGGGTTTTCTTCATCTTATTCATCCTCGGTAGGGTTTACATTTTTGGTATTAGGCACCTTGCGCCCTAACATTTTGCTGAGTGTACCATCCCTGTCGATGAACTCATGCTTGAGCGCAGCCAGACTATGTAAACAGGCACCGCCGATAATGCACAAGGCCAGATACCAGTGGATCTCGCCTGCCAAGTCCTCCTGGTTGTCGAACCCAGTCAGACTCGCCGGAATAGTAAACCAGTCAAACACAGCCACACCCCGCCCATCTGCCGTCGTGATCAGATAACCACTCATTCCCAACAACGGAATCAAAACATAAAAAGCCCAATGCAGCGTCGATGCCAGCCTGGTCTGCAAACGGTCACCCGCCATGACTGGCTGAACGCTGGCCCAACGCCAACCCAGTCGCGCCAACCACAGCAGCATCATCACGACGCCTAAACTGCGATGTAAGTTAGGCCCCCGTTGATACCAGGCATCATAGTAATCCAGGTCAACCATCCACCAACCCAGGCAGAACATCCCCGTGATACCGATGGCCATCGACCAATGCAAGATCATCGTCACCCACCCATAACGCAGCGGTGTATTTGTAAGTGGGCCTAGTTGAAACACGCGACCTCCGTATTAATGTAGGGCAATACGCTCGCTCAAACCCATGGGTTCGACGCAGCGACTATCCTTGTGTCTGGCATTATTGACATAGGTCGAGACTGGCGTGATCTTGAGCGGCACCCGCAGCGTCGGCGCCAGCAAAGCCGCCAAAGATTCAGCGGCCGTTTCCGTATCAAGCCACTGAGTCATCTCAGCCCGATTCAAATGGACGGGCATTCGCCGATGTAAGGCTTGCATCGATTGGGGCGCTTCCGCCGTCACAATCGTGCAACTGTAGATCACTCGTTCAGCTTTTTCCCAGCGATCCCACAAACCAGCCAAGGCCAAGCCATTATCGGCATCCGCCTCGACATAATAAGGTACCTTAACACCTGCCTCGGTGCGCCATTCGTAATAGCCAGATACCGGAACGATGCAACGTCGAGACTTGAAAGCGTCTCGGAACGCTCGACTGGTCGCCAGGGTTTCAGATTTTGCGTTAAACATGCTGTATTTCGAGCTGGGCTCTGGCGCCCAATGCGGTACCAGCCACCAGCGCATAGCTGCCAGAACCCGCCGATCAGCCTCGGTATAAACAACCTGCACTTGCTCGGTCGGTGCAATATTGTACGCGGTGGGCAAATCCGGCACGGGGCTGTCACCGCCAAGAATTTCCATAACGAACTGGGTCAGTGGCGCACTGATCACGTTGAATCGACCACACATAAGGCTCTCCTGCAGGTGAATCCTTTCCCAAGACTCTCGGGCCCCAGCAATCGGTGCTCAAGTTAACGAGTTGACAGCTCGTTCACCTCAGCCATTTCAGCATCACTAAGGCGCCAGGTAGCAGCCGCAGCATTTTGCTCTACTTGCACAACACTTGTGGCACCGGCAATCACGCTGGATATGTAGGGCTTGGTTGCTAGCCAACTCATGGCAAGTTCAAGCAGGGTTCGGTCATGAGCTTGCGCAAACGCAGTGAGTTTATCGACAATAGCAAAATTCTGCTCTGACAACGCCGCCGCCCCACGTTCGCCCCAGGCTGCTAGCCGGGTACCTTGGGGGGCTGCCTCACCGCGCTGATATTTGCCCGTCAGCAAACCACTGGCGAGGGGGAAGTAAGGTAAAATGCCGATCCCGAAATGCTGAGCGGCAGGCACCACATCCTTCTCAATTCGTCGATCGATCAGGCTGTAATGATTCTGGGCTGTGACGAACGCGTTTAAGCTATGATGGCGGGCCGTCCAGTGGGCGTCAGTCAGTTGCCAGCCACTGAAATTCGAGTGGCCGATATAACGCACTTTGCCGCTGCGAACCAAATCATCCAGCGCCCGCAAGGTTTCCTCGATAGGTGTTTGATCATCAGGCACATGTTGCTGATAAAGGTCGATGTAGTCAGTACCCAGACGCTTCAAGCTGGCATCCACCGCATTCATGATATAGCGCCGTGATGCACCGCGCATCAAGTCTCCCGCCCCCATGGGATTCGCGAATTTACTGGCAATGATCACACTTGAACGATCCTTACCCTTGATGGCTTGGCCCAGGTATTCCTCCGACAAACCATTCGGCCCATAAATATCTGCACTATCGAAAAAATTGACGCCGGCGTCCAGGGCTGCATCTACCACAGCCGCAGTCGCCACCGCATCACACCGCCGGCCAAAATTATTACAACCGATTCCGACGATCGACACCTTGAGCCCGGTATTCCCCAGATTACGATATTCCATAGGTTTCTCTCTTATGCTGCCATGACCAATAATGGTTCAATGGTGAGTCAGTAGGTTTGCGCAAAATTAGCAAAATTTAGTCCTAGCTGATACTTGTAATCGCACAAATGATCGGTTAGTTTTCTGATCTCGCGTGACAAGCTCTATCAAAAGTCCAGATTTCTGGGCTTTTTTTTTTGGGAAAAATACACAGACATGAGACATCTACCGAACCTACAGTGCCTGGACAGCGCGGAAATCCGGGCGATATTATCCAAAGCCGCTGAGATCAAGGCAGACCCTGCACGGTATGACCGGTTGTTGCATCGCAAGTCTATGGCCATGCTGTTCCAAAAGACCAGCACTCGCACCCGGGTTTCCTTTGAAGTCGCGATGACTGAACTGGGCGGCCATGCGATTTATATTGATTGGGCGACGTCGAACTTTGTCCTGTCAGGCATCGAACACGAGACCGCCTACTTATCACGAAATGTCAGCTGCATCATGGCGCGCCTGTATCACCATAGTGACCTGCAAAAAATTATAAGTGCCAGTCTGGTACCGGTCATCAATGGCTGCGATGAGTTATATCATCCTTGTCAGGCCCTGACAGACGTGCTCACCATGCAGGAGCATTATGCTGGCGATCTGCAAGACGTCCACCTGGCTTTTATTGGTGTCCAGAACAATGTGTCCAATTCATTGATCACCATCTGCGATAAACTCGGCATCACCATGACCATCGCAACCCCTGAACTGCAAGGCAATACCGCCAGCGCCGACACCACTGTCAACCAGATTCTGCAGACCTCTGATCGCATTAACCACACAACAGATCCTCGCGAAGCCGTGCAAAATGCCGACTTTGTCTACACCGACACTTGGATTGACATGCAGTATTTCAACAATCCTGAGCACCGTGAAGAGAACGAAGCCAAACTCGCCTTAATGAAGCCCTACCAATTGAACTCAGCACTACTCGACGGCATCGACTGCAAGATCATGCATGACATGCCGATTCATGATGGCTTCGAGATCACCGCTGAACTAACTCGTGACCCACGCGCGATCATGTACGAACAGGCCGCCAATCGCCTGCACGCGCAAAAAGGCTTACTCTGGTGGCTTTACAATGAAGCTGGAAACCTGAGCTAACACGTACCGCAGCGGCGTGTAGCCGCTCATGCATCGCCAGTCTCATGGCGTAATCGATCCGCGAGTAACTCGACCCAGTGCACCACCGGTACATCGGTGCCCGACTGCAGATGCAGATGACAGCCTATATTGGCCGTGGCGATATATTCAGCATCCTGCGCCACGAGCCTGGCGACTTTGTTTACCAGCAAGCGCTGCGAAATGTCTGGCTGTAAAATCGAGTAGGTTCCTGCCGAACCGCAGCACAGGTGCGCATCCTCGACCACGGTGAGTTCAAACCCTGACGCCAGTAATATCCCCTCAACTACACCGGTTATTTTCTGTCCATGCTGCAAGGTACAGGGCGAATGAAAGGCAACCCGGGCCGGTTCACAGTCAAAGGTGTAGGTGGCTAACAATTCACTGACATCAACCAACTTGGCAACAATCTGTTCGGCTTTACCCCAGTACTCCCCGTCGTTATGGAGAATCTCAGGATAATCCTTGATGGTCACACCGCAGCCACTGGCGGTAGAAACAATGGCATCAACCTGGTTCAAGCGCGGATAAATCTGATCTATCAGGCGGCACATGCGCTGGCGCGCGGTGGCATGGGCACCCAAATGGTAATCCAAAGACCCACAGCAGGATTCAGCCGCCAACGTTTCAACGACGACATTCTGAGTCGCCAGCAATTTCGCTAGCCCTTGATTAACCTGCGGCGTTGCTATTTTTTGCACACAACCCTGCAGCACGAGCACCCTGCCCGCGGGTGTTGCCACGACCGGGACGGCATAGGTTTTGCTCGACAAATACGGCATGTGCCGGGCAAGCGCTGCCGGCATCAAGGGTCTAACATACTGACCGAGGCGCAGCATTGGGCCAAACAGGGCAGCTTTTGGGACGACGAATCGCAGCAGACTAATTACCAACCTTCGAATCATGTTCGGCTTAATGGACTTCTCCGCCATTAGATCCTTACCGATATCCAGCAGACGACCATAACGCACGCCCGATGGACAGGTCGTTTCACAGGCGCGACAGGTCAAGCAGCGATCGAGATGATCCACTGACTTCGCCGAAATTGCATTATCTTCCAGTAGGTTTTTGATCAGATAGATTCTACCCCGAGGACCATCCAGTTCATCGCCTAACAGCTGATAAGTTGGGCACGTCGCCGTACAAAAACCACAATGGACACAATTGCGTAGAATCTCGTCGGCTTCGAGGATCTCTGGTCTTCCGACCAAGTCAGGATGTATGTGAGTCTGCATTAAATTTCCTGGTAAAGCCGACCCGGATTAAAAATTCCTTGAGGGTCAAACTGGTGTTTCAGTCGCTTGTGAATCCCCCCAACAACCGCAGACAAAGGCTGAAATCGCTGAGTCTGATCCGTGACCGGTGCTCGAAACAGGGTCGCGTGACCTTCGCTCAACGTCGACCGGGGATCAATGTCAGGATCTAACAACCAACGCTGGGCACCAGACCACTCTAGCAGACTACACTGACTCAGCATGGCTTGCGAACCCGGCGGCACCGAGATTCGCCAGACTGTTTTTGCCGCTGCAAATGCGTCAAGTTGATGATCTCGAATTTGGGACCAGATGTCAGCGATGACCACATCACCGCCTATCGTTTGCCGAGCATCTTCAACACCCGCGTTTGATCCGGAAAAACGCAGATAGCTGGCCCCTTCAAACCAGGCCGACGCCGAGCATGGCAGTGGCAGACGACTGATTTGCAGGAACCGCTCATGGGCTTGTTCCAACGTTTCGCTGCGGACCACCGTGACCTCAGCTTCTGGTAGCGGTAACACTTTAAAGCTAACATCAGTGATCAGCCCTAACGTACCAAAGCTGCCGCTCATCAGGCGTGATACATCGTAGCCAGCCACGTTTTTCATCACTTGCCCGCCAAACTTCAACGCTTGCCCGGCGCCATTGATCATTCCAACGCCCAGCACCAAGTCCCGCACCGCGCCGTGCGCAACTCGGCCCGGTCCGGACACCCCGGCGGCGATGGCACCGCCAACAGTCCCGGCGCCACCAAAGGTAGGTGGGTCGCAGGGCCAATACTGGCGTTGCTCGGCGAGCACAGCCTTGACCGTCGCCAGCGGCGTGCCGGCTCGAACAGTCATCACAAGTTCTGTGGGCGCATATTCAATAATGCCTTGGTGGCTCTGCGTATTGATGTCCTCATCAAACGCGCCAACTTCACCGAGAAAATCTTTACTGCCGGCACCGCGAATACGCAACCGCTTACCCTCAGCCAGCGCCCCTTTGATCTGCTCTTGCCAATGTTGTATTGCGCTGTCGACGGTCACTAAAAGCGCTCCAGTTCTGGAAACTTTTCCTGACCACGATGCACATGCATCGCACCGAACTCAGCACAGCGCTGTAACGTTGGCACAGCTTTGCCCGGGTTAAGTCCGCCTTGTGCATCAAAAGCCGCTTTCACACCGTGAAACACACTCAGTTCGCCAGCACTAAACTGCACACACATCTCATTGATCTTCTCGACCCCAACACCGTGTTCACCGGTAATGGTGCCACCGCGCTCAATACACAGACGTAAGATGTCTGCCCCAAAGGCTTCCGCCCGCTCAAGCTCGCCGGGCTGATTCGCGTCGTAGAGGATTAGAGGGTGCAAGTTACCATCCCCGGCATGAAACACATTGGCCACAGGCAGGCCGTGAATTTGCGAAAAATCGGCGATGCTGCGCAACACACTGGCCAGCTCCCGGCGCGGTATCGTGCCATCCATGCAATAATAGTCGGGCGCCAACCTACCCACAGCCGGAAATGCCGCCTTACGGCCCAGCCACAGTTTTCGACGCTCCTCGGCATCCTTGGCGCAACGAACCTGGACCGCGCCTGCGCCCTGCAACACTTGGGTCAGCAGCGCCTGCTGTTGTTCGATTTCGACGCTCGAACCATCCAGTTCACAGATTAAAATAGCGGCAGCGTCCAGTGGGTAGTCGGCGTGGACAAAGGCCTCGGCGGCCTGAATCGCGAGCTTATCCATCATTTCCAAACCTGCGGGAATCAAACCATGATCAATAATTTGACCTACCGCTTCAGCGGCCTGGCCGACATCCGTAAAGGCAGCAAGCAACACCGCCACTTCCACCGGCACCGGTAACAGCTTCACCGTGACCTCCACCACAATACCCAGCATGCCTTCTGAACCGTGCATCAGCGCCAGCAGATCGTATCCGGCCGAATCAAACGCCTCGCTGCCCAGTTCATAGCGCTCACCCTCGGGCGAAATCATCACCAGCTTTCGGACATTATGGACCGTCAATCCATATTTCAGACAGTGCACGCCACCAGAATTTTCAGCGACATTGCCACCAATCGTACAAGCAATCTGCGAAGACGGGTCAGGGGCATAAAACAAACCCAACGGCCGAACGTGGTCTGAGATGGCCAGATTGGTCACGCCCGGCTCGACTCTGGCCAGCAGGTTGACCTGATCGACTTCAAGAATTCGATTAAATCGTGCCAGGCTCAGCAGCACACCCTCATGGTGGGGCATGGCACCGCCCGAGAGCCCGGTTCCGGCGCCTCTGGCGACCACTGGCACTTGATGCGCGTGGCACAGTTGCATAATTGACTGCACTTGCTCGATAGTCGCTGGCAGCAGTACTAGCCAGGGCAATTGCTTTTTCGCGGTCAGCCCATCCGACTCGTAGACCTTCATGCGTGCCTGATCAGCCACACTATGACCATCGCAAATGGCTTGCAAACGCACTTTCAGTTGATCCCTACTCAATATCACTGTCACTTTCCAAAGACCATTCAAGGTTACTGTGAAGACAGATTATACGGCACATTTCTTGTATAATCGCGCCTCAGCTACACCAACTGCGGAGTTATCATGGCAATCAGTTCCACCGAAGAGATTCTCGAGGATTTTCGCCAAGGCAAAATGGTCTTGATCATGGATGATGAAGACCGCGAAAATGAGGGCGACCTGATCATCGCCGCAGAAGTCGTGACTGCTGCTCATATCACCCTGATGGCCCGTGAAGCCTGCGGGCTCATCTGCCTGACGGTTACCGAGGACCGGGGCCGACAGCTGAACCTGCCCTTGATGGTCGATACCAACAAATCCTTACACGAGACTAACTTTACAGTCTCTATCGAATCTGCCGAGGGCATCACCACGGGCATCTCCGCCGCCGATCGGGCCCATACAGTGCGCACGGCGGTTGCTAAACACGCGGTACCGAACGATCTGGTCATGCCAGGACATATTTTCCCCCTGATCGCGAAACCCGGCGGTGTCCTGACCCGCGCGGGACATACGGAAGCCGGCTGTGACCTCGCGCGCATGGCCGGCTACGAGCCGGCCGCAGTGATTGTCGAAGTCATGAATGAAGACGGCACCATGGCCAAACGACCAGAACTGGAAATATTTGCGGCAAAACACGGCATCAAACTGGGCACCATTGCCGATTTGATTCAATACCGCACTATCAATGACAAAACTATTAATCTCGAAAGCGAGAAGCCAATCAACACTGCCGCCGGCGAATTCACTCTGAGGACCTACACCGACAGCATCTCAGACAGCATCCATTACGCGCTAGTCATGGGCGAAATTAAGGAAGATGAACCCTGTCTGGTGCGAGTACAAACCATTAATACCTTGAGAGACGTGCTAGGCACAATACGACCCGGCTTCAAAAAATCATGGTCACTGACCGACTCTTTAACCCGCATTGCCGCCGAAGGTAAAGGCGTTGTCGTCGTTGTTGACCAGGAGCATTACAAATTTGAGGAACTAGAGCAGATCCACGCCTACCCGGAAATGCCGCAACTGCAGCGGGTTAACACCGAGTCGGGGGTATTTCGAGTGATTGGTACGGGTTCCCAGATTCTGCGCGATATCGGCGTCGGCAAGATGCGCGTGCTCAGCGCCCCTAGCCACTATAATGCGATTTCTGGGTTTCAGCTTGAAGTGGTTGAATTTCTGGAAAACGACGCTTAACCACCAAACTCGAAGCTGAGCCTGCTCCGGTCGACAGGATTCGGGGCGCTCGGATTCACCGGCGTAACCAACGTAAGCGACGTAAGCTAAGCAATCTAAGC
>JABBAY010000216.1 GCA_018607725.1 K189A clade bacterium
TCCGGTCTCCATTAGTGGTTATGGCCGCCAGTTGCGCCGCCACCCTCGGGGTTCATCATGCTCGGCTTGGCCTGTATTTGCAGGGCACTGTCGATCTTGAAATTGCCCGAGACAACGACCAGGTCGCCTACTTTTAACCCACTCTTAACCACATAGTCTTCTCCCGCTCGCGGCCCTAATACGACCTCCCGCCCGACATACGTCGGCCGATCAGTATCGGGGACCTCGATATAAACAATGGCACGATTGCCGGTGAGCAACGCGGCCGTCGCAGGTATGACAAGAGGCGCGCTTAAATCCGCGGCGACAGCCTGAGTAAAACCCAAAGATTCAGCGGTCACCAGTTCCATACCGCACACCGGGCATTGGCCAGGTGTGTTACGAATAATTTCTGGATGCATGGGCGAGACCCATTTGCCGGCTAACATCTCATCGACTACTTTTCCGTCATTCGCCAGTCGGGCAGAGACCTTGGCTCTAACAAACATTTCAGGTTTTAGCCGTTGATCGCTATTGTCCACATTGACCCTCACTTTGGCGGTTCGCGTTTTTGGATTAAGCACTGGATCAATAAAGGCAACTCGCCCCTCAAAAGTCTCGCCGGGAAATGCCTCGGTCGTAAAGGCAACAGGCTGCCCATAATGCAGCCATTGCAAGTCAGACTCATAGGCATCCAACTGAACCCAGACAGAGCTCAAATCTGCAATAGTGAATATTCGACTGCCGGTTTCAACGTACATACCTTCCTGGGCATTCTTGTGAATCACAACACCGCTGGCAGGGGAATAGATCGTCACGTGTTCCGTCGGCTGACCGGACTTTTCAATTGCCTTGATTTGCTCCGCGGTTAAACCCCAGCGACGCAGCTTGTCCCGGGAGGCAGCAACAGTACCCTCGGCTGAGGCTTGCAATGAACTCAAACCGCTTTTAGATATTTCAGCCATACCACGAATGGCTTGCAGCAATTCCTCCTGGGCTGAGTAGAGTTCAGGGCTATATAACCGCACCATATGGTCACCCTTCTGCACTTTCAGTCCCGTGTAATCCACAAACAACCCGTCAATACGCCCGGGTATCCAGGCCGTGATAAACGCCAAATTGGTCTCGTCATAGGCGACCTTGCCCGCCAGGCGAAGAGAAGCAATTGGAAATCGGCGCTCTACGGGGAACGTCTCAATTCGCATCAACGCTTTCTGCGCCGGACTGACACTAATCTTTCGAGCTGCATCCATGCCGTCCATGCCCGCTATGTTTTGGGTTTCATGCTGCGGTACAGGAATGAGATCCATGCCGCAGATGGGACACTGGCCGGGCTTATCCCGTTGAATATGGGGATGCATGGAACAGCTCCAGACTTCCGCCTTTGCCTGGGCTTTGGGCTTCAACGGATCAATATGTTGCGCATGATCCACCCTCGACATTTGTGGCGCATGATCAAGCATAGCCTCGTCAGCGGGCATCAAGTGACCATTGTCATCTTCAGAAAAAAGCGTCATAAGGATCACCGTTAGGATCACCGCAATGATGACGATACCGGGGCGGGACTGCACAAAGGCCGGAATGTTATCAGTGAGATTCATGCGCGCTCTCCTCCCGTTGAACCGGTCGATTCATTGATGATTGATTGGTTAACGACTGCCCTGTGAGTTTTTCTAATACGATGCGAGCTTGATGGTGATCCGTGATCGCCCGGGCAAAAGACAGTTCAAAGTTCAGCAGCATTCGCTGGGCATCTATGGTGTCGGCGAAAGGCGCAGCCCCAGTGCTGTAGGCACGCTGGGTGGCAACTAAGGACTCGTTAGCTTTCGGTAACAAAGTCTCTTCATATAAATCAATCTGCCGCTGGGCATCTCGAAGTTTGAACAGCGCCGTGACCGTCTCAGCATGAAAAGTATTTAACTGCTGATCTCGTTTGAATTGTTGTTGGCGCAGTATGGCGTCGGCTTCTTTCACACCGGCGTCATACTTGGAACGCCAGATAGGCAGGGTAAAGCCGATGGTGGCCGACAGCGCGTCATCGCCACTATCTTGAACGCCAGGCATACGTGCATCTCCTGTCGCGATATAATCCAATCCCAGCGTGATATCCGGCAGGTAATTTTTATTCGCGCGCTCCCTCTGACGGTGTGCGGCTTCGATCTCAAAACTCGTCGCGCGTAAATCAGGATTGTGCAATGAAACCTTGGCTAGCAATTCATCGTCGGTGTAGTTCACCGGCGCAAAAGTCAGGATCGACGGTAAGACGAAGGTTTCTGTGGTGGGTCGATTCAGGAGTGCATTCAGTCGGGCAAACAAAGGGGCACGGCGATCTTCCAGACTCCCGAGGCGATTCTCAATAGTGCCGAGTTCGACCTGCGCCCGGATCACGTCAGCATGGGTTGCTGCACCAGCGCCATATCGCGCTCTGGCGACGCGCTCGAGGTGCAGAACCAGATCGCGATTGCCGCGAATGATCTCAATGGACTGGCCAAGGTAAAACAGTTCGTAATAGGCATTCGCCACTTCTGCGATCACCGTATTTTGAATCGAGGCAATGCGCTCTTGCGCTGCCCGGGCAGCCTCGGTGGCCGCATCCCCTTGCAAACCTCGCTTACCAAACCAGGGTAATGTCTGCGACAAGCCAATGCCGTGTTCCTGTGGGCCGACACGCGTTTCAACCTCATTGACGAAGTAACGGTAAGTCAGCTTTGGTTCAGGCAACGCCATTGCCTGGGGTACTCGAGCCAGAGCGCCGATATGTCTCTCTCGGGCGACATTGACTTCAGGGTTGTTCGCCAGCGCATAGTCCACCAGTGACCGCAGGTTTTGCGTCTCGGGCACCGTACTGGCAAAGGCACCACCACTCAATAAAAGCAGCGAAACAAATGTATAGAGTTTGTTGTTCATACCGACGTACCTGATTCAGATCACAATTCAAGGAACGAGCGCGATACCCTATCGGGCTCGAAAATCAAGAGACGCTGCGAGGCGCCTGAATTGCATCAGAACTTATTTGAGCTGTCGGTCGTGTCTTTGAACCGGCGATTCCGCAAAAAATGCAGTCGCCTGATGGGGTGGCCTGGTCGATATCGGCACAGGTAGTGGAAGAAAAGCTAATGGTAACGATGCCAGCATTTGGCTGCTGTCAGCATCTGGGCCGACTTTAACCAGCTTGGATGCTGGCAGGGTCAGCGCACTATCGTCGCAGCTAACCGCTAGATAGGACGTGCAATCTGGGCATTGATTATCAGTAAATTCGTGGGGGCAAT
>JABBAY010000146.1 GCA_018607725.1 K189A clade bacterium
TTTTTAGTGCGGCTAAAGGCAGGGCTTTAACTGCCGTCAGGACCGCATAAAGAAATCACCCTCCTCTAACGCCTCGCCCCCCAGCAGCCAGCCGGTTCTGCTCGGCGAGATTAAAACAAATAAACGGCAACGCTAGCAGCACCATAAAGGTCGCGGCATTCGCAAACACCTGCAAATTAAAGTCTGTCAAAGAATGTAACATAATGGCAATAATCCCCATGGAACTGGCAAACCCCATGGCCCGCAGCAACCGCGAGCGATTTTTCACCTGCAACCGAATCGCCGCGATAAACGACGACAACACCAGCAATATCAACGGCAGCATACCCAGCAAACCCAGTTCACTGGGAAACTCCATCAGGTCGTTATGAGCATGGAGATATAACGAACTCACTTTCTCATCACGGTATTGCGGAAACGCCGTGTAATAGGTTCCCAACCCCGTGCCCAGCAAGGGCTGAGCTTCGATGATCTTCAGGCTCAAATCATTCACCACTGGCCGCTCCTCCGTGTCCAGGCTAGTGCCTTGCAGGCGCTGCTGAACCTTGTCGATCCCAAAAAACGTACCCATTAAAAAGATATCGATCACCAACAGGCTGGCAAACAAGATGATCACGCTCCGACTCGCATTACGAAATAAAAACAAACCCAACAACCCAGAGATCGACATAGACGCAAAGAACGCCGTGTTGCCCATGCGTGATTGCGACAAAATCAGGCCAATAACCATCAATGCCAGATACACTCGAGTTCGCGCTTTCTCACCTAACAGGGTGGCAACGATGCGCCGAAAAAATTGTCGCCAACTCACGGCGCGGTTGTCTTCTAAATTCGCGATCAACAACCCCAGGCCCAGCGCCAGGCACATCTCCAGATAACCTGCAAAATGATTCCGATTAATGAAGGTACCTGTCGCCACTCCTCCTGACGTCTTTGGTTGATTCCAAATATAGTCAGTACCGGTGATCGTCATCAATGACCCGTAGACTGCCTGAAAGGTCCCTGCTAACACTAATGCCGTCACCAGCTTCTTCAGGTCTTGGCGAGAAACCACCAACACCATGGCCAAAAAGAACACCTCAAACAACGACACTGTTTTCAGCCATTGCGAGCCGGTCGCGTGTCTGTCCAGCGACGTATCCAGCAACCATGGCCAGCCCGCGATGGCTAAAAACACCCCAAACAGCCCCAAATGCCAAGAGCTGATGGCTTGCAGACGCACGCGATTCGATAAGAATCCCATTACCAGCACCACGGCTGTCAGTAGATGCAGAGCCAGCTGTGAAGTCCACCAATACATGGGCCGGTTGCTGCCGAAAGGCAGCGGCAGAAACACCAGAATGGCGATAAAAACATACAGCAAGTAACGAGACTGGATCACCACGAAAGTGCCACCTGCAAAATCAGAAGATGAAGACGCAAGCTACCAGACCGTGCCTTTGATGTCGTGATGCTATCGACTCACCGGTGCCTGGATCACGCCAAACCGGCATCTACCATCACGCTATGTGGGGGCCTGCAAAAAACTATATCCTCGCCGGCCCTGCTCGCCGCCGGTGTGCAGCGCAACGATTCGCGTATCCGCATTTATCTCACCTTGGGCAAGCATCTGGCTCAAGCCATAAAACAGCTTGCCGGTGTACACCGGATCTAACAGCACTCCATGGCGGCGCTGCCAGTCAAGTATGAAGTCCTGTAAATATGTCGGGCATTTGGCATAGCCACCACAGTGAAAGCGGTGCTCAATAGACCAATTCCGGGCCACCGGCAACACCGGACTGGCCGCGGCGATTAACGCCTCGACGTCAGCTTCCAAACCGAATTCCGCGCCCGATTCGACACCCGTACCTTTCAACACCGAAATTCCCAGCACCTTCACTGCCGCAGGCAACGCCGCTGCAATGCCCGCCAATGTGCCGCCGGTACCTACGGGCAGCACTATCAGATCTGCTGTTGGGCTCAAGCGCGCCACTTCCTCAACGATCTCAGCCACGCCACGAACCGCCAGCCCGTTAGTGCCGCCCTCGGGAATCACTAAACAATTCGTTAAGCGGCCTTGCAACGCCGACACAAACTCCGGCTCATACCGGCGGCGATAGTCGCGCCGAGAGATGAAATGCAACTGCATCCCCTGCGCCTCGGCATCAAGCAGCATCATTGATAATTTTACCGGGCGTTCACCTCGCACAATACCAACGGTGCTGAAGCCTTGCTCTGCGCCTACCTGCGCCAGCGCAGCCAAATGGTTCGACCAGGCGCCGCCGAAGCTGGCAAGGGTCTTATAGCCCTGTTCACGAGCGAACTCGAGGTTGTACTTGAGCTTATAGTACTTGTTGCCATGAGGCCGAAGTGCAGCCAGGCAAATGACTTCAACATCGCGACCGCTAACAACACAGGTATGCTTGATTCCAGCTGACTGATCTTCCATGGTGATCCACTAAGCGGCTTGCGGCGGGGTGCACAACTTTAGCCACAGTATAGCAATACTCGGCGGCACCAATGTAACCCAGCTAACTTGAGCTCACGTAGCCTGAAATAGTTGAGTACTCCAATGCAAGGCGCGATTTTGATGGCCCGCGCCCACCGATCAGCAACGGCTTAGAGATTTAGGCATTACTTATCGCCAATCGCCTGATTCAAACCCTGGCTGGCCAGCCGGTTTAGGGACAAGAATCTGCCACTGGAACAGTAAACCTTGAACAGAGGAGCGATCCTGTTCAATATGCCAAGAATGAGCTTAAGTGCGAGTCTGGCGAGTTGATTTTAAGCATACTTCGGCGCATCACTTTTGGTCTGATCATTAACGAAAGTAATTGAATCGCCAAATAAGTACTGTCTTGTAATTTTGCCTAGAGCTTCGAGCGAGCTTGCCGCTACGCAACACTGATACGACTAAATCAATTACCCTGGCTACCCCGCTATGGCTTCAATCATTAAGTCTCACTTGCTTCAACCGCTGTTTGTTGCTACCTGTTTAGCCAGCGGCTGTGGTGGTGGCAGCGCTGCAACACCGGTTGTGATTCCGGCCAATGTGAACCCCACTGCCACGGCAGATACTATCAACCTCATGGTCAATACCCCCACCAGCCTCAACCTGCTGGCCAACGACAACGACACCGATGGCACCCTCACGGGCTACCGCATCGACACCAATCCCAGCCATGGTAGCTTGAGCATCTCTGGCACCAGCATCACCTATACCCCCGATGACGCCTACA
>JABBAY010000144.1 GCA_018607725.1 K189A clade bacterium
CCGTGGGCGAGGATTTATTAGCGCTCTGATGACAGCATCCTGTCGGGCACACTGGGTCATTTAGCCCCCTGCAAAAGTTCGTGTACCGGCATACCTAAGTGGCTAGACCTAAGTGGCTAGACCTAAGTGGCTAGACCTAAGTGGCTAGACCTAAGCTACTCTTATCTACAGTTGCTATACGTGAGTTGTTATACATGAGTTGTTAGGGAAATTTGGCTAACTACAACTCGGCTAGGACAATGGGGCTAGGACAATGGGGCTAGGACAATGGGGCTAGGACAATGGGGCTCGCAAGCGCCGATAAGTCGGCAATGACACCCCCAACAGTCGGGCCGCATCTTTATGATGCATTGGCCGAGATTCTGCTTCTTTTATGAGTGCCTGCGAGACCATTTCCAGCAAAGGCTGCCGCAGGCTCGTGGCAAGCTGCACCAAACTATTGATAGTCGGCATGGTGGAGTACCAGTTTGCTGGACGTTGGACAATGCCGTCACCATAATTTTTCCGGATCCGGGCGACTTTACGCCGCAGCGTCGACTCGGGCATGTCTAAAACCTGCGCTGCTCGATTCAGGACCTCCTGATTGGATGCCATACAGGCGAGTATTAAGTCCTCTTCCAACCACGGGCCCAATGACGGTATCGCCGTTGGATCAGCCAGCGCCAAATCAACTTGGGTCTTCATCCAAATCGACAGCCTATCAACGGTTTGAGCCTCTTCACTGACGAACTGATGGTGCAGAGGCTCTATGGGTTTCGATCCGTGGCTTGTTGGAAACAAGCCCAGATGAATCGAATTTAGCTGGGAATCTTTACACAAAATCACCGCGCGGTTGATCACATTGATGAGCTCTCTAATATTACCCGGCCACCTATAGTCACTCAAAGCCTGTTCTGCATCGCGAGTAAGGCCTGTGACAGACTTGCCATAACGTCGCTCAAACACCTTTAGGTAATGCTTGGCCAACAGGATGATGTCGTCGGAGCGGTCACGTAAGGCCGGTGATTCGATGGCGAAGACATTCAAACGGTAGTATAGGTCTTCGCGAAAGTCTCCAACCTCAATCAGAGCCTTAAGATTTTTGTTAGTCGCGGCTAATATTCGCGTGTCTACAGTCCTGTAAACACTACTTCCGACGGCGACTATTTGACGTTTTTGAACATAGCGCAGCAGCTTGACCTGAATATCGAGGGGTAACTCGCCGATCTCATCCAGTAATACTGTGCCACCATCGGCCTCCTTCAATCGCCCAGAAAAATGTTTATCCGCGCCGGTGAATGCGCCCTTAACGTGCCCAAATAATTCACTCTCGATCAAGTTGCCGACCACAGCGCCGCAATCAACAATAACAAAAGGTTTATTCGCTCGGGAACTCATGTCATGGATAGCCCTGGCGAGTAATTCCTTACCCGTACCTGACTCGCCGGTGATCAATACCGTTGCGTCCGTTGGCGCCACCAGCCGGCAGCTATCCATAACACTGCGCATCTGCGCGGACTGATAAATCAGGGTCTCAGCATCATCCACCTCTCTGACCTCGACTACGCGATCAAAATTCGTCAGGCCCGTCGCAAAATAACGGAGTAATGTCCGCAAAAAATCTATTCCTGCCGTATCTAAGGGTAGCTTGGCCTGCAGATACAAGCTAAAACCCGCCGCAACTGGCAACACATAGCTGCTATTGAAATTGACGACGATCGCTTTCGACCGCGCATTGTTAATTCGCTCAAAATCCTTGGCCGTTAACTCAAGGTCTTTGATGCCGGAAAAATTACCACCTGACAAGGCACCACCCAGGGCCTCCAGACTCTCGCCCTGTTGCATCAAGACCGCAGCCTGAACCAAGTCAAAGGATTCCAGAAGGTGTCGACACAGCATATCGCTCATCTCTTTCGCGCTGCCAGCTTTCATCACCAGACTCATGACATTCCAGAGCAATACGACATTGTCATATTCCCGGCGTCTAAGACTCTGGCTCCCATAGGTCGACGCCTTATTATCAGAGGCATCGCTCCAGACAATGACACGGTCGCCACCAGATTCCTGGGCGACATTCAGCGCCCAATTTGCCCGTCGAAATAACTCGAAGGGTTGCTGCTCTCCCGCATCGGTCTGCGCCAGACCAATAGAGAATTGCAAATCATCATGATCCAAACGTATCCCTTTAAGTGTTTTCAACACCATCTGGGCAATTTTTTTACCGGCTTCCAGGCTGGTATGCGGCAAGCTGACAGACAATTGATCATCGCCTAACGCACTTACCAGATCAGTGGCCCGCAGGACTCGGTCCAAGCGCTGTGCTAAGACCTGCAACAGCTTCCCATCAACGGCAGATCGTTGACTGTCTTGCGCGGACGACCGACGCACTCCGACGGCTAACTGACACATGGCCGATTCAGCCACCCCGAGAGGCTCGGAACCCAGCTTGGATCGTAACGGTTGGTTGGTCGGCAAGGACTCTAAAGGATGGGCCAACCCCGACAACTCACGCAAAATCAGCACACCACCAGGCATCATCGGCCCGACAACGCCGTCCACTAAATGCGACAGACCGGTAGCTGAATTCAGAATAAAGGCCGAGAGTTTGCTGACTTCACTGCTCTTCAAGGCAGATTCTATCCGCAGGAACACTGATGAGCCGGTTTTGAGCGCAAGTACATCGTGCCAACGCTGGCCAATGACCTGCTCGTGCTCCGCCTCAAGCAGCCGCTGGGCATCCGAATTCAGATTGCTGACCAAACCAGCTTCGTCCACAAACACCAAGGCATTGCCGATACAGGCCAGCGCATTTTGCAGTAGTTGTTGGGTTTCGCGGAGTTCTCGTTCGATGTTGAAATGATATAACGCCAGGTCAATGGCTATTTGTAACTCACGCTGATCAACTGGCTTGATGATAAAGCCATAGGGCGTCACCGCTTTTGCCCGAGACACGGTTTCCTCGTCAGAATACGCCGTCAGAAACACGACGGGGACTCGCCGCTCACGCTGGATGGCCAGCGCCACATCGATACCGTCTGCATTATTTTTCAAGTGGATATCAGTCAGCAGCAGATCAGGTAGTGTCTCACGGGCAAGGCCTACGGCTTCGCTGCCGCTCGCCACCCCAACCACATCGAAACCCATACGATCCAGACGCCCGCGAAGTTCGTGGACTACCAGGGCTTCGTCCTCAATGATCAGTATTCTACGCTTGGGTTGAGACATGGGTTGAGACATG
>JABBAY010000089.1 GCA_018607725.1 K189A clade bacterium
CAGACTGCCTGCTTAGGCTGTCTGCTGCCGAGCGCCGATTTATCGGATTCCACCCAGCAACAGAACTTCACGCTTGCCATAAAGATATTACAACACCCCCCTAAGACGCATGAACGCTTGCCACTAACTCACTGTGGATCGATGCGACTGCCGAGTCAATTGAAGCCGCCAGGCAGGCTTTTTCATTATTAATCAGTTGAATGGATTTGAGGCCATGAGTGACGCCACAAACCTGACGGGCCGCTTTTTCGATGCGCTGGTACAACACCTTGGCACCGGCTTGACTGGTAATATTCAGATCAGAAAAACTGACCGCAACCCTTTCATGCTCCTGATTTTGCATCACCACCTCCCCCGCCATCGCGGTGCCACAGAAGGTTGTTACCATGATTGCCGCAATAAACTTTTGTCGATTATTCATAATGTTACTCCGATATTGTGGTTGACTAGATTGTTACCCGAGGACACATAAATAACCTTACCAACAACACCGCTGCGCTCAACATCTCTGCGATAAACCGAACCACATTTGGGACCAATTCTCGCCACGTAGCAGGTTTGTTAGATTAGTATAGGTAGAGCGAAAGGATACATAGACCAACGGAATGTTCACGACACACAGATAGCACTTTCAAATTCCAGCGTGGTTACTTTTTAGTGTATCGAGTCGGCAAGGCCAGTAATGGGTTATCCGGCCAGGGGTGTTTCGGATAGCGGCCCTTCATCTCCTTCTTCACATCGTGATAAGAAGATCGCCAGAAGCCGGCAAGATCCATCGTGACCTGCAAGGGTCTACCGGCTGGCGACAACAGATGGATTAGCAAGGGCTGCTGGCCGTTGACAATCAGCGGCGTTGAGTCGCAGCCGAACATTTCCTGAAGCTTGACCGCCAGTACCGGCGGGTTACGAGTATAGTCGATGGCGATGTGTGATCCCGTCGGCACCGTTAATCTCAGCGGCGCCAATTTATCCAGTTGTTGACTCAGCGACCAGGACAGTCGCGCACTCAACATGGCACCCAAATCCAGTTTCCGAAAGTCGGCCAGACTCTTGACGTTATCCAGGTATGGTAATAGCCACTCCGACAAGGTTGTCCGCAGACCGGCGTCACTCACATCCGGCCAGGCAGGATCCTTGGTCACAGCGCTCACCAGCTCAACCCGCGCCTGCCACTGGCGCAAGCCAGGCGTCCAACGCAGCATGTCGAGACCCTGGTCACGTACATATTGCATCAACACCTCGCCTCGGATACTCGCTGGCACCTGACCCAGGGTTTCACGTTGTAGCACCAATGCGCCCAGCAGCCAGCGGCGCTCGGCGATAAATCGATTAGCTTTTTTATCCCATTCCGCCACCGTCTCGACCCGCACCAAATTTTGCAGCAGGGAATCAAACAGCATCGGATCCAGGGTCGCACCCGAGCGAATGCTGTCGCCCTTGGCACCACCGGTGACTTCCGCCAATGCCAGCCAGTGGGCTTGCCCCAAATAATGCGCCGCAGTGAAGGCCGCGCCTCTGCCGTTGGCTAATTGGTAACCACCGGCATGCCGCCGCCGGGCAATACGATCGGGGTAAGCACAAGCCAACAGGTAACCCGGCAATTGCGCTGGCGACAGCGACACGGCACTGACCGACACTCGCGGCATCACCTGGCGACTGAATTGTTGGGCCAAGTCACGGGTTCGGCTGGCCCAGCCCCTGTAGCGGGGCGGACAGTTTTGGTCACCGCGCAATATCGCCAGACGCTGCGAGATATCGGGATTTTCCTGACTCATGGGGTCACGGTCAGACAACAAGCTGGCCAACAGTGCTGCGGTCTTCAGCTCGCCTACCGCTGCCCCCGCTAGCACCAGATGACCGAGGCGCGGATGCAGCGGCAATGCTGCCAGTCTGCTGCCGTGAGGGGTCAGCACCCACCTTGACCCTGCTTGCTTATGGTTCTCTTTCACTACGGCACCCAGGATCATCAGTAAATCAATGCCTTGTTGCCAGGCGCCGGCGGGCGGCATATCAACCCAGCGCAGCTCCATAGGCGCTTGCACGCCCCAACTCAATAGCTGTAGTGCTAATGGCGCCAGGTCCGCATTGAGGATCTCCGGACTGGTCTGCGGCACCAACTGCTGTTGTTGCGCCGCTGACCAGAGCCGGTAGCAGCGACCGGCGCGCAGTCGACCGGCGCGACCCATACGCTGAACGCTGGCGGCCTGAGAAATCTTTCGGGTCTGCAACCGAGTCAGCCCCGTTCCCGGATCAAACACCGGCTCACGGGCGAGACCCGTATCAACCACAATATCAACGCCTTCGATGGTGAGACTGGTCTCGGCAATATTGGTGGCCAGCACCACCTTACGCTGCCTCTCGAGAGTAACGGGGGCGATCGCTTCTTGCTGAGCCTGCAGACTCAAATTGCCATACAGGGGGCAAACCTGAACACCACGGTTCTGTTGCGCAGACAGCCAGCTGGTCAGAGCAGCACAAACCCGAGTAATTTCGCCCTGGCCGGGCAGAAACACCAGAATACTGCTCTCGGCATTGTCCTGCAGTGCCTGAATTACGCCGGCAACGGCACGGTCCACGGCAGACTCTCTGGGCTGGCTGGGACGGCCATAGATGATGTCGACGGGGAATTGCTTACCCACACTGCTGACGATGGGCGCATCATTCAGCCAGGCAGCAACGCTAGCACTGTCTAACGTCGCCGACATCAGCAATAGTTTCAGGGGATTGTCGGCACCCCGGAACAAGGCGCGCCCGTGCAAACACAGGCTCAAAGCGAGATCGGCATCCAGGTTACGCTCATGGTATTCATCAAAAATCACCAGCCCCACATCGGCTAAGCCCGGATCATCCTGCAGCATGCGTGTCAGAATGCCCTCGGTAATAATCTCGATGCGAGTGTTTGGACCGACCCGAGTGTCCTGACGCATGCGATAACCAACCGTCTCGCCAGGCTCCTCACCCAGCAGGCTGGCCAATCGGTGGGCCGCCATTCGAGTCGCAAGCCGCCGAGGCTCAAGCAGCAGAATTTTACGTCCCCGCAGCCAAGGTTCAGCCAACAGCACCAGCGGCACCAACGTTGTCTTGCCAGCCCCTGGCGGGGCTTCCAAAATGACTTCATGGCGGGCTTGCAGCCGCTCACTGAGCTCCGCCAGCACCGCCTCTACAGGCAGCCCGGTCTTGGGGACGACAGGCGGACTCACTGTCAGTCTCTAT
>JABBAY010000178.1 GCA_018607725.1 K189A clade bacterium
ATCACGGAGAAAATGGTCAGTATGGAGGCCCTGGTTCGATGGCGGCACCCAACTCGTGGCATAATTTCCCCCGCAGACTTTATCCCAATCGCGGAAAAAACCGGGTTGATCGTGCCGTTGGGTGAGTTCGTGTTACGCGCAGTTTGCCAGCAGCTTCGCAGTTGGCAAGCAGCGGGATTTCAGAGTTTCCAGGTTGCAGTCAATCTGTCGGCACGACAGTTTGACGGTCACTTGGTAGAACTTGTGCGGGATGTTGTCCGCGAAACTGGGATCTCCCCCTCGGCCCTTATTTTGGAAATTACCGAAGGCGTCGCCATGCAAGATGTTGATCGCAATATCGTGATACTCAAAGCGCTGCACGCCATGGGTTTAGGTATCAGCATTGATGACTTCGGTACCGGATATTCGTCACTTGCCTATCTAAAGCGGCTGCCACTCAATACCTTGAAAATAGATCAATGCTTTATCCATGACATCGCCACGAGCGCTGAGGACCTTGAGATTACTCGAGCGATTATTGCGCTCGGACATAACTTGAATTTAAACGTCTTGGCTGAAGGCGTTGAAACGAATGAGCAGCTGCAATGGCTGAAGTCCAGTGGTTGCGATTACATTCAGGGTTACTACTACTGCCGGCCACTGCCGGCAGCTCAATTGTTGCTCGAATTGCAACGCAAGAATCTGTTGGTCGGCCCAGCGGCATAAAAAATCACCCGCGGAAGGCCGCTAACAACGGCCGAGGGACTAGGGCAACAGGGTGCCGCCATCGACATCAAGGGTGCTGCCAGTCATATAACCGTTGGTCAGGGTCAGCAAAATGGCGCTGGCAACCTCTTCTGGCTGACCGGGGCGGTTAATAGGTAAGTTCTGCGTCATTTGGGCTAATGCCGAGTCTCGTTGATCGCCGAGTCGATCGAACATGCCGGTGCTGATCAGTCCGGGAGCGACGACATTGATTCTTGTTGGGGCCATTTCCACTGCTAAAGCCCGGGTTAAGGCTTCGACGGCACTGCCGACGCAGGAGATCGAGCTCATACCGGGATTGCACTTGCGAGCGGGGCTGCCGCTGACGAGTGTGATTGAGGCATCGGTCGCGAGAAACGGAGCTGATTCACGAATGACATTACAATAGCCCCAGAATTTGTCGAAAGCCTCGCGAAATTGTTCTTGGGTTTGGTCGAGAAAGGGTGCCATGGTGCGATTGGCGCCGGTGGCCGCAGCGACCACATGATCGATCGTGCCGATTTTTGAAAATAGCGCAGTTAAGCCTGCCCGATCATGGGTGTCGAGGGTCTCAAATTGAATGCCCGGGTTTGCCGCCGCGGCCGCCGCGACGCGTTCCGCTGAGCGTCCTACAGCCCAGACCGTGGCGCCTGCATCTCTTGCTAGCACGGCAGTCGCCAGGCCAATACCGGAAGTGCCGCCGACGATAACAACATGGTGTTGATGGAGTTTGCTCATGGGTGTCTCACCGTTTTAATGAATTCATGATTTCGCCAATTGAAGGTTCGTTGGCAAATGTTCTTAGGCAAATTTTTTAGGTAAAGATTGGGGCTTAGTATGCCATTGAATCGCGCCAAATGCAGAGCACCAAATGCAAAGCACAGTGTCAGTTGGCGGCCCAATCAAATGAGCGCAGCGCATTGAGCATCATTTGCACGGACATCATGACCAGCAGCATGCCCATCAGCCGCTCAATAGCGATCAGGCCCCGACGCCCGAGCATCCGATGCAGTGGGGCGGCGGCAAGGAGAATGGCTGCTGTCAGTATCCAGGCGCTGGTGAGGGAGATAAATAAGGGTAACATGGGTTGCGTTGTCGTCATCAACATCAGGACCGCCAGAATAGATGGCCCCGCTACAGCAGGTATGGCGAGCGGCACTATCAGGGGTTCTCCAGCCTGACTGTCACCGAAGATGCCATTAGGGACGGGAAATATCATCCGCAGGGCGATGAGAAACAGGATGATGCCGCCAGATATTTCGATGGCTTCTTGTGAAAGTCCTAAAAAGTCCAGGACATAGTGTCCGCCGAATAAGAAGCAGAGTAGGGCTGCGTAGGCTATGCACAGTTCGCGAAAGATAATCTTCAGTTGCCGTGTCGAGTCCACATCTTTTAGCACAGACAGGAACAGTGGAATATTGCCCAAGGGGTCCATGATCAGAAAGAAGACCAGAGCTGTACTCACTATTTCCATCATGGAATCGCCTTACCTACGCGTGTTGGGGATACCTCAATGAGGCTCACAGGCCAACAGAATACCATTCGAAGGCAAAAATAGCGCAGAATTGTCGTTTCGGCGTAAGTTAAGCACCGCCTGCCGCAATTGCGCGAATGTGAGTTTAGACTCTTTTATGCTTGACCGTGTTGATCGCAGGTCGGTGCGTTTTGCGGTTGACTTCAACGTTTTTGGGCGATTCAAACTTGCATTGAATGGGTGATCCAAATAAGCTTTGCGCGCGTAAATGAGTGCACAAAAAATCGGTCAGAGACCTTAACGATAGTGAGTAAGTACAGTGGGTAACAAGCGTTCAATCGCGTTAATGATCGCTCTGGCCATGGGGTCTTGGTTATTGTCCGGCGAGCTGGTGCCCAGCACCCTGACGGCCGCTGAGGCAGAGAGTAACGTGGCGCCCGAGTCTCCGCCGCTGGTTCGGGGAGTTGAAAGCCAGGCAGTCGAGCGTCTGGACCTTCTCGCGGTTCGCGGTCAGACCCGAGCGAACCGTGTAGTTCAGGTCAAGGCGGAAATTGCCGGTAAAATTGAAGCGTTGCCTGCGGTCAAAGGTACACGAGTCAATAGGGGCGATTTGCTGTGCCAGATTGCGGTGGATACTCGCCAGAGTGAGCTTGACGAAAGCCGTGCCCAGCTCAAGAGTGCGCAACTGGAGTATGACGGCGTTTTAGATCTTAAACGGCGCGGTCTGCAGTCGGAAATTAATGTCGCAAAAGCCAAAGCAAACCTTGAAAGTGCGAGAGCGCGAGTCAAAGAGGGCGAGCTCGCCTTGTTGAAAACGGGTTTGAGAGCGCCTTTTGCTGGTGTGATAGAGAGCCAGCCTGTAGAAATTGGTGATTATCTCAGCCCTGGGCAGGTCTGTGTGAGCCTGATGGAGATCGATCCGATGCTGGTTATCGGCCAGGTGTCGGAAAAAAATATTGGTCAAGTCGCCCTGGGGGATGAGGTGCAAGTCAGATTGATCACCGGTGATCAGTTTACCGGCTTAATCAGCTTTATCAGCCGCGTACCTGATTCGGCAACACGGACCTATCCCATCGAGGTGACGGTCAACGACGCAGGCGATCGGATGCGAGCGGGGATGACCGCCGACATGAAGGTGCCTGTCGGTGTGGATCGGGCACATTTAATATCGCCAGCATCCTTGGTCTTGAACGATGCGGGTTACATTGGCGTTCGAGTCGTTGATGAGAAAAATATCGTTCGGTTTCTTAAAGTCGAGGTCATCAGTGAGGAAGCAGATGGTGTCTGGATCAAGGGTCTGCCATCGAGCATCAGGGTGATCACCGTTGGTCAAGAAGAAGTGTTTGATGGCCAAATCGTCGTAATGGATTTAACCCCGCTCGCTGGCTTGGTGAGAAACTAGGCGCTATCCGCTTGCGCTGTGTAGTATGCAAATAACGCAGTTTTCGTACCTGTGTCGTAACCACTGTTAAGTCATCATGTAATTATTTTTAAAGGCAAGCCGCGATATGTCCAGCTACATAGCTTCCTGTATCGACCGCTCAAGAACGATTTTGTCCCTGATGGCGGTGATTATTTGCGCCGGCATCATGGCTTATCTGAGTATTCCGGTCGAATCTAATCCTGACGTCTCAGTCCCGATCATCGTCGTGACGGTTCCCCATGAAGGCATTTCGCCGGAGGATGCCGAGCGCTTGCTCGCTCGGCCGTTAGAGCTGGAACTCAAAACCATTGTCGGCGTGGAAGAGGTCAATTCCTACTCCAGTGAAGGGCGGGCGACGGTCGTGATTGAGTTTGATTACAGTTTCGATGCCAATCAGGCGTTGGTCGATGTACGTGAGGCGGTTGATAAGGCCAAGGCGAAGATGCCGAGCAGTGCAGAAGAGCCCATTATTAACGAGGTTTCAGCGGGGGATTTCCCTATTATCACGGTCAGCTTAGGTGGCGCCGCTGTACCAGACCGAGTGCTTTACCGTCTGGCGCGAGAACTCAAGGATGAGCTTGAAGGTTTGCCTGAGGTGCTTGAGGCCAAACTTAACGGTGAGCGCGAAGAGTTGCTGGAAGCCGTTATTGATCCGGCCCAGCTTGAAGCCTATGGCATCAGTAACGATCAATTGATTCAGGCGGTGGCACGCAATAATCGTCTGATCGCGGCTGGCGCCGTTGATACCGGTCGCGGTAGCTTTAGCGTCAAAATACCCAGTTTAATTGAGTCTGCAGA
This sequence comes from K189A clade bacterium, assembly GCA_018607725.1. Taxonomy (GTDB): domain Bacteria; phylum Pseudomonadota; class Gammaproteobacteria; order Pseudomonadales; family Azotimanducaceae; genus UBA4582. Next base: position 4,419 of record JABBAY010000178.1, read on the forward strand.
GGATGTTTTGTCAATCCCGGTGACTGCGACGCCTAACGGCGTTGTGACGTTGCGGGATGTGACCACCATCAGGCGAACCTTCAAAGACCCGAAGAGCTTTACGCGAGCCAATGGTGTGCCCGCAGTTGCGGTCGAGGTTTCCAAGCGCAAGGGCGTCTCGCTGGTGGATGCCGTAGCCAAGGTCAAGATAGTCACTGAGGCTTTGCGCCATCATTACCCGGCGAATGTAGAAGTCAGCTATCTGGCCGACCAGGCGCCCGAGACGATCGAGCAGATCAGCACACTGCAAGGCAATATTTCGACGGCCATGTTTTTGGTCTTGACGGTGGTCGTCGCCGCGGTCGGCCTACGGTCGGGTCTGCTGGTCGCGATGGGGATCCCCTTTTCCTTTCTGTTTGCCTTTGTCGTCGTCAATCTCCTGGGTTTTACCTACAATTTCATGGTGATGTTTGGCATGTTGTTGGGGCTGGGAATGTTGATTGACGGGGCGATTGTCGTGATCGAACTGGCAGATCGGGAGATGGGCAACGGGAGTACACCCAGGGAGGCTTATCTGTATGCCATCAATCGGATGTTCTGGCCCGTGATCGCATCAACGGCGACGACACTGGCGGCATTTTTACCCTTGATGTTCTGGCCCGGCGTTGTGGGCGGCTTTATGCGCTATTTGCCGGTGACTGTCTTTGCGGTCATGGCAGGTTCCTTGTTATATGCGCTGTTGTTCGCGCCGGTTCTCGGCGCGCTGCTGAGCAAGGTCAAGCCCGAAGTGGATAGCGTGAATCAAAAAGTAGACGAGGGCCGATTCGATGAACTGCGTGGTGCCTTGGGTGCTTATGCCCGGGTGCTCAGGTTTACCACAAACCACCCCTTTGTGGTGATTACCATTGCTGGCCTGGTCTTGTTCGGAATCGTTCGATGGTATGGCGAAGCCAACAATGGCATGCAGTTTTTTACGAATGTGGATCCGACCTTCACGGGTGTCAATGTGGCGGCAAAGGGGAATTTTTCCGCGGCCGAGCTCCGCGACATCGTTGTTGATGTGGAACAACGAATTCTTGCTGTGGGCAATTATCAAAGTATCTATACGCGCAGTGGCGGTGGTGGCTTGAGTGTTGGCTCTGGTGGCGGCTCTTCCGCAGATCAAATTGGTAGTATGTTTATTGAAATCTCTGACCGCAGGCAGCGAGATATTAATGGCTACGAGGTCGAGGCTGCTTATCGCGAAGCGATTAGCGATGTGCCGGGCGTTCGTGCCGAGATGCTCAAGGTCGAAAATGGCCCGCCGGTGGGTAAAGACATTCAGATCCAAGTCATTGGCAGCGATTTGGAAATACTGGCCCGAGAAACCCGCCGCCTGAGTGAGTATGTGCAGTCGTTGTCGGGTCTTGTGGGGGTCGATGATACAGCGCCCGTGCCGGGGATTGAATGGGAGATGAATGTTGACCGAGCAAAAGCGGCCATGCTCGGCGCGGATATCGCCAGTGTCGGTGCAGCTATTCAATTGGTGACTAATGGCGTGCTGGTGGGTAAGTATCGCCCCGATGATGTCGACGACGAAGTCGATATTCGAGTCCGTTATCCGGAAGAATACCGAGCAATCACCCAGTTGGATGAGTTGCGAGTGTCAACCAGAGAAGGTCAGGTGCCCATCAGCAGTTTCGTCGAACGTCAGGCTAAGGCCAAGGTGAGTACTATTTTTCGTCAGAACGGTCATCGCATTATGTACGTGCGGGCTAACACCATGACGGGTGTATTAGCCGATGAAAAAGTCAAAGAGATCCAGGATTGGGTTGCGACCGCAGATTTGGATCCCTCATTGGAGGTTGTGTATCGGGGCGCCAATGAAGAGCAAAATAATTCCATGAGCTTTATCGGTAAAGCCTTCGCGCTGGCACTGGCGTTGATGGGGATCTTGCTCGTCACGCAGTTCAACAGCTTCTATCAAGCGGCACTGATTTTATCTGCAGTGATCATGTCAACGGTGGGTGTGCTGTTAGGCCTGCTGCTCCTTGATCAGCCTTTTAGTGCGATTATGACCGGCGTCGGCATCGTCGCGCTAGCAGGAATCATTGTTAACAATAATATCGTTTTGATCGATACCTTTAACTATTTGCGGCTAGAAAATCCAGCCTGGGATATCAAACGGGTCATCATTCAGACCGGTTGTTTGCGTCTCAGGCCCGTGTTTCTGACCACTTTCACGACTGGCTTCGGGCTGCTGCCCATGGCCAGTGGCGTGTCCATTGATCTGATCGGTCGAGAATTCGAAATGGGCGGTCCGGTGGCTTCGTTTTGGGTGCTGTTGGCATCGGCGATCGTCTCAGGTTTGAGTTTTGCGACTTTGCTGACCTTGATCGTGACGCCGGCCATGTTGATGATTCCCTACTCGATACGGAACTTTCGTATTCCTACCCTACGCCTGAAAGTGGCTGGTCTCGACACTTAAGCTTAGCCTGTCAGACGTGATTTGAACGCGTCTGGCTGGCTAAATTTGACGCCGCTCGTGTCTGGTGCCACTTGTTATTCACCGTCAAAATGCGTTAACTACTATTCACTACGACTAGTTTGCGCGAGATTTCTATGCAATATCGAAGACTGGGCCGGCATGGCCTTGAAGTACCCGCCTTGTGTCTGGGCACCATGACCTTTGGCCTGCAAGTGGATGAAGCCGTGTCCCAGACGATTCTCGATAAAGCCTTTGGCGCTGGCCTGACCTTTCTCGATACTGCGGACGCGTATCCGCTGGGCGGCACACGGGCAACAATCGGCGATACCGAAGGGATTATTGGCCGTTGGATGAAGCAACGGGGCAATCGTGATCAATTGATTCTGGCGACTAAATGCTTTGCACCGACTCGCCGCGGCCCTAACAATATGGGCTTGTCGCGCCAACATATTATTGAATCCATAGATAAAAGCTTACAGCGTCTACAGACGGATTATGTGGATATTTATCAGAGTCACGGTTTTGATCCGAAGACCCCGATTGAAGAGACCCTGCGAGCCTTTGACGATCTCGTGACGGCTGGCAAGGTACGCTATGTTGGCTGTTCGAACTACCCGGCATGGCGACTGGGTCAGGCATTACGTGCCGCTGACAAGCTGGGGATGAGCGGCTATCAATCAGTTCAACCCCGTTACAATCTGCTATATCGGGAAATTGAGACAGAGTTGCTGCCCTTAGCAAATGATGCTGGGCTGGGTGTGCTGGTGTATAACCCGTTAGCAGGTGGCTTTCTGTCGGGTAAGTATACGGTTGGCCAAGACCCGCAGGCCGGCACACGTTTTACACTGGGTACGGCCGCCGAGAGGTATCAGGCGCGCTACTGGCATGACGCCCAATTTGAAGCGGTCGAGACCCTCAAGGCCATCGTTCAGGAAATGAATCTTAACATGGTGTCTGTTGCTGTGGCCTGGGTGCTGGCGCAAAAAGGCGTCACCTCGGCGATCATTGGCGCGAGTCGACCCGAACAGTTAGATGCCAACCTGGCCGCGCTCACCCTGACCCTCGATGCTGAATTGATGGCGGCTTGTGATGCTGCTTGGTGGCGCCTGCCACGAGTCCCTGTGGCTGAAGGCTATCGTTAGAAGCGAGTTGGTTGGTCCAGTACGACTAGTCCGGTAAGCCAATGACTCGCTTGGCAATGATGTTCTTTTGAATCTCGCTGGTGCCGCCGTAGATCGAAACTGCGCGGGTCGTGAGCCAATCACGGTTTGCATCAATTTCTGCTGCAGTAAAACCTTGGTCCTCCCAACCGATGCCTTGAGTGCCCATAGCTTGCTGCAGGACTTCTGTGCGTTCCTGGGTGAATTCCGCGCCTTTCACTTTCAGGATGGAAGTTGCCAATGATGGTGCGCTGGTCTGGGTCTCGGCAATAATCCGCTGCTGGGTCAGTGCATAGGCCCGACTGTTCATCTCCAAGGTCAGCAAGCGATTGCGAAATTGTAGATCGCTGAGGCGGCTGTCGGCGGCACCGCTACCCAGATAATGCCTGGCAATTTCCGCCAGCGACTGGGTCTTGTGTTCCACTTGGGCACCGCTGGTGTTGACGCCACCATGGACTGAACGCTCATACTGCAGCAACCGCTTGCCGATACCCCAGCCTTGGTTGATGGGACCGATCAGATCATCTTTGACGGCCACAGCGTCTTCGAAGAAAGTCTCGGCAAACGGTGAGTCTCCGCTGATCAGGCGAATTGGTCGGACCCTGACGCCGGGTTGATCCATCTTCACCAGGACCAGGCTGATGCCGTCATGTTTGGGTTTTTCCGGCGCGGTTCGGACCAGACAGAAGATCCAATCGCCGTAAATACCGTCCGATGTCCAGGTTTTCATACCATTCAGGCGCCACACGTCTCCGCCATCGACGCAGCGCATCTGCAGGTTAGCTAAGTCGCTGCCCGCGGCCGGTTCGCTGTAACCCATACACCAACCACCTTCGCCGCGGGCCATACTGGGTAACCACCGGGCTTTCTGTGCTGGTGTGCCAAATTCGAGAATGGTGGGGCCAATATAATTGATGCCCCGGCCGGTGAGTGCTGGACGGGCGTCTATACGCCGCATTTCTTGCTGGATGATCATATACTCTTCGCGGCTCACACCGGCACCACCATACTCCCGCGGCCAGCTGGGTACGGTCCAGCCACGCGCAGACATGCGCTCTAACCAAAGTGCTGTGTCCGGCTCAAGGGCTAGCTTTTGACTACCCCAAGGAATAAAGCCTGGCCCACGTGCACCCGGGGGACAATTGGTCGCCAGCCAAGCGCGGGTTTCGGTTCGAAATGCTTCAAGTTCTTGAGTCATGGGATAAGGGATCCAAAACGTAAAAGATAAATCCTAACGGTTTGCTGGCGAGGCTGCCAGCAGGTTGCTGGCTTGTTGAGGACACTTTTCTCGTCTATGCTGCGGCGCATGGCAGACAAAGAGAATAACGCTCGGCCGATGAGATCAACCATGGGATGGTGTGGTAACAGTAGGAAATCAGCACTGGTGAGATGCTTGCAGCGCCTCTGTAAAGTCCAATCTTGGCCATTGATCTGGCTGGCGTGTCTGTGTCTGACCGTCAGCGCCGCGCAGGCGGGCGAGCAAAAGGTTCGAATGCAGACCAGTCTCGGTGATGTGGTGCTTGAGCTAAACAGCCGTCAGGCGCCCATCAGCGTCGCCAACTTCTTGGCTTATGTAGATGATGGCCGATATATCGGCACGATATTTCATCGCGTGATTCCTGAATTCATGATTCAAGCCGGTGGTCATCGATTCGACCTGAGTGAAATCGAGGACTTGGCGCCGATTCGCAACGAAGCGGATAATGGCCTGAAAAACCTTCAGGGTACCCTTGCCTTTGCCCGGTCTGAGGATATCGACAGTGCCACCGGCCAGTTTTATATTAATGTCAGTGACAACAGCAACCTTGATCACAGCGCGGCGAGTTGCACCCGAATGGACGAGGCCGCGCGGCAGAAGGCGCTGAGCCGTGGGCTGCGCAAGCCATTGACCTGCAAGACCTTCGGTTATGCAGTGTTTGGCCGCGTTATCCAGGGCATGGACGTGGTTAAGGCCATCGAGAATGTTGAGACCGACTATTATGCCGATTACGCCGATGTGCCGATGGCGCCGATTGTCATCGAGTCCATATCGCGAATTGACTAAATCAAACTTAGCTACCGGTCGCGCAGACGGGTGGCTTTTATGTGTATTTTTTGTTCAGGATGAGACCCTTCATGATTCGTTTTCACTCAATCAGGTTTGTTCGACACGCCTTCGTCATGTTGCTGGCCGTATCGGGTTTGTTGGCTTTTGATTTGGCATCTGCCGCCACTGAAGCTGCAGCTAGCGCTGCAAGTCCGCGCTTGGTGGTGGTGGTGGCGGTAGACCAACTGCGCAAGGATCGATTGACTACGGCAATGCCTGGCGGGTTAGGCCGGCTGTTGCGGAGTGGGCGGAATTTTGTCGACTCGAGTCTTGATCATGGTGTGACGAATACGTGCCCTGGCCACTCGGTGATTGTGACTGGCGTGCAACCGGGCAGAGCAGGCATCGCGGGGAATGATTTTGTCGATAATCAGTCCTGGCAAAGTCGTTACTGCGTTGATGACGATAACCCAGACGCGAGAGTCATCAACGGTGAAGGCGGCCGCTCACCAAGACTGCTCAAGGTCGATACGCTCGGTGATTGGCTCAAGGCGGAGCAACCCAAGGCGCGAGTTTTTTCGGTGTCAGGCAAGGACCGGGCAGCCGTTGTGATGGGCGGCCAGCATCCTGATGGCGTTTTTTGGTATAACGCCAAGGCCAGGCAGTTTACCAGTAGCGCCTACTATCAGGCGGCGTTACCAGACTATGTGGAAAAATTTAATGGTCCCGAAGGGTTCCTGTCTGGCGTGCCCGCCACCTGGGAGCATTCAGCCGGTCAGTTTCGAGCCGATGATTACCCCGGTGAGTCCACGAAATATCAGCGCACCAGTGGCCACCCTCTGAATAGCGGGGAACTGGATGCTCGAGGTGGACAGATCTATTATTCTCCCTTTCTCGATGTGGCGACCATGGCCTTGGCGCGAACTGTGGTAGAGCGCGAGCAGCTCGGTCAAGACGCGGTGCCTGATTTATTGACGATAAGCCTGTCGGCCAACGATAACGTGGGTCATCTGTATGGTCCCTTCAGTGCCGAAGCTGAGGCGACATTAGCGCAGATCGACCAATCTCTCGGCGAGTTTATGGACTACCTTGATCGAAACATCGGCGAAGACAACTACCTGTTAGTGCTGACGGCAGATCATGGCGTTGCCGATTTACCAGAGTGGCAGCTAGAAAATAAGACAGCGCGTTGTCCGAGCCCCAGTGGCCGGTTGGATCTGTATCCGTTTATGGCGCGGCTATATGGTTCGGTCTATTGGCGGGAAACCTTCCCTTTTGATTTGCCCACAGATTTGATCAAAATTCTGGGGAATCAGGTCTACATTAACCCTGCTTACGTGGCTGCGAATCAGCTCGAATTTAGCCAGATAGAAGCCGATTTAAAGGACCACTTTGAGTCGGTAGACATCATCAAGCAGGCCTGGACCCAGGCTGAGATCCTGGCTGGAACCACCGCGGAGGCGCGTCTGTTGCGGAACTCTTTGGTGCCTGGGCGCAGCGGCGACCTGATGCTGCAGGTTTACCCTGACTGTGTGATCCGCACGGACAATACGGGCACGACCCACGGCTCACTCTATGATTACGATCGGGCAATTCCGATGTTGTTCTATGGTGTCGGGGTTGTACCCGGAAACGCAGCCGGTGCCGCATATAGTGTTGATATAGCGCCGACCGTGGCGGCGTCCTTGGGCCTGAAATTTCCTGCTGATCTGGATGGTAAGGCCTTATCGCTATTGACCCAAACGACCGACAGCGTCATCAAGGCCGACCACGAGTAAGCCAAGTCCGGCGCTCCAGAGCGCACAAGCGAGTGTGTCGATGAGGCTATAGCGAAGTCGAGACATGCCGCTGATGCCCGTGAGTAGAGGGGTGAAGCTGCGGATCGCCGTCACCATACGACCCAAGATGATGGTGAACTCGCCATGTCTGCGAAACATGGCCTCAGCTTTGTCCAGCATGGCTTTGCGCCGCAGTGCCAGGCGGGTCTGATGGAACGGGGGGCCGATCCAGCGGCCGAGATAAAAGCCGACATGATCAGACAGGCAGGCGCCGGCGAACGCCAATGGTAATATTTGGCTCAGTGTTGCGATCTGCTCTGTATACATCGCAGTACAGACTCCAAGCAAAATAATCCCCGGTACGACCAGCCCAACCCCTGGGCAGGCTTCTGCGAAGGCGATCACCGGCACCAGGTAGAGCGCCCATTGCTGGTGTTGGTTGAGCCAATCGAAAACGAAATCGCTGATGAGTCTGTGTCCTTATGTGAGTGAGTGGCCTAGTGAACCTGCTGTTCATGTTGAGTCTGCGATCGAGTTTAGAGCCAGCGTTTGATTCGAAACAGGGTCAACAGTGAGATGACGACCGTCGCCATCAATCCCAGTAGAACATAGTAGCCATATTCGAAGTGGAGTTCGGGGATATTTTCAAAGTTCATGCCATACAGCCCGGCGAGGAAGCCCAAGGGTACAAAAATGGCAGTCACAATGGTCAAAATTTTCATGATGCCATTCAATCGATGGGAGGCCATGGAAATCGATGAATTGATTAAGTCATCTGACAGGTCATAGTACAGGTTGGCCAATGATGCGGCACGCTCGAGTTGCTCATAGGTATCAGTGAACTCATGTTCGAGTAGGTCGCCGAAAGTGACGGCTTTATTGTGGCGCAACTGATTGAATATCTGCTCGTGATAATTGAAGGTTCGCAACATGATCCTGAGACGGGTTTTGTAGGTCGTCAGCATGCCGAGTTGATCGTTACTGGGGTCCTGGAGTAGCAGGTCTTGTTCGATGGTATCGAGGTTGGCCTCGATGTTGAACAGCAGATCCAGGTAGCGATTGACCATCATCCGTCCCAGGCGCGGGGTCAGACCCGTCAGGCCTTTATGGAAGACTCGCCCGTCGGACAGGCATAGTGCCCATAGTTGCTCAATGCTCCTTGATTCGCTGCTATGCCGAGTGATCAGGAACCGTTCGCCGACCAGCATAGCGATCTGAATGGTCTCAAAATTAATGCCTATTGAAGCTTTCGACAAGCCCTTCAGTAGAAGAAAGTAATAGTCTTCAAATTCTTCAAATTTTGGTGGGTGCCGGTCTCGTTGGGCATCCTGCACCGCCAATCTATGAATGCCGAATTCCTGGCCGAGAAATGCCAGTTCCGTTGTCGGGTCCTCGGCATAGAGATCAACCCACAGCAGGTCGTTGCTGTTGCGCCAGGGGGAAATCAGTTCAATGCCGCCGGTGGTCGTTGTCCCGGTTTCTGGGTTGTGCAACATGACTCGAATCATAGCTGGGTATCCCTGTAGTTGGTGGTGGCAAACCTCCGGTATTTACCCGCCGTAGAAAACGCTGCGGTGAAGGTTATTGTAGAGATACTGGCCGCGAACGGACATGCTGAATTTAACTTTTCTTGTGGGTGAATCTCAGGGGCAGGGGCGGGAGGTATTATTCCAGCGCAGAAAGTAGCAGAATAAGTCCGTAATGTCGTTGTTGCGAGCCGATTATCCAACACCGTCGACAGTGATGTGAATGCCAGCGACCTATGGCATGCTGACGGTATTAAGGGTCGTTTTGAGCCTCTGGCGGGCGCGCAAACACTCGCGATCTACTTAATCTACAGTGAAGGATATTGACGATGGAAATCAGAACGCTAACCCCGCATATTGGTGCTGAAGTACTGGGTGTCGATTTATCCCAGCCATTGAGTAATGAAGATTTTTCAGCCATTCACCAGGCTCATCTGGATTATATGGTGCTGGTCTTTCGCGATCAGCTATTGAGCCAGGAACAGCACAAAGCGTTCGCGAGCAAATTTGGGCAATTGCACGTCCACCCGCTGAATCAGCAGCGATCGAGCAATCCGGAGATTCTCGTGGTCAAGACCACAGCGAATTCGGCTTATACCGCAGGTGATGGTTGGCATACGGATGTCACCTGTGACGAGTACCCGCCCATGGGTTCCATGTTGTACATCACGGAAGTGCCAGAGTGCGGCGGTGGAGATACCCTCTTTGCCGACATGTATCTGGCCTACGAGCTACTTTCTGACACCATGAAGTCCCTGTTATCGGGGCTTACGGCGGTTCATGATGGCGCCTTACCTTATTTAGGCAGCTATAAGATTCAACCGGCAGAGGGTCAGTATCCGCGCCACGAACACCCGGTGATCGTCACGCATCCGGAAACTGGTAAAAAATTATTGTATGTAAACTCAGGATTTACCAGTCATATCAAGGGCTTGAGTCGCTCTGAGAGCCGTGCGCTGCTGGATATGTTGTTCCGCCATATTGATTCGACGCCTCGACTCACGTGTCGGGTGCAATGGCAGCCGAATACACTGACATTTTGGGATAATCGCTGCACTCAACATCATGCTATCTGGGACTATCACCCTTATAGTCGTTACGGTGAGCGTGTCTCGATTGTCGCCGCAGATCGACCCGCTTCGTTGGCGCACGCCGGATAAGCCGCGATTTGGCCTGAGGTTTTGCTGAGGTGGCGGTGGGCCCCGTTGGCTAACGGGGCGAGCCTTGCCTACGGGGCTTGGCATCTGCAGATTTTGGGGCTATCCCCTTGGAAAATAAGGTCTGTGTGGGGTTGTGACATGAACCCGCTGGCGCAGTACAATCGGTGCCAATCAATCAACCATAGCATGAGCTAAAGAAGAGGAAATAACATGAGTGAAGCCTGGATTATTGACGGTGTGCGATCCCCACGAGGTAGAGGCAAGCCGGGTGTAGGAAGTCTGTCTGAGATTCATCCGCAGCGCGTTATGGCCCAGGTGCTCAATGGTCTGAAAGACAAGGTCGGGTTTGATCCGGCTGATGTTGAAGACTTCGTTGCCGGCAACGGTTCGGGTACTGGTGACCATGCCCACGATATCGCTCGAATGTCAGTATTGGATGCTGGTTGGCCTATCACTACCCCCGGCGTCACTTTGCATCGGTTCTGTGGTTCCGGGCAACAGGCGGTGACAGTGGCGGCGCAGAGCATTATGGCTGGCCATCAAGACCTGGTCATCGGCGGTGGTGTGGAGTCCATGTCACGTTATGCACCGAACCATACCGATGGTTTTACGGCTAACAATACCCATCTGTTCGAACAGTATCCGCTAATACCTCAGGGTATTTCGGCGGACCTGATTGCGACCATTGAAGGCTTTAGTCGCGAAGATGTGGATGGCTATGCTGTGCGGAGTCAGGAACGCACCCAGGCCTCCATCGAAGCCGGATATTTCAAGACCGGATTAGTGCCAATTTATCACGCCGATGGCCGACTGGCCCTCGATCGTGACGAACACCCGCGTCCAGGGACAACCATGGAGACAATGGTTGGACTCAACCCGTCCTTCGAGAAAATGGGCAAGACACTGTACGACGGACAGGTCAGAACCTTTGATGATATCTGCAAATCGGTTTACCCGAAGATTAACGCGGTAAACCATGTGCACCACGCCGGCAACTCATCCGGAGTAGTCGACGGAGCCAGCGCGATTCTGCTGGCGTCACCCAAGTATGCCAAGGCTCACGGGCTTAAGCCGCGAGCTCGAATCGTGATGACAGCTACCGCCGGCACTGAGCCGGTGATCATGCTCACTGCGCCGGGACCGGCGGCAGAGATCTGTCTGCGCAAGGCCGGGATGACAAAAGCGGATATCGACCTGTTTGAAGTCAATGAGGCCTTTGCGGCTGTGGTGCTGAAGTTTCAAAAAGACCTGGGCATCGGTGACGACATTATCAATGTTGCTGGTGGCTCTATTGCCCTCGGGCATCCTATCGGCGCGACGGGTCCCATGTTGATTCAGGTTGTGCTGGATGAGCTTGAGCGTCGCGACAAAACCACGGCACTGATTGCCATGTGTACCGGTGGCGGTATGGGCACGGCAACCATTATTGAGCGAATCTAAATAGCTAGTGGGTCTCGTCGGTCCGCTGACTGACGAGACACGACTCTCTGCGTTGTTGAAGGTAATCAATATATGACGATTGTGACGACCACCCTAGGCCCGGTTCAGGGTCACGTAAAAGACGATATCTTGATGTTCTCGGGTATTCCCTATGCCGCACCGCCGACCGGTGCGCGACGCTTTATGGCGGCCCAACCCCATCCTGGTTGGCGTGAGGTCAGGCCCGCGACTCGGTTTGGTCGTGCTGCCCCGCAGGTGGCCACTGGTGGCATGACCAATAGTGTGTCAGTGCCCTGGAGTGAAGATTGTCTGTTCCTGAATATCTCGACGCCGGCAGCCGATGATCGCAAACGACCGGTTTTTTTCTGGATTCATGGCGGTGCCTACCGAACCGGCCAGGGCGCGGTGCCCTGGTATAACGGCGCGCAGTTTGCACACAATGGTGACATCGTCACCGTCAGTATCAATTATCGACTAGGTGCCCTGGGCTTTACGGATCTGTCTCGTTTCGGAGAGGATTATGCCACTTCCGGTATCAACGGTATCCTCGACCAAATCATGGCGCTGGAGTGGGTGCGAGATAATATTGCCGAATTTGGCGGTGACCCGGACCGCGTCACCATTGGAGGAGAGTCCGCCGGTGGTTTCAGCGTCTGTACACTGCTCGGCTCAGCTCGTGCTCAGGGTTTATTCCAGCAGGCGATCCCCCAAAGTGGTGGCGCCCAGCATACACTAACAGTGGCGCAGGGTGAGCTGGTGGCAGACGCTTTTTTGGATGCCATGCAGACTCAGAACATGGACGGCGTGTTGGCGGCGACTGCCGATGATATCCTCGCGGCGCAGACTCGTGTAGATGAGACCTTGCGTGGCGCACTAGGCACTGTTTCTGCGTTTTACCCTGTAGAAGGCAGTGCCATACTGCCGGGTAGTCCTCTGACGGCGATTCGAGACGGTATGGCAGCGAATGTGGCCGTGCTCACCGGGACCAACAAAGACGAAGCAACTCTGTTCATTCAGGGTAAAGTCGATGCCGAGAAGTTGGCCAAGGAAGTCGGTCATTACGGTGGTGACCAGGCCTTGATTGATTGTTATCAAGGGCTTTACCCGAAGATGTCCACCACCGCTTTGTCTATCGCCTTGTCCACTGACTATACCTTTCGAATGCCGGCGCTGCGCCTGGCCGAGGCGCGCGCCGCCCATACGCCTGACACCTGGATGTATTTGTTCAGTTGGGAATCTCGAACCGGTCATCTAAAGGCGACTCACGCGCTCGAGATCCCCTTTGTTTTTAATAATTTGAATAAACCCGGCGTCAGCATTTTTCTTGGCAAGGGTGAAGTGCCGGAAGCCTTAGCGGCAAACATGCACGCCGCCTGGATTCAGTTTATCCAAACCGGCGATCCCGGTTGGCCCGCCTATGATTTGTCGAGTCGCAAGACGATGGTGTTTGATACCGAGTCTGCTCTGGTGGATGACCCCGATGCGGGTAAACATGCTGTTTGGCGAGAGCTTCGCTAGGCATTTTGATTTGGATTGGCCGCTGCGCTGGGATGGTTGTTGGGTCCGACTTAGGACTTGTGGTGGTATTCAAACGTTTATCGCGCAAGCGCCAAGAGACGTTGTATGAAACATTTTAGCGGGGTGATTTTTGACATGGATGGCTTGCTGCTGGACAGCGAGCGCATAGCCCTGGAAACCTTTAGTGAGGCCTGTGTGCAACTGGCCCTGGGAGACCAAACAGCGTTGTTTTATCGCTGTATTGGCACGAATCAGCAGCGCGGCGAGATTATTTTAGCCGAGGGGCTGGCGGGTAAGATTCAGATCGAAGCGTTCAGTGCTTGCTGGGAGCAATTGCATCAGGCGCGAGTCACAGCGGCGCCGATTCCGGTGAAGCCGGGTGCCCTGGCGCTACTTGAGGTGATCAATGGCTTGGGGTTGCCGGTGGCGGTTGCGACCTCGACGGCAACGGCGCGTGCTCGCGAGAAGTTGCGGGACGCCGGCCTGTTGGATTACTTTCATCGCATCGTCGGTGGCGACTGCGTGCAGCGGAGTAAGCCTGAGCCCGATATTTATCTGCAGGCAGCGCAGGTATTGAACATTGTGCCGGGGCGGGCACTGGCACTGGAAGACTCGGAAAATGGCGTGCTGGCGGCCCTGGCGGCAGGTATGACGGTGGTCCAGGTACCGGATCTGGTGCAGCCATCCGCCGAATTTCGCCGCCATGGTCATTGGGTGCTGGCGAGTCTGAATGATGTCTCAGGACATCGGTTTCATTAACCCCAGCATCAGCGATTGTGTCAAAATCGAATAGTGATTTGTCGATGACAACGTAACCTTGAACAGGAGTATTCACGGATGAATGGATTGGGCTGCTTCAGTCAAGGCTTGGGCTTGATACTCAAACCCGGACTGCGCCAGTATGTGCTGATTCCCTTGTTGATCAACGTGGTGGTGCTGAGTTTTTTCATTGGCTATGGGATCGCCCAATATGATCAGTGGATGGCCTATATCGCCGGCAGTTTACCCGACTGGGCGAGTTTTTTATCCTGGGTTATTGGCGTGTTGGGGCTCCTGGTTGGCTTCGTGATACTGCTATATGGCTTTTTGATCGTCGGTAATATCATTGCCGCGCCATTCAATGCCATCCTGTCGGTCAAGGTCGAGGAGTATCTGTCAGGCCGGCCCCTAACCTCGAGTACGCCATTTAGGTTGGTGGTCCTGCGATCCGTGAGTCGGGAGTTTATTAAGCTCGCGTACTATCTGCCGCGCTTATTGGCCTTGCTGATTCTATCCATTATTCCGCTGTTCAATGCCGTGGCACCATTTCTGTGGCTGGCCTTTGGTGCCTGGATGATGACGATTCAGTTCGCCGACTATGCTGCCGACAACAATGAGATCAGTTTTTCCGAGCTGCGCCGGCGGATGGCGAGGAATAAACTCGATGCCCTGTTGTTCGGTACCATTGCCTATGTTCTGGTGGCGATTCCACTGCTCAATTTGATCCTGATTCCCGCTGCTGTGGCGGGCGGGACGGTGTTCTGGGTCGAGCATCTGGCCGAGGTTCCGGCGGAGGCCGTCGAACATGGTTAAGCTGAAACAGCGCAAGGTCTCTCGAGGTCCGTGGTTGGTTTGGTGGTTTTTCGGTGGCTATGCCCTGCTGTTTGGTTATCTTGCCATAGCGCCATTTGATCGCGTCATCTGGTTCACCGAGAACTTTCCCATCGTCCTGCTGATGGCGTTCATTGCCTGGCTGCATCGCAACCATGTGTTCTCGCCATTGAGTTACCTGGCCATGTCGGTGTTGGTGGTGCTGCACACGATTGGTGCGCATTTCACCTTTGCCAAGGTGCCGTTTGCGGTGGTGACTGAATTGTTTGACTTTGAACGCAATCACTTTGATCGTCTGGCGCATTTCAGCGTCGGTTTTTATGCTTATCCGATTGCCGAACTACTGATGAAAAAACGCCTGGTGAACTCAATTATTATTTTGCTGCTGTTTCCTTTTTTCGCCATTTTAGGGGTGGCAGCCTTGTATGAAGTCTTTGAATGGCAATTTGCATTGCTCGCTGATCCCGATGCGGGTCTCGCGGTCTTAGGCACTCAGGGCGATGTCTGGGATGCGCAGAAGGATATCATGGCTGATACCTTAGGGGCCTTGTTGGCTATCGTCGTCTATGGGGCGTTAAACTGGCGTGAAATCATCAAAATGAAAAGCAGCCATTGCGCAGCTTGCGTCATGGCGTCGTCAGGAAGTCCTCACAATTGAGTTTAAGATGTTGAATCGAAGATTAATGTACGGTGTGACCCTGGTGGTCTTGGGTTGCCTGGTGGCGGCTTGGGTCCAGACTGCAGGAAACTCGGTGGAAGTCAGAGATGTTCGCTTTGAAGCGGCAAGCGGACAGCGTCTCAGTGGTTTGTTGTATGTACCAAACACTGTCAGCGCGCAGAAACCTGGGCCGGCGATCCTGGCGATTCACGGCTATATCAACTCGCGAGAAACCCAGTCGCCCTTCGCCATCGAATTCGCTCGGCGGGGGTATGTGGTACTGGCGCTGGACCAGACCGGTCACGGCTTTTCAGATCCGCCCGCGTTCAGTGCCGGATTCGGCGGGCCGGCCGGGCTTGAGTACCTGCAGGCGCTGGATTATGTGGACGTCGCTCGCATCGGTCTCGAGGGGCATTCCATGGGCGGCTGGGCGGTGCAGATGGCAGCGGCAGCCCGGCCCGATGGATATAAGGCTATGGTGCTGGCGGGTTCGTCGACGGGCACCTTCGGTGCGCCTGCGGGCAGTGCCACCAGCCCGCGTAACCTGCTGCTGATATTCAGTCGCTTTGATGAGTTTTCAGCCCTGATGTGGGGCAGTGAGACCGCCGCTGGTATCAAACAAACGGAGAAGCTCAAGACCTTGTTCGGCACCCATGAGCCGGTGGTTGTCGGGCGCGATTACGGCGACAAAATTACCGGTACGGCCCGCAAGCTGACCATGCCAGCCGTGACGCATCCTGGCGATCATCTATCCACAGAGGCCGTCGGGGACGCAATTGAATGGTTCGACAGCATCTTGGACCAGAACTCCGTCAACACTGAACAGTACATAGCTAGCAAGGCGCAGATCTGGTACTGGAAAGAGTTAGCGACGTTGACGGCACTAATAGGTCTGGTGATATTGGTCTTCCCTCTGCTGGCGCTTGGCCTGAAGTATTTCGGGCAAGACCTGGCGCCCCCTGTCGTTGCGCGCTCCACCGGTGCGGGTGTCAGCAAGCTGACCCTGGGTATGATGATATTGATCCCAGTACTGACGTTTTTCCCCTTGCAGAATCTGGCTGACGTCGTGTTGCCAGCCAACAAGTTTTTGCCCCAACAAATCACCAATGGGGTGTTGCTGTGGGCCTGGGGTAATGGTCTGCTGACGCTGCTGATGTTGTGGGTTGCCCATCGACTTAAGGGTACGCCAGGGCTGGTCGATTCGGGTCTAATGCTGAAGTGGAAGCAAGTGCCGGCGATACTGACCATCGCAGTGACTGTCTTTGCCAGCTTATATCTGCTGGTTTATCTGGCCGACGCCTGGCTAATGGTCGATATGCGATTTTGGGTCATCGCCCTGAAGGCGATGTCACCGATTCAAGCGGGTACGTTTTTGATCTATTTGGTGCCGTTTACCCTGTTCTTCGTGGTTCAGTCTGCCGGCTTGCATGGTCAGCTACGTTGGTACCCCGATCAGCCAACCAAGGCCATGTGGTGCAATGCGCTGGTGCTTGGTGTGGGATATGTGGGTTTGCTGTTAGCACAGTACATACCACTACTCTTGGGCGGAACCCTGATGATTGCATCTCAACCTTTGCTTAGTATCGTTGCCTTTCAGTTCGTGCCGATCATGCTGGTAGTGGGCTTGATCTCAACCTTCTGCTGGCAAAGGACCGGTAGCGTCTATTTGGGTGCGTGTCTGAACGGCTTGCTGGTGACCTGGTATCTGGTGGCAGGCACGGCGACCCAAGCAATACCTTTCTGGCTTTAACGGGTTGTCCGTGGACAGGCCTGGTGGCCTCGACTAGGATGGCCGCCTTGAGCGTCGAAAGACAGGCACAGACAAGCGAATACATCGAACCGTAAGCAGAGATAAACACAGGTAAGGTCATGGCTGTAACAGATAAAGCGCCGCTGGCGGGTATTAAAGTCT
>JABBAY010000170.1 GCA_018607725.1 K189A clade bacterium
TTGAGATTCACCATCGGCATTTCTGTTTTGCGCGGTTGTTTTAGTTGGTGCCGGGGTTATAGATTGCCTCTCGAATTTTCGCTGTGCGAATATTCTGCCGGCATTTCTGTTTTGCGCGAAGCGCAAATACAGAAATTTGGTCGGGACGGCAGGATTTGAACCTACGACCCCCACACCCCCAGTGTGGTGCGCTACCAGGCTGCGCTACGTCCCGAAAAATCGATGAACTGGTGTTTTGCATCTCAAGGTAAGTCAGTGAAGACCACGTCTGGAGGACGTCTTACCACGAAAGACGCGGATTCTAACTCATCTACATTTAGATGGCGAGGGGTATGCTCGCTGGAATCTGTCAGGCCTTCAACACCCCTAAGACTTCTTCTAATTCAACGATCATTTGCTGAATAATCTGTTTGTACTGGGTGTTATCTTCGGCTTGATCGTCGCCAGACATTCGTTGCCGAGCGCCACCGATGGTAAAGCCTTGATCATACAACAGCGCCCGAATTTGGCGGATCATGAGGACATCCTGACGCTGGTAATAGCGACGGTTGCCCCGGCGCTTTACGGGCTTGAGCTGAGGAAATTCCTGTTCCCAATAGCGCAGCACATGAGGCTTAACCGCACACAAGCCGCTGACTTCACCAATGGTGAAATATCGCTTACCGGGTATAGGCGGTAATTCAGCGTTATGATCTGGGTCCAGCATAAGCTTCCACTTTGGCTTTGAGTTTTTGTCCGGGGCGGAATGTCACCACGCGACGCGCACTAATGGGGATTTCTTCACCAGTCTTGGGGTTGCGACCCGGTCGCTGGCTTTTGTCGCGCAGGTCGAAATTACCAAAGCCAGACAGCTTAACTTGCTCGTTGACTTCAAGGGACGCGCGCACTTCTTCGAAAAAGAGCTCGACGACTTCTTTCGCCTCACGCTTATTCAGACCCAGCTCTTCAAATAGCTTCTCAGCCATTTCCGCTTTGGTTAACGCCGCCATGTCGCCTAATTCCTTAAACTCGCTGCCAATTGGCTTTCCAGTGCCGTGACGATCTGATCGACCGAGACACTAATTTCTTCATCAGTAAGAGTGCGTGATACATGCTGGAAGGTCAAGCCTAAAGCGATACTTTTTCTATTAGGATCAATGCCTTTGCCCTGATACACGTCAAACAACTTGAGGTTCCGGAAGGTCTCATCGGCAGCCTGCATCACACAGGTATTGATTTCCGCGGCATGTACGCCTGCGTCAACAATAATGGCGATATCCCGGCGCACTTCAGGGAAGCGCGACAAGGGCGCGGCATTCGGCAAACGCTTCGGTGTCAGCAGCGCCAACTTCAACTCGAACAGGTAGACCGCTTGATCTAAGCCCAGGGTCTGTTGTACACGCGGGTCTAACAAGCCCACATAGCCTACTAGCTGGCCTTGGCGGTAGATTCCGGCGCACTGGCCGGGATGCAGGGCAGCACATTCGGCGGCCTTAAAACTGAACTCACCGGCCAAGCCCGTAAGACCAATCATGGCTTCAACGTCTGCTTTAATGTCATAAAAATCAATGGCTTCTGACTTCTGCGCCCAGTTCTCCGGGAATCGCGGGCCGCAGGCCACACCGGCCAACATGGCTTCCTGAGTAATATTCGCCAGGCTTAAGCTCGATTGATCAGGCACCTGCAGAAAACGCAGACCAGTCTCGAACAGGCGAATACGGTTTTGCTGGCGGTTACTGTTATAAATCAGCGCCTTAATCAGGCCTGACCACAGCGTGGTGCGCATCACGCCCATCTCGGCACTGATGGGATTGGCCAAGGCAATAGGCTGTTGCTGCGGATCAAGAGTGGCCTGTAGCTTCGGATCAACGAAGCTGTAGGTAATCGTTTCCTGATAGCCCAGGGACACCAGCTCATCCTTGATGCGGTTAACGGGCAGTTGGTCCTCGGCCACGGGCGCCATCGACAAATTGACCTTTGGGGTTCGCACTGGCAGGTTGTTGTAGCCATAAATCCGGCTGACTTCCTCGATCAGGTCGGCCTCGATGGCGATATCGAATCGAAAGGACGGGGCTGTGACTTCCCACAGGGCGGCACCATCCTGGATGCTCCGCTGATTTTCAAAGCCGAGTCGGCCGAGCATCTGGTCGACCTCAGCCTCTTTGATCTCAACCCCCAGCAGGCGTTCAATCCGGTTGGCACGCAAGCTCACTTGCTGGTTCACCGGCAGCGTATCCACATCAATAGTCTCGATGGTCGGGCCGGCTTCACCACCGGCAATCTCGATCAACAGGGCCGTGGCTCGTTCGATAGCACGCACCTGACCTTGCCAGTCAACGCCGCGCTCGAAACGATGGGAAGCATCGGTGTTCATGCCATAGGTACGTGCTCGTCCAGCAATGGCCGTGGGCGCAAAGAAGGCGCTCTCGAGGAAAATATTCGTGGTCTTGTCGGTCACGGAGGTCGACAAGCCACCCATAATACCGGCAATGCCAATCGGGCCTGAATCATCAGTAATCAGCAGCGTATCTTGGTGCAGTTTAACGGCCTGCCCATCCAGCAGCGTGACCTGCTCGTCAGCGCTCGAGATCCGCACGACAATCTTGCCCTGCAGTTGATCAAAGTCATAGGCGTGCATGGGCTGACCCAATTCCATCATCACATAATTGGTGACATCCACCACGGGGTCGATACTGCGGATATCACAACGCCGGAGTTTTTCTTGCATCCATAACGGGGTTTCTGCATCCAAGCGAATGCCTTTGATCACTCGACCGGCAAACCGCGGGCAGGCAGCACCGGCGGCAAGCGCTACTGAAAAGGTTTGGTCGTGGGTTGGCGGCACTGGCAAAACGGTTAATGGTTTAACGTCCAGGCCATTAATCACGCCGGTCTCTCGGGCCAGGCCGATCATGCCCAGGCAATCGCTGCGGTTCGGGGTCAGGTCTAGATCGATGATCACATCGTCCAGTTGCAGGTAGCCACGAACATCCATGCCCACCGGGGCATCGACGGGCAATTCCATCAGGCCTTCGTGATTATCGCTAAGACCCAGTTCTCGTTCGGAACAGAGCATGCCGAATGACTCGACACCCCGAAGCTTGGCTTTCTTGATTTTAAAGTCTTCGAGTTTCGCGCCAATCTTGGCCAGTGGCACCTTAATGCCAGGCCGAACGTTGGCTGCACCGCAGACGATT
>JABBAY010000114.1 GCA_018607725.1 K189A clade bacterium
TTCGCGCAGCGAAACGTGGTGGCCGGCAGCCAATTCACGAAGTGAAATGGCGAGAGGCAACCCGGCAACCCCCTTTAGCACCACCATTCTCCAAAACACAATCAATACGCGGCAGGCCTTTCGTCTGCAATGTCGGGTCCGTTGCACGGCGCGTTGAATCCCTCTGGGCGCACCAATTTAAAGAACACCGAGGTTCTACTACCTGGGTGTCGGGGAGCTACGCGCCCCGGATCGAATCCCTCTGGGCGCACCATATACAACACGGCTTCGCGCAGCGAAACGTGGTGGCCGGCAGCCAATTCACGAAGTGAAATGGCGAGATACAACACGGCAACCCCCTTTAGCACCACCATTCTCCAAAACACAATCAATACGCGGCAGGCCTTTCGTCTGCAATGTCGGGTCCGTTGCACGGCGCGTTGAATCCCTCTGGGCGCACCAATTTAAAGAACACCAAGGTTCCTCTACCTGGGCGTCCTCGACGTCATGTTGACAGCAATAATGTCGCGACGTTCACGTCGCAGCCCAGCACATGATGGTTGGTCAGCCGATGATAGAATTTTCAGGTCAAGCGCTTTTTGGGTTTCGATGATGTTGCGCCTGATCTTTCAGCATAGAAAAGTGACTCAGGTGTGTAATGCGGGTATCTATCTTTGCCAAATGCCTGGTTTACTTAGCGACAGATAGATTTCCTGTCACTGCATCGCGGACTCGACAAATTTTTGATTATCATTGTTAATCTTTTTTGGGGCCTCTCGGCACTTGTTTGTCTGCGGCAAAGGCTGCAGTATTAATGCTTATATATGTTTGTATTCGGAGAAGATAATGCGCGCAGTAGGAATAATGGAACACGGCGGTCCCGAGGTTTTGCAAGTGGTTGATGTGCCCGCGGTGCAGGCCGGTCCGGGACAGATTCGGATACGCAATTACGCCGCAGCGGTCAATCCTACAGATGTTGTTGGTAGGAACGGTATGCGCGCTGAAATGCAGAAAAAAGACCCGCCACCCTACGTGCCAGGAATGGATGCCGCGGGTATCGTTGACCAAATTGGTGAAGGTGTCACAACGGGCATCAAAATTGGCGATCGCGTCATGGCGATGGTCGTACCAGACGCCACCCATGGCGCTTACCGAGAACAAATCGTTTTGGATCAAAGGGCCGTCGTGCGCGCACCAGCGAATACTACTCACGTCGAAGCCTGCACCTTACCTATGAATGCGCTCACAGCGAGGCTTTCACTGGATTTGTTGGCACTTGAGCCCGGCCAGGTACTTGCGGTCACAGGTGGCCCGGGTGCTTACGGCGGTTATGTCATTCAACTTGCCAAAGCTGATGGCTTAGTGGTGATCGCAGACTGCACTGAGTCAGATCGAGCATTACTGCAGTCCCTTGGGGCCGATATTATTATCAGTAGAGGTGACGGTTTTGCAGCCAAAATACGCGAACACTTTCCCGACGGCGTCGACGGTCTTGCCGATGGCGCATTGCTGAACGAACTTGCCATTGACGCAGTAAAAGATGGTGGCAGCTTTACCGCCATTCGAGGCTTCAAGGGCGAACAACAAAGAGATATTAAATTTACTGCAACCTGGGTGACCCGTTACGACGGCGCTTACGAAAAACTCGATCTGCTAAGAGAACAGGTTGAACAGGGTATACTAACCCTTCGGGTCGCTGACTCGGTATCACCGGAAAATGCCAGTATTGCTCACGAACGACTTGAGCGCGGTGGTACACGTGGACGCATGGTGATTGAGTTTTAGTGATTGAGCATTTATTGAACTTTCGCTAGCTTGCCGAACGCATTAATGAACGACTAACGAGACAACACTATGAGTGTACTAAAAAAAGCCGGTGTTATTAGCCTGTGGTTATTGTTGATATTAGCCACAGCCATTATTACCGCCGCCACTAAGCAGCGCTTTGCGGACGGTCCGAATCGGGTTTTTTCTGGCGGCGCGTTGGTCGCAGGCGAACTATACCGCGGTGTCGAACCGGACTGGAGTTTCGTCAACGACGTTGATACGCTCGAGTTGCAGTTGCTCAACCCAGAACAATCGAGACGAATTTGGACTGCGTCAGTCGATGGAAAAATATATGTCTGGTCGGGATACATGAACAGTTTGGTCGGCAAACTTTGGAAAAGTTGGCCGGCCCAGGCTGAGAAAGATGGTCGCGCCATCGTGCGGATAAACGGCGTGCGCTATGAACGTCAGTTAGTTCGCATTAAAAGTGGCGCGGGACTCGAGGCGTTGACCGAACTCTTAAACGAAAAATATGCGTCGTCGGCGACGCCGGCAGCCATCGATTCAGGTGACCTATGGATGTTTGAAGCCGCACCGAGAACGACAGGGGAAGCACAATAATGAAGAATTTATATGCACGCATAGCCGTTGTTGTCGCCGTAACCGTACTAAGCGTTTGGTTCGTCCCCGGTGTTGATGACGCTGTTGAATTCTTTTTCCAAATTGTGGTCCTGATCGCCTCGAGTTAATCCTGCTGCGATCCGCTGATCGGTTGCTGAATTGAATATAAGTTGGCGAGCAATCACCCTCGGATCGCTCGAGTTCAATGTACTGTCTGGCTCTGCATGTACCCCGATAATGACCTTGGCCAGTCATGTTCGCATGAGCCTGGCATTGTTACTGCGAAAGACAACGTCTAATTCTGAGTAAATCTAATCAGAGGTCGGTAAGCAAAAAACTATTCCCACTCGATAGCAGGATTGCAATTAAGCGGATAAAAACTTTAGGTTACAAGGCCGTGTAGACCCAAGGTTAGGGTCCTGTCATCAATGGTCAGGGCATTATGCAAACTTCGGTCGTACGGGAATACGCTAAGATTCTTGATGATCAGACTATGATACCCTGCATTGTGAAGGGTTGGCCTGACTTTGAATTCGCTGTCAACGACGTGAAATCGGTACGTGAAGATAGCCAGAGTTTTGTAACTTCCACCGGCTTTGAGTAACTCAAGGTCAGGCCCGCTTGCGGAAACCTGAGGGACTCAACGCTAGGTGTTGAGTCTCTTCAGGTATAAGCCGTTCCGCGGAAGGCTCATTGCTTACTGTCTGGCGATAAAGGTCTGTCACTTAGGGTCTTTCAGTTAAAGGCGGAGTGTGGCTAGTTCCGCTGTAAAACTTCTTGAGTCATGGCCTTAATCTCGGCGACTACACGCCGATTTTTCTGCCGACCGGCTTCGGTATCATTGTTGGCGATTGGCTTGGATTCACCAAACCCAATAGCGGAGATTCTAGTGCCGTCGATACCGAAGGCTTCTGTGAGCAGTTTCGCAATGGTTGCGGCGCGCTGTTCTGATAACCGCAGGTTATAGCGGTCACTGCCACGGCTGTCCGTATGTCCCTCGAAGGTTACGCGGGTCGTGGGATATTGTTGCATAAAATCCGCAACCTGCAGAAGCTGGGCCTTGTGCTCGGGCCGTGAGTTGGCAGAGTTATAGTCAAACTCCACATCGATCGTCACGCGAACTTCTTTCTCCAGAATGCGGTAGCACCCGTTGCTGTCAACCAGTCCCGGTGGAGGTGTATCTGAGCAAGCGTCAATTGCATCTATGACGCCGTCGCGATCGCTGTCGAGCGCGCAACCAGTGCTGTCGACGGCAACGCCACTGGGAGTCGCGGGGCACTGATCTATGGCATCGAAGACCCCATCATTGTCGCTGTCTGGATCCATTAGCACGGGTGTTAGGGTGGCCACGGGTGCGGCGCGTTTAGTGCTGCCAAAGGTATATTGGTAACCAAGGGTAAAGCTGCTGTCCACTTCCTTGTCATCAAAGGCGCGGAATACTTTCAAGTCAGCCCGCAGTGCGGAGTTGGCTGAAAGCAGGTATTTCATACCCAGGCCCAAGTTCATTTGCTTGTCGCTACTGCGGATGCCGGCGCTGTCGAAGTTGGCCTTGCCCAGACCAAAGGAAGTGAAGGGGCGCAGGTTGCCGCTGGCGGGTAATTGGTAGAGGCCATCAAGGCGCCATTGATCCACATCAACGTCGAGTTTGACAGGGTCTGTATCTGTGTTGATCCGAGTGTAGTTAAATTCGACGCCCCATGGGTTGTCGAAGCGGTAGCCGATGCCGAGCGAGCCATGTGGGCCATTATTCAAACTGCGCTCATCGTCATAATGGGAAACTCCGACACCCGGATTGAGGGTAACTCCGCTGACTTCCTCAATGGCGAAACTCAGTGGGCTGATGGTAGCGAGTATGCTGATTATCGCTGTTGCTAAAGCGATTCGTGAGGTGTGCATGGCTTGATCCTGCTGATGAATAAGGGCGGCGATATTAGGCTAAGCGGAGAAAATATCAAGGGGCTAGATCAGTATTTGTTGTTTTTTGTTAGTTGATCTCAGACGTTAATAAATTGGATTGAGTAGGGCGACAGAGTCGGTTGGGTGAGCTGTGCGCTTGAGTCAAAAGTCTTTGGCTGTCGAAGTTTTTCGCAGCCCAAAAAAAAGGTAGCGTGAGTTGCCTCACGCTACCTTTGATTGTTTTCCAGTGTCAGTTGGCACCGGCAAAAACGCTCATGGGGTTAAAATTACAGTCCCAATTTTACGCTCAAGTAAGCCATACGACCACGGGCGTCATGCTGACGTGGGTCGTAGCTGAAGTTAGCCGCATCCCAAACACGGGGTGGCTCTTCGTCTGTTGCATTCAACATGCCCAGCGTGATGCGGGCAGTGGCGTCAGCAATAGCTAACTCGTAGTTGTACTGCAGGTCCCAGGTCACCATGCTGTCGATGTTGTTGCTGTAGCCAGCAGGTGCACCGGCACGAGTCGTTTCGTAAGAGGAGATGTAACGTGCCGCGATGGACGCATTGTGATCGCCATTAGACCAACGGAAAGTGGTGTTAGCCTTAGTTTCTGGCAACGAACGCGCAAAGTTATCATGGTTGAACAAGCCAACCACGTCTCCAGCGACTGGAATCTCATAGCTCAACATGTGAGTTGCTGCCAGCGTCAGGCTCATCTCGCCGAGGTCAGACGCTGGGAAGGCATAGCCTGCTTCTAAGTCTAAGCCATCGGTGTCTACTGAAGCAGCATTAAAGTAGTTAGTTGTGACGCCAATGAGAGTGCCGCCAGTGGTGCGTTTCACGTCTGACTGAGTTGGGTCTTGGATGACCTTACCCTGGGCACTTTCGATAGTGATTACGTTGGTGTAATCCACTTTCCAGTAGTCGATGCTCAGGTGAACACTGTCGATAGGATCCCAGATAGCGCCAACGTTAAAGTTGTTGGATTCTTCAGGCTTCAGGTTCTCGTTAGCATTTTGCGCAATACGAATGAATACTGTACCAGCATTGGCAGTTCCATCGACATTGTAGTCTTGAATACCCTGTAAGCCCACTGAGCTGGCGTACAATTGATGCAAAGACGCTTGACGGAAAGAGCTACTGGCTGAGGCGCGGATGACCAGGTTATCAGCAGCTTCAAAGCGTGCAGAGATTTTTGGATCGAAAGTTGTCTCGTCACCGAGATCCTCATAACGACCGGCAAAACGCAGTTCAAGCGCGTCAGTGGCTTCCCATTGGCCTTCGGCAAATGCAGCCCAGGCTGAACGTGACTGGTCAACATTGACACCGCCACCCAGGAACATCAGGTCAGCGAACTGGGTCAGGTTGCCGCTTGCGTCAAACTCAACTCGGCTGATCTCGTTGCGATTAACGGTCAGCGCGTCACGACGGTACTGTAGGCCAGAAGCGAAGTTGATCACGCCAATTTCACCATCGATAACAAAGTCGAAAGTGGTCAGGTCGGTTTCAGTTTCGGTAATCTGCTCAGCATACACAAAGTCGATCAGTGCTTGACTGTTGTTAGACGGGTCGAACAGATCCCATGACTCATCGCCATTTGGTCCGCCGATGCCAGCAATAGCATCATCAAACTTTGAGGTGCTGGTGTCAGGCTGCGTGCCTTTGCCCTTATAAGTGCTATTAGTCAGCGCAGTGTTGAAGTGGTAGTCGCCGATTTCACCGTCCAGTTCCATGGAGACGCGGAAGTGAGCATTATCCCGTGGTGCTATGGGTGATGCATAGGCGGAGCCCAGCGGGCGACCTAACCAGAGTGCAGGTACCCCAAAAGGGTTGCCGGCAACACCAGCGCCAATAGCGCGTGACGGAGATAGGTAAGACAGCGCTGGGTAGCTCGGTGATTGTGGGTTATCCAGTACTTCAACATTGGCCCACATGACTTCAGCATTGAATTCCAGGTCGTTGCCCAGGTCCTGCTTCAGGTTGGCGTAAGCATGCTTGCGAGTTTCTTCATTGACCACGTTGAAACGTGGGCCGTAAGCAAAACCACAACGCTCGCCGCTGGCTTGTGGAATGATGATGCCGTCGTTAGCAACACAATTCGCATCAGCGACATTTTCGAATGCTGCGTAATCGCCAGCGTAGGGACCATCAGCGACAGTCGCGGCGCCAAATAGCAGGAATGAGTTACCCAGGCCTGAATTAGCTTGGTCAGTCAATCTAGGACGCTTGGAGCTGCTCAAAGGCGTGCGGTCCATGTACTCGGCGGCAAAAACGATGTTAGTCGTGTCGTTGGCCCAGCCGTGCAAAAAAGTCAGCTGCGAGTCTTCTTGGCTGTCAGAAGTCGTTGACTGAAAAGTCGCGCCAATCTCGGTGCCTTCGAAGTCTTTACGCGTGATGTAGTTAACTACACCGGCGACTGCGTCTGAACCATAGATGGCAGCAGCGCCTTCTTTCAGAACTTCAACGCGTTGCAGTGCAGCAGCAGGAATCATGCTGGTGTCAACGAAGCTTGAACCATCGTTGGCAGTAGCCGCAGCCAATGTGTTACGTCGACCGTTGACCAGAATCAGGGTAGAACCCAGGCCCAGGCCACGCAGGTTGACGTTACTGGTGCCCTGTGTGGCGCCAGAAGTAAATGAGTCAGGTACGTTCTCTGAGCCGCTGTTAACGGTCAGGTTACGAGTGATGTCTGAAATTGACATTGCGCCCATCTCGTCGATGTTGTCTCGTGAGATGACATCGATCGGTGTTGCGCCGTCAGTTGGGCTGGACTTGATGTAAGAACCGGTAACAACCACTTCTTCCATCGCTTGCTCTGCAGCAAACACATTGAGTGCCAGCGCCGGCAGCATCATAGCTGCGAGTGCTTTTTTCTTAAAATTCCCCAAAATTTTTCTCCGTTAAGATGATACACATAGCTGATCTGCCGGTGCCACGTTGCACAGATACAGACAGCGAGGGTATCAAGGTCTATAGCAAGGTATTAGGATTGCTCAGGCTGAGCTGGGCTCCTGTCCACTGATTTTTGTTGGTGAACTACCAGAAGGCGAATCAATCAGATTGCTCCGCTATTCTGTATGGCCGCTTATTGTTGGGATTCTGACCATAGAACACCGCGGCATCATACGCTGTAGTCAGAGCATGTACAGTGATATTTTACCGTCATCATTAATAAGTATGGCGAGGTATCTCGAGTCAGCGAGGGGTTGGTATGCTGGCGGGAATGTGAGTTTGTTAGTTTGAGCCATGGTGGTTGTTTTACGCAGAAGTCAAGGTCTAGAGTTGATGCCCAATGATGCTATTCGGGGTGCTTCACGCGTCGGAGAATCGTTGCTGCGCCTACACTTTGCGGCGAGCTTTGCGTTCGACGCGTTTCTTTTTTCTGACTTCTGCTTTCTCAGTCTGCCGCCGGCGTATTTCGTCGAGCTCAAGTTCAACCATTTCAGGGGTTTCGAAGCTGACCTGGCCGAGTTTGCCGGAGCGCAATTCGTTTAATAACAGACTCGATACCTTGTCCAAGTCAACTTGGCCGCCAGCACGCAAACAGCCGCGGCGGGCACCCATGAGTTCCAGGAACGCCAGTTCATTGTCGGGCAGTTCTTCGATGCCATACCGTTCGATCAGGCGTTGAGGATAATGTTTCAGCAGATAGTCGACGGCAAAGTAGGCGATCTCAACATGGTTGATGGCCGTGTCCTTGAGTGCGCCGGTAGTGGCGAGGCGATAACCGCTGAGTTCATTTTCGATCTTTGGCCACAAGACGCCGGGTGTATCGACCAGCAAGATACCATTCCGCAGATTAATGCGTTGCTGGCCTTTGGTGATCGCAGGTTCATTGCCGGTCTTGGCGATGGCCTTGCCTGCCATGGCATTGATCAGAGTTGACTTGCCGACATTCGGAATGCCCGTGATCATGGCCACAATATTATGGGTAGCGTTGTTTTTTCGCGGCACCAGTTTGCGGCAGGCGGCGGCCACGGCCTGGGCCTTGTCAGACTGGGTCAGTGTGGTTAACAGTGCTTTAACGGTCTGCGACTGTTCGAAATGAGCCTGCCAGCGAGCAGTCACCTCTGGGTCGGCCAGATCTGACTTACTCAATATTTTGATGCGCGGCATGTCAGCGCCGAGTTTGCTCAGCAAAGGGTTGGCACTACTAAAGGGCAGACGTGCATCAAGGAGTTCGATGATCAGATCAACTTCCGGCAAGGACAATGCCATATCCTTGTTGGCTTTGTGCATATGGCCGGGATACCAATGAACCGCCATGCTATTGCTCCTCGGTCGGTGCGGCTTCCACCAGGCGGATACCGGTTTTCTCAATCACTATCAGATGCTGTTTGTACAAACCCCCGATAGCTTGTTTAAAGGCTTTCTTGCTTATCCCGAACAGGCGGGTGATCAGTGCCGGGTCAGACTTGTCGTGTACGGCGGCAAAGCCATCTTCCTGCTGGTGCAGATAGTTGAGGATGACCGTGGCGTATTTGTCGCGGACCTCGCGGCCTGCGGCAAGCCCCAGGTCAATGCGGCCATCGGGCCGTACCTGTTTGATAAAGCCACGCAAACTTTGGCCAAAGCTGATGCGCTGAAAAACCTCGTTTTTGTACAACAGACCCCAGTGACTATGGTTGATGATCGCTTTGTAGCCGAGTTCGGTGCTGTTGGCGATAATTAAATCAACGGGCTGACGAGGCTGGAATTCATGCGGGCGGTCGTCGTCCAGGAATTTATCGATTTTCGAGGATGCGGTAATTCGACCGTCTGCCTGTCCTAGGTAAACGTACACAAGATAAAAAGTGCCGACCTCCATGGGGCGATGTTGCTCCCCGAAGGGGACCAGCAAGTCTTTCGCCAGGCCCCAGTCGAGGAAGGTGCCGTAATCGGTATTGGCCACGGCTTCCAAATAGGCGAATTCACCGACTCGGACTTTAGGTTCCAGGGTCGTGGCGACGGTGCGATTGTCTGAGTCCAGATACAGAAACACCGACAAATGGTCGCCGAGCGCAACATCGTCCGGTATATAGCGGTTGGGTAGCAGCACTTCACCCAGGTTCTCGGCATCCAGGAAAACGCCAAATTCCACTCGCTTGATGACTTCCAGGGTGTAGGAGTGGCCGATCTTCAACATGTTGATAATACTCGTGGGCGATAGCGGACCTAGTATAGGCATTAGTGCGACGGGTTACACGCCCGCCGGCTTGAATATAGGATAAATGCTTGATTTCGTTGCAGCTTGGCTTCAAATCAGGCAGCAAGGTGGAGTGCGATCGTGTTTTAGTCGCAGTTTGGTCCATGGCTCGGCGCATGGCCGGGCGCATACTTGAATTCATGGTTTGGTTCATGTTTTAGTTCGTGGCTCAGTGCTGGAGCAAACTCAGGAGACTATATGTCAGAATCAATATCCCACTATTCATGGGCCGATGAGCCCTTGGCCGAGGATCAAATCGGCTTGCTTGCCGGGATTTGCAGTACGCGAGCGATCCGCCGCTACGCTAATGAGCCAATACCAGAGAAAGATCTGCGAGATATCTTGTTTGGCGCAACTCGAGCGCCCAGTGGTTCCAATCGCCAGCCCTTTCGGTTTGTCGTGCTGACAGACTCCGCTCGAGCCCGGCAGGCGAAAGCCTTGATCGGCGAGGCGGCTCGTGCATTGTGGGCGGAGAAGTTTGAACGGGACGGTTATGCCCAGGGTTCTGGTGGTGATGCCCAGTCTCCCAAGGCGCGGATGGCGCGCACTATGGATCAATATGTCCAGGGCTTTGAAAAATCGCCTGTGTTGATCCTGCCGTGCCTAGTGCGTTATCGCGAACCCACGCCAGCTGAGGGTGGTTCGGTGTACCCGGCAGTGCAAAATTTATTGCTCGCGGCTCGGGCTATTGGCTATGGCGGTGTCATTACTGGGTTTCATCATCAGGTTGATGCAGAACTTAAGGCACTGTTGAATATTCCTGAGGCGGTGTTTATCGCTGCCACGGTGACCCTGGGGAAGCCCGCGGGTAAACACGGTCCCGTGCGCCGTCGCCCCATGGCGGAACTGGTTTATGGTGACCAATGGTCGCAAGCGCCAGACTGGGCGATTGACCCGCCGGGCACGCGCTATACCCGCGCGGGTCCGCCGCCCAAGGCCGCGACTTAGCAGTCGACAGTACCAAAATGCAAACGTAGTATGTCGTCTGCAACGATGTCTGTTGCCCTTAACGAGGTATGTAGCCTTTAACTAAGTATGTAGCCTTTAACGAAGTATGTAGCCTTTAATGTAGCCAGGAGCAAGCCCTTGAACTATCAATACGTCAAAGTCTCGATCGAGAACAAAGTGGCGGTGATTACCCTCAATGCACCGGATGTCCTCAACGCCTTATCGAAGATCATGGTGGAAGAATTGTCCGCCGCCATCAGCGAGGTGGCCCATCCCGATAGTGGTGCGAGGTGTTTGATCATGACGGGTGAAGGCCGGGCGTTTTGCGCCGGTGCAAACCTGGCTGCCCGAGGTGAAGCTGGTAGCTTGCCGCCGGTAGGCCATATTCTCGAAACCCATTATGCCTCGGTGATGAATAAATTACGGCGCCTGCCATTTCCTTTTGTCTCGGCGGTTAATGGTCCGGCCGTCGGCGTCGGGATGAGTTTTGCGATCATGGCGGATATGGTCGTGATGGCGAAGAGCGCCTATTTTTTGCAGGCCTTCGCCAACGTGGGTTTGATTCCTGACGGTGGCGCGACTTGGCTGTTGCCCCGGATTGTTGGTTGGCGCCGGGCGACAGAGTTGTCCATGATGGCAGAGCGGTTACCCGCTGCAAAAGCCCTTGAATGGGGCTTGATCAATCGTCTGGTAGAAGATGCCGACGTCATGGGTGAAGCCATGCAGATCGCTACGAAGTTTGCTAATGGACCCTTCTCGTTGGGCTTGATTCGTCGTGCCTATTGGGACTCTCAGGAGAACAGCTTCAGTCAGCAGTTGCAGTTGGAGACTGAGTTGCAGACTCAGGCGGGCGCCTCCGCGGATAATGTCGAGGGGATTAAAGCGTTTCTCGAAAAGCGCCCTGCGAAATTTACGGGGCAGTGATATCGATCAACGCGGCCAAGATCGTTTGATCCGAGAGCGCTTGTCGGCAGTTTGATCAATGGAATAAAAAAGGGGCTTTCGCCCCTTTTTTATTCCGCTTTTTTTTGATCTTTTGTGCTTAGTTGCCAGTAGGCACTTCCGAAAAGGGTATACCTTTATCTACGCGTACATCCTGGGGCAGGCCCAGAACGCGCTCGGCGATAATGTTGGCCATGATCTCATCGGTACCACCTGCAATCCGCAAGCCTGGAATGCTCATATACGCGGACTGGAAAATATCTTCCAGTTCGGCACTTTCAGGGCTCCAGAGTATACCGGCTTGATCCATTAGGTCGATGGCGAAGGAGGCCAGATCCTGGGTCAGCGGCGCACCCACCAGCTTGCCAATGGAATTTTCCGGCCCAGGAATCTCACCTCGAGACAAAGCGGTCATTGACCGATAGCCAGTATATTTCAATCCCGATTGACGGACATACCAGTTTGCCAGATTGGCGCGGACCTGCTTGTCTTCGATGGCAGGTTTGTCGTCGATATTGAGTCGTTGCGCCAGTTTCATAATCTGCTCGAAACCAGCCCCGCCGCCACCACCACCGATAGAAGCTCGCTCGTTCATGAGTGTCGTCAAGGCTACTTGCCAGCCTTGACCCACCTCGCCGAGTCTTTGCGCATCAGGAATGCGAACATCGGTGAAGTAAACCTCGTTGAAGCCCGACGCTCCGGAGATCTGTTTGATCGGCTTGATTTCGACCCCAGGCGACTTCATGTCGAGGAAGAAATAACTTAAGCCCTGGTGCTTGGCGACGTTCGGA
The DNA here is from genome assembly GCA_018607725.1 of K189A clade bacterium. Classification (GTDB taxonomy): domain Bacteria; phylum Pseudomonadota; class Gammaproteobacteria; order Pseudomonadales; family Azotimanducaceae; genus UBA4582. Next base: position 12,133 of record JABBAY010000114.1, read on the forward strand.
TCGGTCCGCAATACCAAAATCCCGAAGTCGGAATATTGAGCCCCCGAGGTCCAGATTTTCTGACCATTAACGACCCATTCGTCACCATCTCGAACGCCACGGGTTCGCAGCGCAGCAAGGTCAGAGCCGCCGGCAGGCTCGCTGAACAATTGACACCAAATATTTTCGCCGCTGGCGAGCTTGGGTAAATACTGTTTCTTCTGATCTTCGCTGGCCCAAGTCATCATAGTCGGTGCGGCCATGCCCTGGCCGATGCTGAAAAACCCGGTATTCGGGGCTTTCACTTTGGCTTCTTCCTGGCTGAGAATAACCTGTTCCATCGCGTTAGCGCCGCGACCGCCGTATTCCTTTGGCCAACGAATGCAGGCCCAACCGGCATCTGCTTTGCGCTTTTGCCAAAGTTTGGCTTGGCCCATATCGTCCAGGCCGTTGAGATCAGCTGCGGTAGGGGCGTTCGCCACCAGCCACTCACGAGCCTCGTTGCGGAAAGTTGCTTCTTCTTTACTGTCGTTAAAATCCATACTGATCTCCTTCTAGGCTGCGCTGGTCTGTTCGATAGCGGTAATGAGTTTGTCTTGCCACTGACGCTCGCTGCCCACATTGACCGCGAGGATCTTGGAACGTCGATAGTGGAATTGGCAATCAAATTCCCAGGTGAAGCCCATGCCACCGTGGGTCTGAATATTTTCCTTGGCCGCGAAATAATAGGCTTGAATGGCGCTGACTCGCGCTGTGGCAGCGGCGATGGGTAGTTCGCTGGCATTGGTGTTCAATGCCCAAGCACCATAATAACAGTTCGACCGTGCCAGGGTATTGCGCACATACATTTCGGCGAGCTTATGTTTGATTGCCTGATAGCTGGCGATGGGTCGACCGAAGGCATAGCGACCCAGGGCGTATTCCTTGGCCATTTCCAGCGCGGCGTCGGAACCACCCACCTGTTCCCAGGCAAATAGCACGGCTGCTCGGTTCAGCAGATTCTGAGTTGCGGTCCAACCGCCACCATCAGTGCCCATGAGTTCGGCAGAGGCGCCATTAAAATCGATTTGAGCGTGTGAACGACTGGGGTCGAGAGTTCTGACTTGCGCGCGTTGGATCTCGCTTTGAGTCAGATCTACCAAATACCAGCTGGCGCCATCGCCTTTACTCGATTGCGCGACAACGATGGCTAAATCGGCGTAATCACCATCGGGGACGGGTGTCTTGGTGCCATGAATCTTGTCGTTGGTCACTGTCGTGGTGAGGTTTTTTGGTGATACTTGGCCGTGATTCTCAGCCATGGCGAAGGTGGCGATTAATTCGCCCGAGGCTAATCTTGGCAGCCAGGCTTCTTTCTGGGCTTTCGAACCCTGGGCCAGAATCGCCTCTGTGGCGAGATAAACGCTGGATGAAAAGGGCAGGGGCGCCATGGCCCGGCCGAGTTCATCGGCGATAACCGATAACTCCAGATAGCTCAGGCCGAGACCGTCGTATTCCTCGGGAATCACGGTGGATGTCCAGCCCATCTCGGCGACTTTGCGCCATAACTCTTGGTTAAAGGGACCGTTGGCTTCCAGTGATGCGCGCACCACCTTGGGCGAACAGAAGTCCTTGAGAAAGCCACGGGTCTGTTCCCGCAGCAGGTTTTGTTCCTCCGAGAATTCAAAGTTCATTGCTGTCGTCCTTCAGGTCTAAGGTTGTTAACCGTAAAGATACCCTGTTGTCGAGTCGATGAGTAGAGTCGGGTCAATGATCGTCAAGGTGAAGCTGCAAAGACCCTGATGGTATACTCGCGGCGTTCAATACAGTCTTGGCCGGCAAATGCCGGTTGTGTGAGGATTTATACCAGTTGGAGTGCCAGACGGGATGTCAGATTATTCGCAGAGATTTCTTTTTGATGACACCGATATTCGCGGTGAAATTGTCCAGCTCGAGGCCAGCTATCAGGGCGTAGTGGCTGATCACCAATATCCGTTGGCGGTTGCGCGCCTGTTGGGTGAATTTCTGTCTGCCAGTGTACTGCTAGGCAGCACCATTAAATTCGATGGTCGTCTGGTATTGCAAGCTCGAGGCGATGGCGAGCTGAACGTGGTGGTGGCGGAGTGCCGCCATGATGGCAGTATCCGCGGCATCGCCCGTCTGGGTCAGACCGTTGACGGTCAGGATTTTGCGGCACTGCTAGGTGAAGGTACCTTGGTGATGACGGTGGAACCGGCCGTAGGCAAAAGTTATCAGAGCCTGGTGCCGCTAACGGGCGGAAGTTTGGCAGCGTGCCTGGAGTATTATTTTCAGCAATCCGAGCAGCTGATGACCAAGATTTGGCTGTCCGCTGACAACCACCGAGCCGGAGGTCTGCTGCTTCAACAATTGCCCCGACAGTTAGTCATGGACCCTGAAGCGCGAGTCCGACAATGGGAGCATGCAGTTATCCTGGCGGATACCACCCGCCCCGAGGAGTTGCTTGACCTTGCTGCTGAGACTTTGCTGCTGCGGCTCTATGCCGCGGAGCCCATTCGGATTCAGTCCCCGAGCGCGGTCATTTTCAGCTGCAGTTGTTCACTGACGCGAACGGCGAATGCGTTGGTTTTGCTGGGTAAGGACGAGGTCGATAGTCTGTTTGCGGATATGCCCGAGGTGGTGATGGGTTGTGAGTTCTGTGGTAAAGATTATCGCTTTACGCGAGAAAGCTTGGCTGAAGCTTTACTCGCCGGCGAAGTGCCGCACTAGAGTGGTTGTATCAACCCCCGTGATCTGGCTACACTCAAGCTGGTGCCAGTCAATGCGCTGTTGACTGAGATGTTGAGTGACTGTCAAAGCCAGACCGGGAGAATGTGAATGACGATCCAGACCTTGAGCGATATCACGCGAACGCAGCGGTCTCTTAGACCAGACCAAGTGGCGCTAATCTACTCAGCTGACGATCGCCAATGGACCTATGAAGCGCTAGATATTGAAGCTTGCCAGTGTGCCAACGCACTGCGCAGTATGGGGGTCGGTGAGCAGGATCGCGTGGCTTACCTGCATAAGAATACGCCGGAGTATTTCACAAGCCTGTTCGGTGTGACCAAGCTCAACGCGGTGTCAGTGGCTGTTAACTGGCGCTTGGCGCCCCCGGAGATGGAGTACATACTCAATCACAGTGAGTCTCGAGTGCTACTGGTAGGTGATGAGTTTCTGGGTCACCTGGCGCAGATGACATTGAATCTGGATCATATCGTAGTCATTGGTGATCCCGGCGATTCGGGATATCTCAGTTACGAACAATGGATTGCTGGCCAAGCCATCGATGATCCGAATGTCCCCGTCGCACCTGAGGACACCTGTTATCAGCTATATACTTCAGGCACCACGGGCCTGCCGAAAGGCGTTGAAACCACGAATAACAATATGATCTCCCTGATGAGCGAAGGACTCGGAGCCCTGAATTTTTCGCCGACGACCGTTAATCTGGTGTGTATGCCGCTGTTTCATATCTCAGGTAGCGGCTGGGGCGTGATTGGTGTGTTCAGCGGTGCTACTTCTATTCTATTGCGGGATGTGGACCTGCAGGAAATTCTTCGAGTCATCCCGGCATTTCGCATTACGCATACGATCTTTGTGCCGGCGGTGATGCAGTTCCTCTTGGCTCAGCCGAATGTGCAGGATATTGACTACAGCAGCCTGGAGTCAATTACCTACGGCGCCTCACCCGTCACTGAAGAAGTCTTGGTTGCTGCAATGAAGACTTTTAAGGCTCGATTTTACCAAGTTTATGGCCTAACAGAAACCACGGGGGGCGTTACTATTTTGATGCCTGAAGATCATGACCCAGGTGGTCGACGGGCAAGCCTGTTGCGTTCTTGCGGTAAAGCTGTGGTCGGTCACCAATTGCGAATTGTGGATCGGCTCACTGGCGCGCTACTGCCAGATGGTGAAGTGGGTGAAATTTGGATCAAGGGCCCGCAAATTATGCGGGGCTATTGGCGTAATGATGAGGCCACGGCAGAGTGTATTGATGCTGATGGCTGGTTCAAGTCTGGCGATGCGGGCTACCTGCAAGAGGGGTTTTTGTTTATTCATGATCGGGTGAAAGACATGATCATCTCTGGGGGTGAAAATATTTATCCTGCTGAGATCGAGAACGCCCTGATGAGCCACCCCGGCATTGCCGATGCGGCGGTCATCGGTATTCCCAGTGAACGCTGGGGTGAAACGGTGAAAGCGATTGTCACACGTAAAGACCCGTCGCTGACGGAGGACGATATTTATGCCTACTGTCGCCAGCGGCTTGCCGCCTATAAATGTCCGACCTCCGTTGACTGGATGGAGACTATACCGCGTAATCCATCGGGCAAAATTCTGAAAACCGAACTGCGCAAAGTCTATTGGGCTGGTCGAGAGCGGAATGTTTCGTGATGCCCTATCTTTGATGACTAACCATAGGGGAATAAAATGACGACGCAACAGCAACCGCTATTTTGTCGAGCCGACTTGAATTATGTTGACTTGTCTTTTGCCGAACCCGTCATCGTCAATGTGGCTATTCGGGATGGGCGTCAGACCATTGCTGGAAGCTGGCAAGACTGTGGTTTTGAACTATTAGCCCATAAGAGTCAGGTGCAGCACTGGCAGGACCAGGAAGTTACGGAAATTCATTACGCGGAGATTGCCGCACTAGCCAGACAATTGACTGGCTGTGACCATGCCCTAGTGGGTAGCCATATCATCCGCAATCCGCAACAGGCGAGTTTGCATCCAGATCTCGCGCCGATCCGCTCCGTGCATTCAGACTTTGCTGCCAGCTATGGTGATCTTATCCGCGCGCATTACTTGATGGATGATGCGCAAACACTCAGTAGTTTACGCCAGGCTGGTATTAGTGGCGAGGATGTTGGCCGTGCCAGGCGCTTACTGATTTTGCAATTTTGGCGGAACGTGGGTGCCGAGAAAATGGATTTACCCTTGGCGTTTTGCGATGCGCGAACGGTCCCGCAGACAGACATTAGGCCGTCATTGGTCGAAGACTACGCCGGTGGCGGTTTTGACTTTGAAACCTTGGGGATCGCCCCGCCGCAGGTCAAAGATCAGCACCAATGGTATGGCTTTCCGAATATGCATCGCGATGAGGTGGTGGCCTTTCGTACTTATGACAGCGACCGCCTTGGTACCGACAAACCCTACTGGACGCCCCACTCAGCCTTTGCGGACCCCCAGGTCAACCTCGGCGAGCCCGGTCGCTCGTCCATCGAGCTGCGGGCGACCTGCCTGTTTATGTAGGCGTGCGTTCCTCTGCAGTCTCTGACGCCGGGTCACCACCAATCCGCGAGTGATACATGACTCGCGGTTCCGTCATGTCCCAGGGACAAGCGCGGTGCAACAGACAACGATTATCCCAGATGACCGCGTCCCCCGCAGACCACTGATGGTGATAGACCCTGGGTGCTTGGCAGGCAAAGGTCACCAGGGACTCCAGCAATGCCTCTGATTCAGCTTCGCTGAGGCCGGGAATGCCGTAGGCATGGCGGCCAATGAGCAAGGCTGGGCGGCCCGTCTCAGGATGAACTTTGACCAATGGACGCAGTGGTGGTGGCAAATCGTGTAGTCCATAGCCGCTATAGCTGCCATTTTGGTTCGGCGTGCCATCGATTTTTGCCTGACTATAGTGCAGCGAGTGGTGCGCGCTTAGGCCATCGACTCGGGCCCGCAAGGTATCATCCAGCGCCGCATAGGCGGCGCGCATATCGGCCCAGCCGGTTTGGCCGCCTTTGACAGGCACGGTGTGCGCAGTAAACACAGCGCCCTTGGCCTGCACTGGCATATAGGTGCTGTCGGCATGCCAGCCCATATTACCCACCAGTACCTTCACCACATCATCGCTGCCGTCTGCGTGCCGGACGCTGCCATCGCGTCTGACATTACTGATCGGTGCCAGATCGAATTCCAGTTCGCCAAAGCGTCGAGCAAAATCAATCTGGGCTTGGTGGCTGAGATGCTGGCCAGGAAATACCAGTAAGGCGTGCTCGAGCCAGGCTGAGTAAAGGCTGCTGAACCCAGTATCATCGAGGTTGGCCAGATCCAGGTCGGTGACCTGGGCGCCAAAGCTGGCATCAAGGGGGGTAATGTTGAAGTGGCGATTCAGGTTCATCGTTGTGGCTCCCGTTTCAAGGGTCTTAATATAAGCAGCTGCGCCTGCATAAACTAGTGCCAGGGTGTTTTAGGCGTTCTTAGCACTGTGCGGTGTTCGAGTTGCGCCAGGCTCTGTTGAAAAATAAACGCCTAGTGCGGAAGTCTCAACTATTTCATTCTAACGGTTAATATATGGTGACACGAAACCTGGTTGTTAAGGTGAGGTCTGGCCAACTAATTATCCCTCACTCGTCATATTTTTCAAACCTTCAGTCCGACTGATCTGCAGGTGTGTCAACGTTTTGTCAGTGGTGCTTAGGCGCCAGCTCAACAGTTTCTGCGCATATTCGGCGACGATGGCTGGTGACGCAGCCGCGATGTTTGTCAGTTCACCGGGATCATTTTGCAGGTCGAACAGCAGGCAGGGTAAGTCGGCGAAGTGCACATACTTATATCGAGTGTCTCGAATGACATTCAGGCAAGCCGACTCCATGTTCAGGCCGAGCGAATTTTCGGCCTGCGAGTGACGGAAATCATATTCATAGTGGGCGCAGGTGCGCCAATCGCTTAATGTCTTGCCTTGCAGTTTTGGTAACAAGGAGCAGCCGTCGCACTGTCGCGGAAGTGTCAGGTCGAGGCTGGCCAAAATTGTCGGTAGAATATCGACATGCTCGGTGAAGTCATCACAGCTGCCTGGCTCCCCGCCAGGGACGTGAATAATCAACGGAATATGGTAAGACTGATCGAAGAAGCCCGCTTTGCCATACATCCAATGATCGCCCATTTGCTCACCGTGGTCGGATGTAAAAATCAGCAGCGTGTTGTCCCACTGTCCGGTGTCTTTCAGCCAGTTGATGAGACGCCCCATATTATCGTCTACTTCGTTCATCAAACCATAGTAGCTGGTCTGCAATAAACGATGGCGGTCAATGTCGACATGGCTGCGGTTGCGCTGATTGCTTAGGTGCTCAGCTAGCCATGGGTGAGATTCTCGTTCAGCTTCTACATTCACCTGCCGAACAGGGGCGGGCAGATTATCAACCGGATAACGTAAATGATAAGGCGCGGCGGCTACCCAGGGTGGGTGGGGCGCGCGCAATGATAAGTGAGTGCACCAGCCTTGTTGTGTAGGCGAGGTATTCTGAGTGAATTCCTGGATGTAATTGATCACCTCACTCGTGAGGAAGTAAGTGTCTGTATGGGCCTTATCAAATATCAGGGGTTCGGGTATGAACTTGTCAGGCGCGGTGTCTGCGCGCAGCGAATAGGTTGCACCATCGACATCCGGTAACTGATAGCCTTTGGTTTGCAGAAACCGCCGCCAGTCTGGGCACAGTGTGCCCATATCAATAATCGGCCGGATGCCCGGTAGCACGCCTTCGTCGTTGAAAAGCCCTGGATGATCCTCGAGCACCCCGCGAGGATCCATAGCAGTATGTGTATAGCCAAACAACACCGGGTCGTAGCCATTGGCTCGCAACTCTGTTGCCCAGTTAGTAAAACGACTATCTAGGGGGGTGCCATTAGTGCCCGACCGATGATTGTGCAAGTACATGCCAGTATGCAGGCTGGCTCGACTGGGACCACAGGGAACCGCATTGGCATAGTGTTGGCGAAACTGAGTGCTCTCGGCGGCGAGTTGGTCGAGGTGTGGGGTTGTTACCGCGGGGTGGCCCATGCTACTGAGGCAGTCTCCACGCCATTGGTCAGCCGTAATTAAAAGTAGGTTTGTCGGTTTCATATAGCGTTAACCTTAATAGTGCTGGATTTTCACAGTGTCTTGCATCAAACAGCATCAGATTGCATCTGCAGAGTACACCCTTAACGAGTGGCGAAGAAACATTAGGCTCAACGTGGCTGAGTCAATCAGGGTAAGTCAATCTGAGTAATTCAATCTCGGTAATTCAATCTCGGTAATTCAATCTCGGTAATTAAATGTAGAGGCCGTCGTAACCCCATAGTTCAACTGTTGGTCGTTGTTAATGTTCGGCTCCGCGCAGGTATTTTTCGCTTGCAGCCCCTAGGTTTGTCAATTATTACTGCGAGGGTCATTGAAACCCCCCCCCATGTAAATATAGTTAGGTTCATTTTTTTGAATTGCTGCAGCGCGATATTGCGCTATATTCAGGTAAGCCTAGAAATGCCAAGAGTAACTAATTTACGTGCATTTAAGCTGTTTTTATAGACCGCGGCGGTGGCAAACCACCAAAAGTGTGTCGTTACGTAACATTCATGAAATGGCGCATTGTTGCGCCGCGCCATCATTAAAAGTAATGATATTCGAGACTGTTTACAAATTGCCCTAGTAAGCCTAATGTTGCTGGGTCGGTGCGGTTTGCCGAGGATGATTAATAAAAAAATTTATTAGTTCGGAGGGGATCCATGATTAAAGTAGATAAGCGAGTCAATCGCGTCTTACTGCTGGGGGCAGCGCTAGTGCCGTTCGGAGTAGCAGTGGCCGAAGAAGGCTCAAGACGTATTGAAGAAGTGATTGTCACCGCGGAACGGAAAGAGGCGTCAATTCAAGATACGTCAATTTCGATCACCGCGTTTACCGATCAATTTATTGACGATTTTGGTATTCGTAACCAAGAGGATCTCCAGAACTTCGTTCCAGCGACAACGATTCAGCCCTATGACGCGACAGTTCGCGGTGTTGGCCGGAACTTTCGAGCGCTAGGTGGCGACCCTGGTGTTGCGACCTATATGAACGGCGTTTATTCGGAAGATTTGCTCACCGCGACTGCGGCGACCTTCTGGGACGTTCAGCGAATTGAGGTCCTGCGTGGACCGCAGGGTACACTGTATGGCCGAAACGCCGTGGGTGGTGCCATCAACATTCTCTACAAAGAGCCGACTTACGACAGTGAGTTTGCTTTCAAAACTATTTTCGGCAACTTCGGTACTGCAGAATACTACGGTATGGTTTCCGGCGCGTTAGTCGAAGATGTGCTGGCTGCGAGACTGAACTTCAGTCTTCGTGATCGTGACGGTATCATCGAGGATATCGGATCAAACCCTGATGGTGCTATCGACGGTTTGGGTACTGACAACATCGCGGTACAACTGAAGTGGAACCCGACGGATACCTTTGAGGTAGACCTGCGTCAGAACCAGATGAACATCGACCGATCTTTTGGTGGTGCTAA
>JABBAY010000057.1 GCA_018607725.1 K189A clade bacterium
TGATAGTTAGTTGTGATAGTTAGCTGTGATAGCACAATCACAGACTCGAGCTACGCACGAGATATGCACAACCGATGATGACCCAAACAGCCGGTTCATGCCTGAAAGAACTATAAAGCGTTTCTACAGCGATAGCTAAGTGCCGATTCCGCACAGTCTAAAAATGACTTCAGTCAATTCTTAAATATTTCTACTGCACGAGATCAATCTAACGATCACCGAGCATTGAAGTATACCCATCACCTCTTTAGTTTTAAAAATCCCTCAGCACTCGAGATCAAACAATGATAAAAGTGATTCTGCCTAGAGGCTTATCAAGGCGAGTACGGGCTCTGCTGGCCGCTGTTGCTGTTCTGTCAGTGTATGCCTGCGACAGCAGCGACACTCAACCGCTGGTCACGCAACCCACACCCACCACGGTGACCATCGGTGGTGGCGCGGTCAAGGGACCAATCGCTGGCGCGACAGTCAATATTTTTGCTGTGGCTACGAACGGACTTAAAACTGGCGAACCCATCGCGACGGCGATCACTGACAGCAGCGGCAATTACACGGCAACAGTGAGCGACTTTATCGGCGTCTATCTGGTCGAGATTAGCGGCGGCGCTTACATCGACGAAGCCACTGGCACTACCCAAACCATTCCTGAGGATGAACCATTGCGGGCTGCCTCTGCCATTGAGGCCAGTGGCCCGACAACCATCACCACGGCGGTCACACCCCTGACCGAGATTGCCACCCAGGTGGCCCAGCAAAAAACCGGCGGCTTAACCAGCAGCAATGTTTCAGCAGGCAACACCGAGGTCGGCACCTTGTTCTTCGGTGATAACGCAGACGCCGCCCAGCGTTTGCTGACGACGACACCCGCTGACCTGACCCAGGAGAGCTCAGCCACCGCTACTGAAGATGCACGATTGATGGGGATGCTGGTCAGCGCCATTTCTCAAATTAACGCCGATACCGGCAGCCTTAAAAATGTCATCGCCAGCCTGGCCAGTGATATCGTTGTTGATGGCAATCTTGGAGACTCCGCGGCTGAATTGATTGCGGCGACCAATAAAGTGATGGCGAGTCCAACCAACAATAGCGGAGATACCTCGACTTCTCGCGTGCAGAACATATTGACAGCTGCGACCACAGGCGTCGAGACACCGGTCGCCCTCTCCTCAGACAGCATCATTCATCGGTTTACCTTTGCCGACACTTTAGTCGCTACCATCGACAGGGAAGCCATGGCCATCAGTGTACTGCAACCCACAGGCACCAGCGCCGCGGCTTTAATCAGCCCGACGATCAGCATCTCCCTCGGCGCCACCGTCGCGCCCGATAGCGGCGAAGACTTCACGAGCCCGGTCAACTACATCGTCACAGCCGAAGACGGCACAACGACCACCTGGACCGTGACGGTGACTATTGCGGCAACCGCGACATCATCCCTGGCAAATATCAGCGCAGCAACCCACTCGCTGATCACCAGCGCCATTATCAATCGGACCACTAGTATTATTGTCGGCAGTGTTACCAGCCTCGCTGACCTGACGACGCTCGACGAGACCACAGATCCGCTGCAGATTTTCTCGATATCTGATGACGCGACTATCACCCGCTCAAGCACGGGCAGCTTCACGGCGGGCGAGGCTCGCTTTACCGTCACTGCAGCTGACGGAACCACGAGCAAAGAGTGGGCGGTCAAACTGCGAGTCAATGACCCACAACCGCAGCCAGCATTCAGCATCAGCAACGGCGATCTCAACGTCGCCGCGAATGCAACGCCGCTACAGCTGGCCTTGACTGGCGGTTTCCCCGCTGCGCCGACTACTTTTTCTTCAAGCAACTCTGACGTCGCGACGGTCAGCGCCACCGGACTGGTGACCATCACCGGCGTCGGCACGACCACCCTGATGGCGAGCAAGGCACGACACCTATCGCCGGTTGTGGAATATCTGCCGATCAGTGCCGAGATCACTTTGACCGCCGACAAAGCAAACCAGAGCGCTCTGACTTTTGCCCAGGCTAACGTCTCAAGCCTATTGTCAGCAGGAACCCTCATCAATTCTCTGACCGGCGGCAGCGGCACTGGCATAGTCAACTACAGCAGCAGTAATACCGATGTCGCGACTGTGGCTGCTAACGGCGTTGTAACACTGCTGGCAGCGGGGACGACCACGATCACAGCGACCAAAGCAGCAGACAGTCTTTACCTGGCTTCAACACCCGCTACCTACGTCATCACCGTGACAGTGCCGGCGCCTACGCCAGAATCCTGCTTGCTGGACACTGCCAAGTGGGACGAATGCGTGCTATGACCCAAGCCAGCGTCACACTGATCACCATTAACGCATCACTAAATTTTAACGAACCATAACCACTTGTTGGATTGATAGGAGTAATACCATGAAGTTATTACATACAGATATCACCTCTCGCGCCCTGGGACTCACACTGGGACTCGCTCTGGGAACCCTTACGACGCCATCACTGGCGGCACCGGTGGTGGGCAGTGCAGTGACCCAGTTCGAGTCAGGTACAACACTGAGCTCAGCTGACATGAACACCACAATTAACGCCCTGGTAACAGCCATCAATGACAATGCCGCCAGTATCGCTACTCTGGAAGCTGGTAACAGTAATGTCGCTGGCCGTGAATATTGTCTTAAGTCATCGGAAATTGGCTTCTATGTCAGTAACGAGGCAACACCAGCCACTCCACTTGCCATGGGCGCGAGTGTTGGCGCCTTCGTTGGCAAAGTGGTGTTTGGTGTGGATAACACAGGCTCACTCACAGCCCTGTCAGACTACTATCAAGATGGTTTTCCCACTGGCGTTGCGGACAGCTCGGAAGCGCTGTTCGACAATGAACCCTTTACTTGGACGCAAACGGGCAACAAGTTGACCCTGACTATTGGCGACGGCGCTACCGCTGAAGTCGTATCCCTAGGGGTATCCAAGTCCGGCGAGGTTGCGCTGACAGGTAACGGTGCGACCGAGCCTGATGACAGCAATTCAGGTCTCTGGCATTACACTGACACCACTATTGCCATCGAAGTCGCTGCAGGCGAAACCTGCGCGGGTATGTTCACGTTCTAAGTGCAGTCGACAATGAGTCAATCTAGTC
>JABBAY010000116.1 GCA_018607725.1 K189A clade bacterium
GCAGCGACGATAGAATAACTGTGTAACAATTCTTGCAACAATTCTTGCAACAATTTGTGCAACAATTTTTTTCGCGACAATTTCGCAACAACTTGCAGCAACAATGCCGCAATCAAGGAGAACACTAGTGCAGATCAAACAACGTATTATGGCAACTATTCTGACTGCTACGGCTGCAGTTTTCGGATTCGCCGCGCCCAACGTCTTCGCTGAAGTTAAAATTGCTGTTGTTGACGTTCAGGCAGCTATCCTGAACTCAGAGGAAGCCAAGCGTCTGATGGCTCAGATTCAGGAAGAGTTCAAGGCCGAAGAAGCGCAAATTCGATCAATTCAATCTGAAGCTGCCGTGTTGTACGAACGTTTGCAGAAAGATGGCGAAGTTATGAGTGAAGCGGAAAAGCGCAAAGTTCAGCAGCAAATTGAATCAAAGAACAATGACTTTGTTTACAATCGGAAAAAGCTTCAGAGCCTGATCGAGCAACGGCAGCAAGAATTGTTTGCGGGTATCGACGCTAAAGTTCAAAAAGCGATTGAAGACTTGGTGAAAACTGAGGACTTTGATTTGATCCTGCCACGACAAGCAGCACTTTATGCAGGTGAGCTGTATAATATCACTCGTAAAGTCACTGAAAGACTCAATGAGTTAGGTGCGAAGAACCCTTAAATCAAACCAAGGTTGATTTTAACGGTTAATCAAAAATGACTCTTTCAATCAGTCTAGGGGACCTGGCTCAAAAGTTTCAATTGGAGCTGATGGGTGATCCGACCATCGAAGTGAGCGGTATCGCAAATTTGCGAGATGCTCATTCGGCGCAACTGGCTTTCTTGTTTAGCTCGGCCTACAGGCCTATGTTGAATGAGACGGCCGCTGCCGCCGTTGTAATGCGCAAGGCAGATGCAGCAGGCAGCGATAAACCGGCGTTAATCAGTGATGAACCGAGGATGGTTTGGGCATTGATTGCCGAGTTATTTGATCCAACCCCTGTGCCTGATCGAACTATTCACCCTTCCGCGTTTGTTCACCCTAGTGTTGCTGTCGGCAAAAGCGTCACGATCGGCGCCAATGTAGTCATCGAAGCCGGTTGCCACATTGGTGATGACGTTACTATCGGCTCTGGATCTGTCATTGGCGAGGGTGTAAGCCTCGGTTATCAAACTCGATTGTTTGCGAATGTTACGCTCTATCATGGGGTTCATTTGGGTGACCAGTGCGTTGTCCACAGCGGCGCTGTGATAGGCGCTGACGGCTTCGGGTTCGAATTTGATAAGGCGACGGCGACTTTAAAAAAAATCCCCCAGGTCTATGGTGTACGCATTGGGCATCGAGTGGAGATAGGAGCAGGCACCACGATCGATCGAGGAGCACTCAATGATACGTTGATTGCAGACGGTGTGAAGCTGGATAATCAGGTTCAGGTGGGGCACGGCACCCAGATTGGTGCGAATACTGCAATCTCAGGCTGTACGGCGATTGCCGGCAGTACTCGCATTGGCGCCTACTGTCTGATTGGTGGCGCGGTGGGCATCATCGATAATATTGTGATCGTCGACCAAGTTGAGGTTACTGCCATGTCGTTGGTGAGCCAATCGATCATGAAGAAGGGCAGATACTCATCTGGTACGAGCCTGTTGCCGGGTAAAGATTGGAAACGAAGTATTGTTGGCTTCAAGCGACTAGATGAGATCCTCAAACGGCTTCGCAGATTGGAGTCGGGCAGCGGCAGTTAGATGCCCCCTATAAAGTGACACCCGCGCCGCCTTTAAAAGGCGCGCTGCGGCTAACCCATGAATAAAGAGAGATATGATGGAAGTGACTGAAATATGGAAGTACCTGCCCCACCGCTATCCCTTTTTGTTAGTGGATCGGGTTATCGAGTTTGAAGCCAACAAACGTATCGTTGCCATCAAAAATGTCACAATCAACGAGCCGCAGTTTACGGGACACTTCCCGATGACGCCGGTATTTCCAGGCGTTATGATTGTCGAAGCGCTGGCGCAGGCGTCGGGTATTCTGGCTTTTAAAAGCCGTAATCGCACCCTCGAAGACGGCTATATTTATTATCTTGCTGGCACGGACAAAACCAAGTTTAAGCGTTCTGTCGTTCCAGGCGACCAATTGCGTCTGGAAGTCGAAATTGTCAATCTGCGCAGTCATTGGATGAAAGCGGTTGGTCGGGCCTATGTTGGTGATCAATTGGCATGTTCTAGCTTTCTCACCTGTGCGGAACAGAAGGTCACCTGATTGCAGCGGTGATGATCAAGGCGTAGTGATGGTAAGCACCGCACCACAAGCCAAACCCTTAACCATTGCTCTGCTCGCCGGAGAACTCTCTGGTGACAATCTGGGTGCGCCACTGATGCAGGCTATTCGGCGAATGCATCCTGATGTGCGGTTTGTTGGTATTGGCGGGCCGGCCATGGTCGCGGCTGGGCTGGAGTGTTGGACCGATATTGAAGCACTGTCGGTTAACGGGTTTATTGAGCCACTGAAACGCCTGCCGTCGCTACTCAAAATTCTGCTGTCGACCTCAGATGCCATCGTCAAGCTGCAGGTCGACTGTTTCATCGGGATTGACTTCAATTTTTTCAATGGTTTGCTTGAAGGCAAGCTGAAGAAACGCGGCATCAAGACGGTGCATTATGTCTCGCCTACGGTTTGGGCCTGGCGCAAGGGACGCATAAACAATATTAAAAAAAATGTTGATCTGATGTTGACCCTGTACCCTTTTGAGAATGAAATATACGCTCAAAATCAGATCAATGCGGTGTTCGTTGGTCATCCCAGGGCTGATGAGATAGCGCCCATTCAAGATGAGCAGGCCAGAAAATCTGCCCGCGCGCAGCTGCAGATTAGCGTTGACCGGCCAGTGATTGCGCTGCTGCCAGGGAGTCGCGCCAGTGAAGTGGGCTTCAGCGGCCCGGATTTTTTGCAGGCGGCACAATTGATTCAGGCGGAGCTTAGGGCCGTGGTATTTGTTATACCGGCGGCCAATGAGCGCCGCGCTAGTCAGTTGCGACAGCTGATTTCGCGCCATGGTCAGGGACTGGATACGGTGCTGGTGGAGGGTCAGGCAGAGCTCGCCATGCTAGCGGCGGATGCGGTGGTGGTGAACGCCGGCACGGCGACCCTTGAGGCGATGCTGTTGCAGCGACCGATGGTGATGTCCTATCGGCTCGGTGCCATCACTTATGCCATCGTATCCCGGCTGGTGTCGACGCCGTATTTTGCCTTGCCGAATATTCTCTCCGGACGAGAATTGGTGTGTGAGCTCATTCAGAACCAAGCGACTCCCGCAGCTTTGTGTCGAGAGACCTTAAGTTTGTTCGATGCTGCCAATCGAGCCACACTGTTGGCTGAATATGCTGTTATCCACCATCAATTGCGCAGAAATGCCGGCGAGCAGGCCGCGACCGCAGTGCTGGGGCTATGCCAGCGACCGGTGGTGACCTAATGTATTGGCGAGAATATTGCGCTGGCGTCGATGAGGTTGGGCGAGGGCCGCTGGCCGGTGCCGTGTATGCCGCGGCGGTCATTCTCGACCCTTTCGTACCGATTGACGGATTACGCGACTCTAAGGCACTGAGCCTGAAAAAGCGTGAAGCCCTTGACCCGCTGATTAAATCCCAGGCGGTAGCCTACTGTGTCGCCTCAGCCAGTGTCGTTGAAATCGATCGGATCAATATCCTGCAAGCCAGCATGCTGGCCATGCAGCGGGCTGTGGCTGGCTTAGATTCGGTGGTGGATTTCGTACTTGTGGATGGCAATCGCAGCCCCGTGTTTGCTTGCCCGTCGGAATGGCTGGTCAAAGGTGATACCAAATTCGATGCGATCAAGGCGGCCTCCATCATTGCCAAAGTGGCTCGTGATCGCGAGATGTTGCGGCTCGATGGCCTCTATCCGGCGTATGGCTTCAGTCAGCACAAGGGCTATCCGACACCTTTGCATCTGGCTGCGCTGCAAAAACATGGACCGTCAGCGGTCCATCGCCTGTCTTTCGGGCCCTGCAAATCGGCGTCTCTGGGACAGTCGAAGGATCGGTAGGGCGGTTCTTAGCTGTATCTTGACTGTAGCAGCGCCGGTTTGTTTCTGTGAATTTAGGACTATGGCAATGCACGGCGGCCTGTGTGAACATAAACCGCTCGGCAACATTTTTGTTAATCTAACTAATTAATTTAATTCATTAATCTAATGGACGGATGAGTCAATGGACCAGCAACGAGAGTTTGATGTGGTGTTATTCGGGGCGACGGGGTTTACCGGCAAGCTGGTGGCTGAGTACCTTTATAAAACCTATGGCGTTGGGGGTGAGCTGAGATGGGCGCTGGCCGGTCGTAACCAAGGCAAGCTCGAAGCCGTGCGCACCGACCTGATCGCTGCCGGCGAAACCACAGTGGAACTTATCGTCGTCGATAGCATGGATCAGGCTGCCATGAACGCCTTGGCGGCGCGAACGACCGTGGTCTGCACAACGGTTGGACCTTATGCCCTGTATGGAACGCCGCTGGTGGCCGCCTGTGTCGCCCATGGCACCCATTACTGCGATTTGACCGGTGAGGTGCAGTGGATGCATCGCGTGATCAACGAGTATCAGACTCCTGCAGAAGCCTCCGGTGCCCGCATCGTTCACACTTGCGGATTTGACAGCATCCCGTCAGATTTGGGGGTCTTCTACGCTCAGGCACAGATGCATGCTCGGCATGGTGTTTATGCCCAGCAGGTCAAGTATCGAGTGGTTAAGGCTGAGGGTGGTATGAGTGGCGGAACGGTCGCCAGTATGATGAACATGATGGAGGAAGTGAAAGTCGATCCCGGCATCGGTGAGATTATTAATGATCCTTATGCCCTCGACCCGGTGAACATGCCGCGCGGTCCAGACGGACCGGATCAGGTTGCTCCCCTGTATGACGCCCAATTTAAACAGTGGACAGCGCCCTTCGTTATGGCGGCGATCAATACTCGGGTCGTGCGCCGCAGCAACGCCTTATTGGGCTATCGCTACGGGTCGCAGTTTAGATATGACGAGGCGATCTTAACGGGCGCCGGTCCCGTGGGTTATATGAAAGCGGTCGCCGTCGCCTCGGGCACCTTCTTGATGATGATAGCCTCTGCGGTTGCGCCGTTACGTAACCTGTTGAAGTCGGCCTTACCCGCGCAGGGCGAGGGGCCGAGCCCTGAGACTATCGAAAAGGGTTCCTTTGTGATTGACCTGTTGGCGCTGCATCCCACCGATGCCAGTAAAAATCTGCGGGCCCGAGTCACGGCAGATCGCGATCCCGGTTACGGTGCCACCTCCAAGATGCTGGGTGAAAGTGCCGTGTGTTTGGCGCTGGACGAACTTGACGCCGGTGGTGGATGCCTGACGCCCTCAACGGCCATGGGCATGACGCTGATCAATCGACTGGTGGAGAAAGGGGGCATGACCTTTGAGATTGTTGATCAGTCCTGATTAGCCCTGCTCAAGAGCACAACCTGGCTCAGCGATGACCGCGAAACGGAAGGCGCAGATGAATATTTGGGTTGACGCAGACGCCTGCCCGGTAGTGATTAAGGAGATACTATTCCGGGCGGCAGAACGAACCGGTGTGGTAGTGACTCTGGTCGCCAATCAATGGCTGCGAACGCCGCCGTTGGCGAATATTAGAGCCATTCAGGTGATGCCAGGATTCGATGTAGCTGACGCTGAGATTGTAAAACGCCTGGCCGCCGGCGATCTGGTGATCACCAGTGATATTCCGCTGGCGGCCGAAGTCTTGGAAAAACACGGCCTGGCCCTGAGTCCGCGCGGGGAGCTATTTTCAGCAGAAAACATCAAGGCGCGATTAGGTATGCGGGATTTTCTCGATACCTTGCGCGCCAGTGGCGTTAATACCGGCGGGCCGCCGACTCTGAATCAACAGGATCGACAGCTATTCGCCAATCAGCTGGATCGGTTGCTGAACCAATTCTGCGACTGAGACGCCGGATGACCTACAGAACAATGACATTCACCGCCTGGGGGCCTTTTTGGCCCTGCTCAATCTCAAACTCCACTGCTTGCCCGTCCATTAATGTTTTAAAACCAGCGGATTGAATCGCGCGGAAATGGACGAAAACATCGGGTCCACTTTCCTGTTCAATAAAACCAAAGCCTTTCTTCTCGTCAAACCACTTCACTTTTCCAGTCGTCTTAGCCATCACTGTTCTCCCATAGTAGATTGATCATCAGTCCTGGGTTTGCCCTTGAGAATGAACGCTGAGTTCTGCCAAAGGATAAATCCAATTTGCTGGATTGCGGCACGATGCAGGCAATACTTTTGACCGGACCAGTAACAGTGGCGAGTGCACTATCGACGTGACCTAGACCTAAATAGTCGCTGTACTCTGTACCAGCGAAAAAATCTTAACGGCAAGAATGAAATCTTGTAAAGCCTCGATAGCGAGATCCTTGATCCGAATGGTACTGATTGGTAATTTTGTGCCTTGAGGGCATTTCGGGTCGATGGCAGAAGCCGAAATGGCCGGGGATGCCGAGTTGCTGAATTAGCCGGTTTAACGCTGTTGGCCATGGCGGACTTCGTTTACTATATTAGGCATAGCCTTGCCGAAAACCCGCCAACGGAGCCAGACACTTTCTGATGCGCCCAAACTTTGTTCATCTACGCTTACATTCTGAATACTCGCTCAGCGATGGTATGGTGCGCATCAAACCGCTGATTAGCGCTGTGGCCGGCAACGGCATGCCGGCGGTGGCAATTTCTGACAATAATAATTTGTTCGGATTGGTGAAATTTTATAATGCGGCCAGCAATGGCGGCGTTAAGCCCATCATCGCTTGCGATGTCTCGGTGCAAACCAGCCTTGAAAGCAACGGCGATGAAGGCATTGCCCCGTTGGTACTGCTGGCCTGTAGTGAAAAAGGTTATCGTAATCTGTCGGAGCTATTATCCCGGGCCTATCTCGAGGGTCAAACGCTTGGCAAGGTCAGCCTTCGACGAGAATGGATCGCGGCGCAAAGCGAGGGACTAATCGCCTTGTCTGCAGCTCAGCAGGGTGACGTCGGTCAAGCACTGCTGGCTGGTAAATTTGATGAAGCCAAAGCGCGGGCGAAAGCCTGGATGGCCATCTTCCCGAATAGCTTTTACCTGGAATTGCAGCGTACCGGGCGAGACCGAGAGGAAGAGCATGTCTATAAGGCGGTGACTCTGGCGATGGAGCTGGACCTGCCAGTGGTCGCCACCAACGACGTCAGATTTATTCATCAAGACGAGTTCGATGCCCATGAGGTCAGGGTCTGTATTCATGATAGTCGCACCCTTGACGATCCTCGCCGCGAGCGTCGCTACTCGGAGGAGCAATACCTCAAAACCAGCGAACAGATGTGCGAGTTGTTTGCGGATATTCCAGAGGCCATTGAAAATACGCTAGAGATCGCTCGGCGCTGTAATGTGGATGTGGATCTGGGTAATTACTATTTGCCCGAGTACCCGATTCCCGCAGGCTACACCACCGAAGAATATTTCAGTGAAGTTTCCCGCGACGGCCTGAATCTGCGACTGAAAAAAATATTTGATGTGGATTCGGTGGAGTTCGCCGAGCTCCGTAAACCCTATGATGAGCGCCTCGAATTTGAACTGAAAGTCATTAATGACATGGGCTTTCCGGGCTACTTCCTGATCGTGATGGAGTTTATTAAGTGGTCCAAGGAAAATGATATTCCCGTAGGCCCGGGACGGGGTTCTGGCGCCGGCTCGCTGGTGGCCTATGCGTTGTTGATTACAGATATCGACCCGCTGGAATACGATTTGCTGTTTGAGCGTTTCCTGAATCCGGAACGGGTCTCACTGCCCGACTTTGATATTGATTTCTGCATGGATGGCCGTGACCGAGTAATCCAACACGTGACCGAGCGTTATGGTCGTAACGCGGTCTCGCAGATTATCACCTTCGGCACCATGGCCGCCAAGGCCGTGGTTCGAGACGTGGCGCGGGTGCAGGGCAAGGCCTATGGGCTCGCCGATAAGCTCTCGAAGCTCATTCCCTTTGACCCAGGCATGACCCTGCAAAAAGCCTTGGACGATGAGCCGTTGCTGGTTGAGTTTATTCGAACCAGTGAGGAGGCCCAAGAGATCATGGATATGGCCTTCAAGCTCGAGGGTTTGACGCGCAATGTCGGTCGGCATGCCGGTGGTGTTGTCATTGCGCCCACCAAGATCAGTGATTTTTCGCCAATCTATTGTGATGAAACTGGCGGCAATTTCATGACCCAGTTTGACAAGGATGACGTGGAGCAAGCGGGTCTAGTGAAGTTTGACTTCCTCGGTCTGCGGACCCTGACCATTCTGGATAACGCCGTAAAGAGCATTAATATCAAGCGCCAACTTCAAGGACAGCAACCCCTTGATATCGATGTGCTGAATCTGGAAGACACGGCAATTTATGACAATCTTAAACAGGCGAAAACCACCGCGGTATTTCAGCTGGAATCCCGAGGCATGAAGGACTTGATGAAGAAGGTTAAGCCGAGTCGGTTCGATGATATCGTCGCGTTGGTAGCTTTGTTTCGCCCTGGTCCTATGCAGTTGGCCGATGACTTTATTCGTCGAAAGCACGGTATTGATGAGGTTGATTATCTGCACCCGAGTTTGAAAAAAGTCCTAGAGGGAACTTATGGCGTGATGCTGTATCAGGAACAAGTGATGCAGATAGCCCAGATCCTGGCCGGCTATTCCCTGGCCGATGCGGATCTGCTACGTCGGGCCATGGGCAAGAAGAAGCCTGAGGAAATGGCCAAGCAACGAGAAATTTTCATTGCTGGTGCCGGCCGCAATGATGTGGAAGAAAAGCAGGCCGCGTATATTTTCGACATGATGGAAATGTTTGCCGGCTATGGTTTCAATAAGCCTCATTCGGTGGCCTATGCGAAGATTGCGTATCAGACCGCCTGGCTTAAACACTATTACCCGTCGGATTTTATGGCGGCCGTGCTGTCCGCCGACATGCAGACCACCGACAAAGTGGTGATTAACATCGAGGAATGTCGTGAAATGGGTATCGCCATGTCGCCGCCGGACGTTAATCGAGGTGATTTCCGCTTTGTTGCCGACGCGCCACGATCCATTGTCTATGGTCTTGGGGCTATCAAGGGGCTCGGCGAAGGTCCGATTGAGGCTCTGGTAGAGGAGCGGGAAATTTCGGGGTTCAGGGACTTGTATGACCTCTGTGAGCGGGTGGACTCAAGAAAGATGAACAAGCGCGCGATCGAGGCGCTGGTGGGCAGTGGTGCGCTGGACCAATTGGTTGATGACGACCTGGTGCCGGGCGATGTCGTCGCTATCGATTTCAAGCGCAGCCTGCTTTTCGCCAATAAAGAAGATGCCGTGAAACTCGCCGAACAAAAATCACGCAACCATGACAGTGGTTCGACGGATTTGTTTGGTGATGAGATGTTGGTGGGCGATGCCAACGACAGCCGGTATCAGAACCTCAAGAATATTCGATGCATGAATCTCAGAGAACGCTTGAACCGAGAGCGTGACACCCTGGGTTTGTATCTGACCGGTCATCCGATCGATATGTATCGTGGCGAATTGAAACATCTGGCTAAGACGCGAATTGTGGATTTACGCCCTGGTAAGGAGGCGCAAACGGTCGCGGGTTTGATCGTTGGGATGCGTACCATGAAGAGCCGCAAAGGCGACACTATTGCCTTCGTCACCTTGGATGACCGAACTGGACGCATCGAAGTCTCGGTGTTCGCCGATTTGTACGATGCCAATCACAGTAAGCTGCGTAAAGATGCGGTGATTATCGTCAAGGGTGCTGCCATGGCGGATGAATTTACTGGCGGTTTACGCATGCGAGCGAGTGAGGTGTTGGATCTGGTGGATGCCCGTGAGCGGAGCATCAGACGCCTGCACGTGAGCCTCAGAAGCGGTGCGCTGGAAGGCGATTTCACGACCCAGTTGGCGAGTCTGTTGACACCCTATCGTGGTAAGCCAGGTCAGGGGTGTCAGGTTTCGGTGGCCTACATTCGTCAAGATGCCCAGGCCGAGGTAACCCTTGGAGATGAGTGGCGAGTCTTGCCAGCAGATGAATTGATCCAAAACTTGCGAGACTGCTATGGTGCAGATCAGGTTTCACTGGATTACTGAGGCTCGATGGGGTTCAGTTAGTTGGGCACTATGGCCGTCAGCGGTATGTTAAAGTCCGCCTTGCTCGATGCTGAGCTGTTATCGCAATTGACCAATCCCGATCAATCAAGATTAGTCGTTGGCTATAGCGGTGGGGTTGATTCTCATGTTTTGCTGGCTCATCTGTGCGAACTTGGTTTGCGTAACAAGCTGTTGGCATTCCATGTCAACCATGGCCTCAGCCCCCATGCGAATGCTTGGCAAACCCACTGTCAGAAGATTTGTCAGGCCCTCGGGGTGAGATTCGCTACGGTAACCCTAGGGGTTGAGCGGGTCGGTAACCTTGAAGGTAACGCCCGCGATGCGCGGTACCAAGCATTCGCTCAGGTGCTCGAACAAGGCGACCTATTGTTGCTCGGGCAACATCAGGATGACCAAGTTGAAACAGCACTATTCCAACTGTTCCGAGGCAGTGGTCGGTTCGGGCTGCAAGGAATGCCGTTAAATCGCCCGCTTGGCACGGCCAGCTTGCTCCGCCCGCTGCTTCACGTCAGTCGCGCACGCATCACAGCTTACGCCCAGCAGCACCACTTGAGCTGGATTGAAGATGAGAGCAACCTAGATCAGAAGATGACTCGCAACTATCTGCGCCAGCATGTCATTCCTGAATTAGAGAACCGCTGGCCGGATCTTAAAACGACGCTGATGGCGAGTTTACAACGCGATGCTGAGGTCGGCAGGTTGCTCGATGACGTGGCCAAGTCGGACCAGGAAGGCCTTCGCGATGCCTTCGGCGGGATACTTGTGGATGGTTTTTCGAGACTGACTTCTGCCCGGCAAAAAAATCTTCTGTTAGCCTGGCTGGGTCAGCATCAATTGCCTTACCCATCAGCCGGGTTGCTGGATGCCGGGCTGGCAATGTTGTTGGCGGCGGGCCCGTTGGCAATGCCAGAGATGCGTTGGCAGGGTGGCCTTATTAGACGCTTTCGCGATGGTTTATACCTGCTTCGAGATTTGTCAGCGCTTGAGCCGCAGACGCTGATGTTGGATAGCATTGAGCCGCGGTCGTGTCAGGGCGGCGTGCTGGTCTGGTCGCAAACGCGGGGTCGAGGTTTGCAAGTGAGTGATCCGAGGCGCCTGGAAATTCGTGGCCGTCAGGGCGGTGAGTCATTCAATCTGGGGCAGACGCGATCCTTGAAAAAGTGGCTGCAGGAGCAGCACGTGCCACCCTGGCTGCGGGATCGTTTGCCGTTGATCTATCTCGAGGATGAGTTGGTGGCAGTGGCGGGTTTGCCAGGTTGGCAGATACCTGGCTTGACCAGTAGTCATTATGAGGCCACAGGCGATCAACTGGGCTGGGTATTCGAGTTTGAGGTCGATGATCGCTATATCTGAGAAATATCAGCATATAAGGGCTATTTCCGCCTTCGAATCAACTTTCGCATTGAGCGAGAAGGCCGTCAGTGGTACTCTACAATCCCATCTTGGTTGAGCCCTTTCAGCCATTAATTATCCAGATGGAAGACTAATGTCTCGCTATATATTCGTTACCGGTGGTGTCGTCTCCTCCTTGGGGAAAGGTATCGCCGCCGCCTCTCTTGGTGCCATTCTTGAAGCCCGCGGGCTGAAAATCACCATGCTCAAGCTCGACCCCTATATCAACGTCGACCCAGGCACCATGAGTCCGCTGCAACACGGTGAAGTATTTGTGACCGCCGACGGTACCGAAACAGATTTGGATCTGGGGCACTACGAACGTTTTATTAGTACCACCATGGGCCGGAAAAACAACTTCACCACTGGCCAGGTCTATGCTGATGTTATTGCCAGAGAGCGTCGAGGTGATTACTTGGGTGCGACGATTCAAGTGATTCCGCACATTACCGATGAGATTAAGCAGCGCGTTATCGCTGGCGCCGAGGGCAGTGACGTGGCGATCGTTGAAATCGGCGGTACTGTTGGTGATATCGAATCCCAGCCGTTTTTAGAAGCCGCTCGGCAGCTAAGATTCGAGGTAGGGTCCGATCACGCCATGTTCATTCACTTGACGCTGGTGCCTTACATTGCCACCGCCGGTGAGACCAAGACCAAACCTACCCAGCATTCTGTTAAGGAAATGCGTTCGATTGGCCTGCAGCCCGATGTCCTTATTGTCCGCTCAGATCATGAAATAGCAGAATCGGCTCGAGAAAAAATCGCCCTGTTTACTAACGTTGAAACTCGGGCGGTGATTCCACTGATAGATTTACCGTCGATCTATCAGATTCCGGCTTTGCTGCATTCACAGAAACTCGATGAAATTGTGGTCAACAAGCTTCGATTGGACTGCCCGCCTGCGGATTTGAGTGAGTGGGATAAGGTCGTGCAAGCGGAGTTGAGTCCAATCCATACGATTAAGCTGTGTATGGTGGGTAAATATATGGATTTGTTGGATGCCTACAAATCGCTGAATGAAGCAGTGACCCATGCGGGTATCCATACCCATACCCGGGTTGAAGTGTCCTTTGTAGATTCCGAAGAAGTCATCAGCAAAGGTGTCGGTATATTTGCTGATGCCGATGCGATTCTGGTTCCTGGTGGTTTTGGGTCCCGCGGTTTCGAAGGTAAAATTGCAGCAGCAAGATACGCTCGAGAACAAAAAATTCCTTACCTGGGTATTTGTTATGGCCTGCACGCCGCAGTAATTGATTTTGCACGTAATGTCGCGGGTCTTGAGCATGCGAACACAACCGAAAACGAGATAGCTACGCCGCATCCTGTCATCGCTCTGATTACCGATTGGACGACAGCGGCAGGCGCCCTCGAGACGCGTTCAGCCACATCCGATCTCGGTGGCACCATGCGTATGGGAGAGCAGAAGTGTGTGCTGACAGATGACTCTTTGACATTTAAGATTTACGGTGAGAGAACCATCAGTGAACGCCATCGTCATCGATATGAGGTGAACGAAAGTTACGTCGACCAGTTGGAGAGTGCGGGGCTGCGTATAGCGGGGCGTTCAGAAAAAGATGATCTGGTAGAAGTGATCGAGGTGATTGATCACCCTTGGTTCGTCGCTTGTCAATTTCACCCTGAATTTACCTCCAGCCCGCGGCGCGGCCACCCATTGTTTATCGAGTTCGTCCGTGCGGGTTTGACTCGGCACAACTTGACAGCGGCAAGTCGCAAGGCAAGCTAATCAGGTGCGGTAGGTTTGGATGACGCTAATTGACAATTGAGCAACGCAGGTAATAACTAAAATGAATTTATGTGGCTTTGAAGTGGGTGACAAAACCCCTTTTTTCTTGATCGCAGGTACCTGCGTTATCGAGTCAGAACAGATGGCGATGGATACCGCGGCGCAATTGAAGGAGATCTGCGAGGGTCTTGGAATTCAGCTGATCTATAAATCGTCTTTCGACAAGGCGAACCGCTCATCTCATGCAAGTTACCGTGGACCTGGTATCGATGTTGGATTGAAGATTCTGCAAAAAGTGAAACAAGAGTTGAACATTCCGGTACTCACCGACGTCCATGATGGGACCCCGTTAGATGAGGTTGCAGAGGTGGTATCGGTGTTGCAGACGCCGGCTTTTCTGTGTCGTCAGACCGAGTTTATACAACGGGTGGCTGCTACAGGTCTGCCTGTTAATATCAAGAAAGGCCAGTTCCTGGCGCCCTGGGATATGAAACATGTAGTAGAGAAAGCCAAGGCCACAGGCAATGAGAATATCATGGTGTGTGAACGTGGAGTGAGCTTCGGTTATAACAACCTGGTTTCCGACATGCGTTCGCTGGCGGTGATGAAAGCCGAGACGGGCTGCCCCGTGGTATTTGATGCAACCCACAGTGTTCAGCTCCCTGGCGGCCAGGGCAGTACCTCTGGTGGCCAACGAGAAATGGTGCCGGTCTTGGCGCGAGCTGCCATCGCGGTGGGTATCCACGGTTTATTCATGGAAACCCATCCAGATCCAGACAAGGCCCTGAGCGATGGTCCGAATTCCTGGCCATTGGGTCAAATTCAGAGGTTGCTGTCAATGCTGATGCAAATTGACCAGGTCGTAAAATCAGTTGAGTTACCCGAACTCGGTGCGAGCTAGTCGAGGCACAATTTTAGGATAAGGAACCCAGATAAACATGACAGAAATTGTAGACATTCGAGCCAGAGAGATCCTGGACTCCCGGGGTAACCCCACTGTAGAAGCTGAGGTTGAACTTGCCACGGGTGTCATAGGCTCTGCCTGTGTCCCTTCGGGCGCATCCACCGGTTCTAGAGAAGCGCTGGAAATGCGTGACAAGGACCCTGCTCGCTATTTAGGCAAGGGTGTGCTCATGGCCGTGGCTAATGTTAACGCCGAGATCCGCCCAGCCTTACTGGGGCTGGAGGTGGAAAATCAACGGGAGCTTGATGAGAAAATGATCGCTCTGGACGGCACGGAAAACAAGGCCAAGCTAGGTGCTAATGCGATTCTGGCGGTCTCTCTGGCGGTGGCCAGTGCCGCTGCCCAAGCCAAGAAGATGGCACTCTATGAGTACTTGGCCGAGTTAGACGGCAGTCCCGGACGCTATAGCATGCCCGTACCTATGATGAATATCATCAACGGGGGAGAGCATGCTGATAATAACGTAGATATTCAGGAGTTCATGATCCTGCCGGTCGGCGTGGCGACCTTTTCCGAGGCAGTTCGCTGTGGGGCGGAAATTTTCCATACCCTTAAAGGGATATTGGCAGCCCGCGGTTTGAGCACGGCGGTGGGTGATGAGGGTGGTTTTGCGCCAGATCTGCCGAGTAATGAGGCGGCCCTGGAAGTGATCATGGAGGCCATTCGGCAGGCGGGTTACATCCCTGGTAAGGATGTTTATCTTGGCCTTGACTGCGCCGCGTCAGAGTTCTACGTTGACGGTAAATACAATCTGGCTGGCGAGGGTCGCGTATTCGATGCTGATGGCTTCAGCGATTATCTCGTGGGTTTAGCCGATCGCTATCCGATTCTCTCTATCGAAGATGGTATGGATGAGAGTGACTGGGCCGGTTGGGCGTTGCTGACGAAAAAACTGGGTAAGCGTCTGCAGTTGGTGGGCGATGATTTATTTGTGACGAACTCAAAAATCCTGCGGCGCGGCATCGAACAAGGCGTCGGCAATTCGATTTTGATCAAGTTGAACCAAATAGGGACACTGACTGAAACCTTTGAGGCTATTCATATGGCGAAAGAGGCAGGATATAGCGTGGTTATCTCCCATCGTTCCGGAGAAACCGAGGACACGACCATTGCCGACTTAGCGGTGGCGACAGCGGCAGGCCAGATCAAAACAGGGTCCTTGTGCCGGTCTGACAGAGTGGCCAAATACAACCGTTTGCTTCGAATCGAGGATCAGTCCCATGCCCTGTTTAAAGGTTTAGCGGAGTTCCAGCGATAATGAAGCGCCCCGGCCACTGGTTAATCGCTGGCCTGGCATTGGTAGTCATCGCGCTGCAGGTCAGACTGTGGATTGGTGAAGGCAGTCTGGCGCAAGTCAATTCACTGCAAACTCGGGTTGCCCAAATGCGAGTTGAAAACGGCATCCGGGAGCAGCGCAATCGCATCTTGCGCGCCGAGACCATTGAGCTCAAGAGTGGTCTTGAATCCATTGAAGAAAAAGCCCGGAGTGAGTTTGGTCTGATCAAACAGGGAGAAACCTTTTTCCTGCTGGTAGACGAGACTAAAGCGCCCCGACCATGACGAGCTTTGCGCAGGTATCAGTGGTCATTCCCGCTGCGGGTAAAGGTGTTCGTATGAGCGCCGATATCAGCAAACAATATCTTCCTTTGCTCGGCCAACCCTTGTTAGCGCACAGCCTAACTCGTCTGCTTGCCTTGTCGCCGCGGCAGATCGTGTTGGTCGTGGCCCCGGATGACGAGCGTTGGCAAACAGTGGAAGGGGTCGAGCATTGTCTCGTGGTGCGCGGTGGAACATCTCGAGCAGCGTCTGTTCTGAATGGCTTGGCGGCATTGCAAGCGACCACGAATGACTGGGTGTTGGTTCACGACGGCGCCCGGCCTTGCGTTCGAGGCGCCGATATACGGCGACTCATGCAATCGGTGGCGGCCAGCGATGTGGGTGGGTTGTTGGGTGTTTCTGTGACTGATACGGTGAAGGAAGTTACCGCAGGCGTGATCAATGCCAGTCCTGATCGAACCCGACTGTGGCTCGCGCAAACGCCTCAGATGTTTCGCTTTGGGCTTCTTCAGAGGGCCTTGCAACAAGCCCTGCAGCAGCAAATGTTGATAACAGATGAGGCCTCGGCCGTTGAAGTGATGGGATTTCAGCCCCTGATGGTAGAAGGTCATCGTGACAACATTAAAGTGACCCATGCCGACGACCTGGGTCTGGCTGAGTATTATCTGGCTCAGCAGGCCATGAGCGCAGGAGGTGCGATATGAGGATAGGTTCCGGGTTTGACGCCCATCGTTTTGGCGAGGAAAAGACTGATCATCACATTATGCTGGGCGGCGTTGCTGTGCCTTGGCACCGGACGGTGCTGGCCCACTCGGACGGTGATGTGCTGCTGCATGCCCTATGTGATGCGATATTGGGCGCGATGGCCTTGGGTGATATCGGCCAGCATTTTCCCGATACGGATCCTGATTACGCGGATGCCGATAGTCGGCAGTTATTGCGGGCGTGCGTCGCCAAGATCAGCCACTTAGGCATGTTGGTGGTAAACGTCGATATGACCTTGATTGCCGAGCGACCGAAGGTTGCCCCGTATGTACAGGCCATGACTGAATGCATTGCAATTGATCTGGGTATTGCTGTCGACCGCGTCAGTGTTAAGGCGACCACGACAGAGAAGATGGGTTTTATTGGTCGTGAAGAAGGTCTTGCGGCGCAAGCAGTCGTGTTACTTGCAGAGCGCGCGCCGGCCAAGGTGCTGCCGTGAATCAGGATTACCCCTTAAACGTCACCTATGCGCAGGGTCGGCCTGCTGGACGGGCAGGGCTGAAGCAAGAAGCAGTTGATTTTGTCGTTAACGAACGGCTCGGCTTTGAGCCCAGCGGTATCGGCGAGCACTGTTACGTTCAAATCAAGAAGACCGGCGCCAATACGGCCTGGGTGGCTCAGAATATGGCGCGGTATCTGAATATCAAAGCCTTTGATGTGAATTATGCAGGTCGAAAGGACCGTCATGCAGTGACGACACAATGGTTGAGCTGCCACTTGCCAGGCAAGCTGATGCCAGATTTTTCCGATATGACATTGGCCGGCGTCGAGATCCTTGAGACTCGCCGCCATGATAAAAAGCTCCGTCGGGGTTCCCATGCGGGGAATGAATTTGAGATTCGTCTGCGGGATATTCAGGCCGACACTGAGGATATTGAACGGCGGCTGACGCGTATTGCCGCCCAGGGTTTTCCCAACTATTTTGGTCAGCAGCGATTTGGTCGGGGTGGCAGTAATTTGCTGGCGGCTGACAGCCTGTTTGCGGGCGAGCCAGTCAGGCATCAGCTACGGGACCTGTGTCTGTCTGCGGTGCGTAGTTATATGTTTAATGCCGATCTGTCCCGACAATTAAGTGCCGGTGAGTTGAATGATATTAGCGTACCTGAGCATTGCTGGACGGTGAGTGGCGAGGGTGGGCGAGGGGCTGAGTCTGGCGGTCGAACCCGCAGTACCGGCCAGACGAATCAGCGAGGCTGGCTGTATGGTCTGGCGCGGCAAGAAAACTCGGCGCTGAAAAGTCTTGAAACACGGTTTCCGCATTGGTGCGAGGGCTTGCGCCGACTCGACTTGAAAGCCCAGCAGCGGGATCTATGGGTGCGGCCCGCAGCTTTTAACTGGCGCTTTGAGGGCCCGGATTTGTTATTGTCCTTTGGATTGCCCGTGGGCAGCTTTGCCACCAGTTTGATCAGAGAGGTAGTGGACTATGGAGAGCAGTAATCTGCCTGATATGCGTGGCAGCGGCATGACGTCGCAACGGACGCGAAGTCGTCTGGTCCAACGGTTACGAGATCGCCTCATTACTAATGAGGCATTGCTGGAAGTCATTGAATCAACCCCACGCCACGTATTTGTTGATGAAGCGCTTGCTTCCCGTGCCTATGAAGATACGGCGTTACCGATAGGTTTTAATCAGACAATTTCACAACCCTATATTGTTGCGCGAATGACCCAGACGCTGCTTGCTGACGGGCCTCTGGAGCGGGTGTTGGAGATTGGTACGGGTTCGGGTTATCAAACTGCTATTCTGGCCCAGTTGGTGTCGAAGGTTTATACGGTAGAGCGCATCCAGATGCTGAGCGAGCGCGCTCGAGAGACGCTGAAGTTGATTGGCACCCGCAACGTTCAATTCAAATATGACGATGGCAATATTGGTTGGGCCGACCGGGGCCCCTTTGATGGCATCATTGTGACGGCCTCGCCGCGGATCATTCCGCCTGGCCTTATCGCCCAGTTGGCGATCGGTGGCCGACTAATCATTCCCGTGGGCACCAGTGACGCGCAGCAATTGACCATAGTTCGCATGACTGAAGAAGGGCCGCAGATTGATGTGCTCGAAGATGTGAAATTCGTACCCTTGCTCGGTGGCAAGGCCTGAAGCCCAACTCGTGAGCAATATGGGCTATGTGCCCAAGTGAGAATAGTGAGCGGATGAGAGGAAATTTTAAAATCGCTGTAATCGGCTTGTTGATGGGCGCAGCAGAAGTAGTTCCGGGGGTTTCTGGTGGCACCATCGCGTTTATTTCCGGGATCTATGAGCGTTTGTTGCTGGCTCTCAGGCAGTTGACCCCGGCCTTGGTTTTGGTGCTCCGCAGAGAGGGCTTGGCGACACTGTGGCGTCAGATAGATGGTCAATTTCTGTTGCTGTTATTCGCCGGAATGGTCGTCTCGATCGTTGTATTCGCGTCGGGTATCAGCTATCTGATGCAGCACCAGCCCATCGCTTTATGGGCATTTTTCTGCGGTTTGGTGATCGCCTCGACGTGGGTGATGAGTCGGCAGATGACGAGTTTTGGTCTGAATCTGCTGTTGCTGGTCTTCATCGGCGCGGTGACGGGCATTGTGATTACGGGTGTCGTGCCCATTGCATTGCCACCGACGCCGTTATTTCTCTTCCTGGGTGGCGCTTTAGCCGTGTGTGCCTGGATCTTGCCGGGGATTTCAGGCAGTTTTATCCTGCTAATACTGGGTCTTTATGGGATTGTGATCGAAGCGATCAAGACCCTCGATCTCATGGTGTTGGGGATAGTGGCCAGTGGCTGCGCATTAGGCCTGGTCTGTTTTGCTCGGGTCCTGACACGTTTGTTCAAGCATGCCAGAGATAGTACGCTGGCGGTTTTAACAGGTTTTATGCTTGGTTCTTTGGTCAAGCTTTGGCCCTGGAAGGAAACTCTGGCATATCAGTTGGGTGCGGATGGGCATAATATTCCCTTGGTTCAGGAGCCCGTTTTACCCGCGACCTATGTCTTATTGACGGGTACGGATCCCCAAATCGAGTTGGCGCTGATGGCGATGGTAGCAGGTTGCATCGCTGTCATTATGTTGGACTGGCTGGCAACTGCAGGGACAGGGCACGATGATCAGCAACATGGCTGAGCATCACATAAGGACAACTTCAGCGCCAGCACGGTTAAGCCTGTTGTTGCTGCTTCTGGTCGGCTTGATGGGCTGTGCTTTTTCCGGTGGCTACGCCCCTGTAGTCGGTGCTGGAAATTTTGATGGGCAAGGCGCAAGGACGCATACTGTCCGGGCTGGCGAAACGCTGTACGCCATTGCTTTTCGTTACGGTGTTAACTACGAAGGATTGGCTAAGGCTAACCGGATCAAGCCGCCATATGTGATTTATGTGAATCAAAAAATTCGACTCACACGTACCCCCGAACCATTACCGTCTGCTGAGTCTACCGCAAAACAACAAAAAGCCGCTCGCCCACCAGTGGTCAAACCTCGGCCTGTTGCAGTGGCCCAGAACTCAACAATAACCTGGCGGTGGCCGATCAAGGGCGAGGTGGTTAATAGCTTTTCGCTCAAGGGTAGGATCAATAAAGGCATCGATATTCGCGGTAAATTAGGCGACAAAGTTCGTGCTGCTGCAGATGGTGTCGTCGTTTATGCGGGTGGTGGATTACGAGGTTACGGCAAGCTGGTGATCGTCAAACACAGTGACAGCTTCCTCAGTGCCTACGGTCATAACCGAAAGATTCAGGTCAAGGAAGGCGACAGTGTGAAAGGCGGTCAAGTTGTTGGCGAGGTTGGACCGAGTAGTTCGAAGCAGGACATGCTCCATTTTGAGATTCGCCGAAACGGCAAGCCAGAGAATCCGTTGCTATATTTACCGCGTTAGCCTTAATTCGGCCAGCGCACCATCGCAGCGCGAAGCTATTGGTTGACCCAAGCTCATCGATAGCTTGATGCCAGTTGTCCACGCTTCTACGGTCTGCTGTTTTATTGGCTATTTACAAACTATCTTTGACCAGAGTCAATGATGATCTATGAGCCGACTGTTAGATTGCCCAAGCGCCGAGAAACAAGGTTGTAACTCTGACAAGGACGTCGGAGCAAAGTGTTAAACGCAAGGAAGCGTGCCGTAGCGGTAAAGCAAGGGCTATCCTAGGGTAGCTCTTGCTCTTGCTCTTGGGTAAACAGTCTTGGGTAAGCAGTCTTGAGTAAGCAGTCTTGGATAATCTGTCTTAGGATGGGTGCCTTACAGTGGCAAGAGGGCGCGCAAGGTTAGGTCGAGATCGAAAATTCCCTCGTCAATTTCCCTCGTGAAGGGCGCGGTCTAGACTAAAAACTGTCGTTACGCCGAGTACAGCAAGCTCACTAAGCTAGCCAGATTGCCATGACGGAAGGTCGATGGCGGACTGTCGATGACGGACTGTCGATGACGGACTGTCGATGACGAAAGCTCGATA
>JABBAY010000001.1 GCA_018607725.1 K189A clade bacterium
CGTCCAACGCGATTGAGGTTGCTTAGCGAAGTGACTCGAGCGTAGCTCGTTCAAACCGGGTCTACGATAAAATATTGATCAACGAATAGGTTGTTTGAGACATGGATGTCTTGCTTGCCGTACGTTTGTTTATTCTCTTTATGCTGTCCTCCAGTGGGCTAGCTGCAGAGTCATTGTCAGGTTACCGGCTGGGTTCAGGTGATCTGATTCAAATACAGGTATTCGATGAAGAGGGTTTGTCGATGGAAGTGCGCCTTAGTGATGCGGCCACCGTTTCTTACCCTTTTTTAGGTGAGGTGCGTGTCGCGGGTAATACGGTAAGTCAGCTAGAGGCACAAATTGTCAGTGGCCTAAAGGGTGATTATCTAGTTGACCCAAAAGTGAATGTTGCAGTTGTTGAGTATCGGCCTTTTTATATAAATGGCGAAGTGAAAGCGCCTGGTGGCTATGCATTTCAGCCGGGTCTGACCTTGCGCAAGGCGGTTGCCTTGGCGGGTGGTTTTACCGAGCGGGCTTCAAAGACGAAGATGAACTTGTTAGCGGATGATGTTGTTGATGGCCAACAGCGGCAAGTGGGTATTGATGAACCTTTAAAGCCTGGTGACATTATCACGGTCAAGCAGAGTTTCTTTTGATGAATGAGGCGTTACCAATACACAGTCGTAACCTGTTGCAAGCCGCAGATGATGACGAGATAGACCTTCGCCAATTGTGGAACATTATCTACCGCAGCAAGTGGAATATTCTTGGCCTTGCACTTGTGGTGTGCGTGCTTGCGGTCGTGGTGGTGTCAAATATGGTGCCTGTTTATAGCGCAACAGCAACCTTGTTGATCGAGTCGGCGGAGGCCAATATAGTCTCGATTGAGGAGGTGTATGGGATTGATTCGTCGAAAGGCGAATACTATCAAACTCAATTTGAGATACTGGCTTCACGTAAGCTGGCTGAACGGGTGATTCGAGATCTGAATATCGCCAGTCGAGCAACGGATGCATCCGCAAAAGATCCTGGCCGTTCGCTGAGAAGCTATATCCCTTTTCTTCCCCCGCCAGCGCCTCAATCTGATGGCCAGAAATGGCGGGCAATCGTTGACGGTTTCAGGGGCAGTCTTAAGATTGCGCCTGTTCGTAACACGCAGCTCGTTGATATCTCCTTTGAAAGCACTGATCCCAATCTAGCACCTGAAGTTGCCAATGCTATTGGCAATGCGTATATCGACAGTCATCTTGAGGCGCGGTTAGAGCTGACTCAAAAGGCGTCAACCTGGTTGACCGAGCGGCTGGGTGGTATGCGCGAAAAATTAGAACAATCAGAAGCAGCATTGAGTGCTTATCAGGAGCGAGAGAATCTGGTGGATGTCGGTGGTGTACAAACATTGACGGCTAAAGAGCTGGACGAGCTGACACGGCGTTTGGCAGGCGCCCGCAAAGCTACAACAGTGGCCAAGAGCCAGTTTGATGCTGTGGGCGGCGCCAGTAAAAGTTACAGCGTGAGTTGGGAGCCGCTGCCTGGCGTATTGAATGACCCGCTAGCGCAGCAATTGAAAAGTGCCGAGGGCAGTCTGGAAAATACCTTCATTGAACTTCAAAAACGCTATGGCCCAAAGCATCCCAATTTCATCGCGGCGGAAAGCCAGGCTGACAGCGCGAGGAAGTCGTTTCAGCGCCGGGTTCGGCAAATTGTAGAGGGTTTTGAGGAGCAATATGAGCAGGCATTGGCGGACCAGCGCCAAGTTGAGCGAACAATAGCCGCTTCAAAACTCGTGATTCAGGATATCAATCGCAAGAACTATGAGTTGAGTCAGCTCCAACGTGCGGTAACCACAAACCATCAGCTGTACGATATGTTTTTCCAACGCTTCCAGGAGACTAACCAAACCGATTTTGCTGCGGCTAATGCGCGGTTTGTCGATTTGGCCACAACACCCTATGCGCCGATTAAACCTAAAAAAAGTCTTATTGTCGTTCTCGCGGTCCTGTTGAGTGTGATGGTTGGTGTGCTGTTAGCGCTGCTGCGAGCCTTTCTGGATAACACTATCCGCGTCGCTGAGGACATTGAAGAAAAGTTGGAGCAAAGCGTGTTGGGAATATTGCCACTGATTACGAAACTGCCGAAGCACCTTTCAGCAACCCAATTATATCTTTCGAAAGATTACGAGCATTTTGCAGAGGCAGTGCGCTCCCTGCGGACGAGCTTTATCTTGTCGGGTATCGACAAGCCACATCAAGTTACCCTCGTGACTTCGTCTGTACCAAACGAAGGTAAGACCACACTTTCTGAAAACTTGGCTTTGGCAATGGGGCAGATGGAGCGAGTGTTGCTGATTGATGGGGATATGCGCAGGCCATCTTTGGCGACCCAGTTTGGCTTCCCTGCTAGCACCGAAGGATTGGCAGAACTGGTAGCGGGTACGGCGAGTCTAGAAGTCTGTACTCAGCGGCTGGAGAAGCCGGGTTTAGATCTCATCACGGCAGGTGCTGTACCGTCTAACCCGCTGGAATTGCTGTCATCGAGGCGCTTTGATGCTTTATTGAGTGAGTTGCGACAAAAGTATGATCGCATCATTATCGACTCTGCGCCGACTCAGGCTGTCAGTGATTCCTTAATGTTGTCTGCGAAATGCGATGCGGTGATCTATGTAGTAAAAGCCGATTCGACAGCGACTAACGTTGTTGTCAATGGACTGCAACGGTTAATGCGCGTGGGCGCACCTATTATCGGGGTGGTATTGAACCAGTTTGATTCGAACGTAGCTGCGCGCTACGGTTATGCGAGCAGTGACGGTGCGAATTACTATGGGTATGGATATGCGAGTAAGTCCTATAGTTAGGCGGGCATGAGTAACGCTTCGATAGTAGCGGCTGACCGAAAATATTCGCCTTGGTTTTTCAGCCGAGCGCGCGAACGCGTGACGATATCTATACTGCTTTTGATCTTAGTTTTGTTCGCTTGGCTTGCCGGTAAACAGGGCCTGGCAGACAGCGTGGCGGAAGACGCCTTGCAAAACATGCTCACCTGGCAGACGGATAAGCTCACGACCGCGCAGGTGCAGCAAGCCTATGAGCTGATGTTAGAAGCGAATGAA
>JABBAY010000202.1 GCA_018607725.1 K189A clade bacterium
TCCTTGTCCCAGAACGCCTCTTCCTGCCACCCAAGGGGGTGTCTGGTTGGCGCCTCTAAACTGCCTTCACGTCGTTCGCTCATGCACGTCCTTCCCTGACCTAATGGTTAACTATGAACCCTGCTTGCTCGGGGGTTTAAACGTCGAGATTGTCTAGCGCCTTTTGGAAACGGTTAGCATGGCTACGCTCAGCCTTCGCCAAAGTTTCGAACCAGTCAGCAATCTCGTCAAAACCTTCTTCCCGAGCGGCCGATGCCATACCTGGATACATGTCAGTGTACTCGTGAGTTTCACCGGCAACCGATGCTTTCAGGTTATCGCTGGTTGGACCAATCGGTAGGCCAGTCGCAGGATCGCCAGTCTCTTCAAGATATTCCAGGTGACCGTGGGCATGACCGGTCTCGCCTTCGGCAGTCGAGCGAAACACAGTTGCAACATCGTTGTATCCTTCGACGTCGGCTTTTGCAGCAAAATACAGATAACGTCGGTTAGCCTGTGACTCACCGGCAAACGCGTCTTTCAAATTCTGTTCAGTTTTAGAACCTTTCAATGGCATAGATCTTCTCCAATAGGTTGTTCACATAGGCTGTGAAGGGTAAAAGATAGAGCGCCTCAGCACTTGAGTCCAATGAATGTTTTCATTCGGATTGATTCGCAAAAACGATTGATAATGACTAAAAGCGCATGAGAATCAATCGTATTTGGCGCCGTCTTACTTAACCCTTTTGCTGTGTTACTCTCTAGCATCGCTCGACTCAGGGACTCAGGATCATGGTTTGCACCCAACACTTCAAGCAGCACCCATTTGCTAATAGCCGTCTGCGCCTCGCAACCCTAATCTTAACCCTGCTGGCAGGCTCTCTCAACTCGACTTGGGCGAACAGCGCAGCCGCCGTTGACCGTCATCAACATATCGTCATCGCCGATGGCCATCCACTGACGGTCTGGGAAAAAACCCCCGCCCAAGCTACCGCGGTTATCCTGCTACTACACGGTCGTACCTGGAGCTCAGTGCCAGACTTTGATCTGCAAGTTCCAGGCGAGTCACTGTCTTTTATGGATGGGCTTAACGCCCTGGGCTATGCCGTCTATGCGCTGGACGCCCGCGGTTACGGCGCTACCCCACGCGACTCAAGCGGTTGGCTGACGCCTGATCAGGCCACCCGGGATGCAACCCGTGCGCTTGCTTGGATCAAGACTCGGACCGACCTCGACATTCACTTATATGGCTGGTCCTACGGCTCTATGGTCAGCCAGCTTGTGGTTCAGCGCGCCCCGAACAGCGTCAAGTCAGTCATGCTGTTTGGTTATCCCTTCAATCCTGCCAGACATATTATTGACCCCAACTTCAAGTACCCGACTCAAGCGCCCGCTGCGGCCAATACAGCGGCGAACGCAGCCAGTGACTTCATCGTTCCCGGCGCCATCAGTCAGACCGCCATCGATACCTACGTCGCGGCGGCCTTGCTCGCTGATCCCTATCGCGTGGATTTCAAAAATCTGCACGAGTGGGCGGAACTGGACCCAAGGCTGATCACAACACCGACGCTACTCCTGCAGGGCGAATTTGACCCCCTTGCCGGACCGGCTGACCTGCCCAGCTTTTTCGACCATATCAAGACTGCGGATAAATGGTGGGTGGTACTGGCCGACGGCGATCACGCCGCCTTGCTAGAAAAACCCCGGGGCAAGATGCTTCAGGCGATCGACAGCTTTATTCAATCACTAACCACCAAGTAACCAGCCCAGGTCTCTTGGTATACACCACTTAGACAACAGGGGAGATTGCGATGAGAATAAAACACCTAGGAGCCCTCGCGGTTGTGCTGGCAACGATTGGTTGTGGCGCTAGTCAGGATCTGCCAGCACCCTTAACACTCTCAGTGCTCGCCACCGGCGCTAATATCGCTGGCACTAATGGCATTATTTTCTCTCCAGACAATCAACTTTATGCAGCATCCGTGATCGGTTCGAACATCACCATCATGGATCCTGATAGCGGTGAAATTTTGCGCCAGCTGGGTGCCAGCGATGGCGTCTCAGGTCCTGACGATATCGACTTTGCACCGGACGGCAGCTTCTATTGGACCTCCATTCTCACCGGTGAGGTTGCTGGCCTGACCCCAAACGGCGAGCTTATCAAGGCGGCCAATCTCGGCGCCGGTGTCAATCCCATCACGTTCTCAGACACTGGCCGACTGTTCGTCGCCCAATGCTTTTTCGGGACCGGCTTGTTCGAAGTGGACCCGCAAGGCGTCATCGCACCGCGCAGCATCAGTGAGGATTTAGGTCCTAATTGTGGCTTGAATGGCATGGACTGGGGCCCCGACGGTCGGCTCTATGGGCCCCGCTGGTTCACCGGCGAAATTGTCAGTTTCGATGTCGACACCCGCGAGATGCGGCTTGAAGCCGCTGGCTATAAAACACCGGCTGCCGTCAAGTTTAGCAGCCAAGGAGAACTCTTTGTTCTGGATACCGGCACTGGTGAGGTTTACAAGCAAATAGCCCAAGTGCGCACATTGATCGCCACCTTGACACCAGGCCTCGACAATTTCGCCTTTGATCAGAACGATCGACTTTATGTCTCCAGTTTTGTCGACGGCTTTATCAAGCGTGTCGAGCCTGACGGTTCCCTGACAACGATCCAGCCTGGCGGCATGTCCCACCCTGGCGGTGTCGCCCTGCTCGACCGGCAGATAGTCGTCGCTGACTTACACGCTATCCGCTTCTTTGACCCCGCCACTGGCGTCGAAACCCGGGTTAATCGCAATGTCCTCGGTGTCGGCAAAGTTGGCGGCGCTTTGAATCTCGCCGCCGATGGTAACAACCTCATTCTGGTTTCCTGGGTAGATAACGATGTGCGCGTCTGGGACCCCGCTTCCGGCGAAATTCTCGAGCGCTACAGCAACCTCAAGGCACCCGTGGCCGCCATTCGCTACGCAGGTCAATTGCTGGCAACAGAGCACGGCAATAGCAGGATCATCGCTTTAAGCAGCGATGGCGTCACAAGTCTATTCGATCTGCCATCACCGACGGGACTGGTCATCCTTCAGGATGGCCTGTATGTCACCGACCG
>JABBAY010000027.1 GCA_018607725.1 K189A clade bacterium
ATTGCGCGCTATCAAAACATAGCGGGTCAGCAGCATGTCGTTTGCCCGGCGGGAACCCTGCTCATCCTGCATCATGGTATCTGGCATGGCGGTGGTTGTAATAGGAGCGATGAATCACGTTATATGCTAAAAATTCGTCTCAACCCAACCTGTCGACAAGTACGATTATGGAATACGGATGACCTGGCAGCATTGTCGGTGGGGCCCGCGGCGATCTTTGACCAAGACGCGTACCGGCACCAAGATCGCATTCAAACGATCTTCGAGCGGCCAGAGAAATGGTTTCCCATGGACGAAAGTCGGCTTGAAACCGTTAATCGAATTCGACTGTGGCGTGCTCTGATCGACGATCCTGCGTTTGATAGCCATTACTGGCTGTCTCGCTTGGAGAATCAACCGGATTGATTGCGGCTGGGACGACATTGTCACTGTATGAATCTGTCGTGTTAAGCTGAGGGTGTTTGCAGAGCCGGCATTAAGGACCGGCAGTGGTGGGCGTGCGAGCAATATGATGTAGAAATAAAGTTATTTAATTTCAGGCAAAATTTTGGCTGTGGGTTTGAGAGCGGTATCAAATGTGGTTTTGAAAGTGCGAATAAAAGTACTTAATTGAAGCAGGTCCAAGGAGATCAAGCATGGAAATATCAACTATCATCACTCTGGTCGTCATCATCGGTCTGCTGGTTTTCACGATCGCAATATACAACCAGCTGGTCGCCCTGAAGAATCGCTATAAGAACGCCTTTGCCCAAATTGAGGTCCAGCTTAAGCGGCGCTATGACCTGATACCGAATCTGGTAGAGACCGCAAAAGGCTATCTTACCCATGAGCGAGAGACACTCGAGGCGGTGACCAAGGCGCGAGATGCCGCCGCCAACGGTCTGGCCGATGCGGCGCGAGACCCGGGAAATGCTGAAGCGCTTAAAAAACTTGCGAGTCAGGAGCAGGTGTTAGGTGGCGCGATGGCTAAATTTAATATCGCGATGGAAGCCTATCCGGATCTCAAAGCGAACCAGAATATGATGCAACTCTCGGAAGAGTTGACCAGCACGGAAAACAAAATCTCATTTGCGCGGCAAGGCTTCAATGATCAGGTGATGGCCTACAACACTTATCGTCAGTCATTTCCGAATGTCCTATTGGCCAACTTTTTTGGTCATGGTGCAGATGCTGTCTTATTGGAATTCGCCGACAGTGCGGCAATCCAGGCTGCGCCTGGCGTGTCTTTTTAATCTAGCCTGACGGGTCATGGATTTTTTTCAGCACCAGGATAAGGCGCGCCGGAACACCAAATTGTTATTGGCATTGTATGCCGCCGCGGTCATCAGTATTGTCTTATTGACTAACCTGCTAGTCATTGTCGTCTCCGGCTTCTTCGATAGTGCCTCTTTGATGGCGTCCAGTGAGGGCTATGACTGGGGTCTGTTTTTGATGGTCAGCATGTTAGTCATACTGTTGATTGGTCTGGGCAGTCTTTATCGTATTCATTCCTTGTCGAAAGGTGGTTCGGTGGTGGCGGAAATGCTCGACGGTCAGCTGCTGATTGATCCCCACGGCAGTCTAGAGAAGCGGCGCCTGCTGAATGTCGTTGAAGAGATGGCGATTGCCGCGGGCACCCCTGTACCGCCGGTGTATATCATTCCCGATGAGTCAATCAACGCTTTTGCGGCGGGCTATTCACCCGGCGACGCGATAATCGGGGTCACTGAAGGCGCGCTGCAGAATCTCAGTCGCGATCAGCTGCAGGGTGTCATCGCCCATGAGTTCAGCCATATATTGAATGGTGACATGCGGCTCAATATCCGTTTAATGGGTGTGCTCTATGGCATCTTAATGCTGGCGGTGATCGGCCGGATCGTCCTTAACGGCAGCCGCTTCCGGTCTTCGTCAAAGCGTAATGGCAGTGCGATCTTGGCTGTGGGTCTAGGGCTGTTAATTCTGGGTTATCTGGGTAAGTTCTTTGGTGCTCTGATAAAAGCAGCCGTCAGTCGTCAGCGTGAATACCTTGCCGACGCCTCAGCGGTGCAGTTCACCCGTTATCCTCGGGGTATCAGTGGCGCACTCAAACGGATCGGTGGTTATCCACAGGGTACGGTGCTGGCTAATCCCGAAAGCGAAGAAATCAGTCACGCGTTCTTCTGTAGTGGGGTGAACTTTGCTTTTGGCGCATTGATGTCGACCCACCCGCCGCTGGCGGACCGAATCAAGCGTCTCGAACCAAACTGGAATGGTGAGTATTTGACTCACAATGAGCCAGATCAGTCTCTGCCGACGGAAGGTGCGGGACCGCTGCTATCAAGTTTTGCCGGTGCGGCGATACGAATTAATGCCGATGCGGTTTTCCAGACTATGGGCCAGCCAGGCGGCGCGCAATTGTCCCATGCTCGAAGCTTACTGGCTTTGATCCCCAATGAATTGCTGAATGCCGCTCGCGAGACCTTTTCCGCCAGAGCGATCGTCTATCTGTTATTGCTCGATCAGGATACGGCGGTTCGACAGCGTCAGCTAAACCTTCTGCAGAACGCGGCCGATGCCGCCGTATTGCAAAGGCTGCATGAAATATTGCCGTTATTCCCCGCGATT
The DNA here is from genome assembly GCA_018607725.1 of K189A clade bacterium. Taxonomy (GTDB): domain Bacteria; phylum Pseudomonadota; class Gammaproteobacteria; order Pseudomonadales; family Azotimanducaceae; genus UBA4582. The sequence continues at coordinate 2,584 of JABBAY010000027.1, forward strand.
GAACCGATTATGCGGCTGCCGTTGCTTGAGATTGCCATGCCTGCCTTGCGCCAAATGACACGGGTTCAGTATGAGGCCTTCAAGACTAACATCCACGAACTGGTCATCGCGGATCAAAAAATGAGCCTGAGTGAGTGGGCCCTGCAGAAATTCGTCACCAAGCACCTTGGTGAGGCGTTTGATGGCGCTCATCGCCGACCAAAGTATAAAGGTTATGCGGCGGTGCGAGATCAGTGCGCGCAATTGCTGTCGGTACTGGCTTATACGGATGTGACGTCGACCACTGACCCCCAAGTTGCCTTTGCTGTGGGTCAAGAGTTGCTTGGTCTCGACATTGAGCTGGTGGATAAAACCAGCCTGAGTTTGAACAACTTGAACGCCTGTATTGATACTCTGGCGGAGTTACGGCCACTGCTGAAGCCAAGGCTGTTAAAGGCGTGTGTCGCCACCATCACGGCCGACGGGATCGCGACCCCGGTGGAGGTCGAGCTTGTCAGGACTGTCGCTGATTCACTGGATTGCCCGATGCCACCCGTAGTGGTTTAGTCATCAATGGCGTTTATCACGCCTAATTAGCTGAGGCAGATTACCCTTGGTCAAAAAATAGCCTATGGTGTTAATTCGAATCGAAAATATTATTGGATTCGCGCTGATTTCGCGCTGACCTCGAGGAGTTTCTATGGATTACCCGGTGCCAATGGCGCAAGCCAGGACAAGTTGCGCGCGATTGGCGGGGCTGATGCTCAGTTTTTTTGTTATGGGCGTTCAGGCCGAAACGCAAGCATCAACAAGTCAATCCTCAAACCCTATAAGCGTCGAGGCGCTCACCAAACCGCTCGGCGGCGATGGTGCCGGCGAGCAATTCCTGCTCGGCTACCAGGATGGTATACCCTTTCACCGCGTCGCGATAAAAACCCTGCCCCATGCTGAGGTTGGCATTATTCTCGATGGGGTCGTCGATGAAGCCGTCTGGCAAACCATCAGCTACTACGACAACATGATAGTGGCAGTGCCGAACAAAGGTGTGCCGGGAGAGTACGCCAGTAAAATCCGCATGTTGGCAACAGAAAAGGGCCTGTACGTTAGTAGTATCATGAGCCAACCGAAGGATACGTTGGTGAAACGCTTTACGACTCGAGATGAGTTTATTGACAGGGATACCTTTGGCATCACCCTCGATATGTCTGGTGAAGGTTTGGTGGGTTATTGGTTTATCGTAGCCTTAGGTAACAGTTTGATGGACGGCAAGGTTTTGCCCGAGCGAAATTATCAACGCGACTGGGATGGACCCTGGATTGGCAAGTCGGCGACCCGTGATGATGGCTGGAGCGTTGAAATGTTCCTGCCGTGGTCGATGATGAATATGCCTGATACCGGCGCTATGCGTAATATCGGCTTTGCAGCTAGTCGTCAGGTTTCAGTTTCTAACGAGCGATATCAGTGGCCAGGCTATCCCTATTCTTCGTCAAGGTTCGTGTCGGCTTTGAATCAGATGGATGTTGAGGGAGTGTTGCCACGCCAGCAGTTATCTTTTATTCCATATATTTCCACCACAATTGATGATGCCATCGATGAAAATGCAGTCAGAGCTGGCGTGGATATTTCCTGGAAACCATCGCCAAAATTGGAAATGACCGCTAGCCTGCTGCCTGATTTTGGTGCAGTTGAGGCTGATGATGTGGTCTTGAATTTAACCGCCTCAGAAATATTTTTTCCGGAAAAGCGCCTGTTTTTTCTTGAGGGTAACGAAGTCTTTGATACGTCGCCAAGGTCGAATATAGGCAATATATTTCGCGTCGTGACGAATGATGACTTCAATACTACATCGCGTAAAGTTTCTGTTAGCGATTATGTGCCCGCGCCCATATCCTTGATGAACACCAGGCGGATCGGCGGTACTGCCAATCAAGTAACCGTGCCGACCGGGGTGACGCCAAGTCGTGGCGAGCGTGATCGGCCAACAGACTTGTTGGGTGCGGCGAAGTTCACTGGTGCTATCGGGGATCTGCGGTATGGTTTGCTTGGTGCTTTCGAAGATGATGTGAAGTGGTTTGGCCAGAATGAGCTTGGCGAGGCGGTGAATATAGAAGATCAAGGCCGGGATTTTGCGGTCACCCGATTGTTGTATGAAAGCGTAGGCAGGGACAAACGTTCAATCGGTTATCTCGGTACATTAGCTTCAGGGCCGCGCTACGACGCGATTGTTCACGGTATTGATGGCCACTATACGAGCAGTAATGCCAACCTTATCTTCGACGCTCAGTTGGTCATGAGTGATGTGGATAATCTGCAGGGGTATGGCGGTATGCTTGATTTGCTGTATGCGTCTAGCAATAACCTGCGGCATAAATTTGAACTAGATTATATGAATGAAAAAGTTAATTTCAGTGATCTTGGGTTTTTACGCCGTAATGATTACGCAAGTGCTCGTTACGTCATGAGCTATGAGAAGCAGAAGTTTAGTGAGTCGGTAACCAATTTCCGGACCACTGTGGTGCTTGAGAAGCAGCAAAATGTTACTAAGCAGCAATCGATCAGTAGTGGGATCTATTGGCGAGCATCGATGATACTTCCAGGCAGAAATTCGCTACGAACTGCTGTGGCCTATTTTCCGCGTCGATTTGAAGATCTTGATAGCCGTGGCAACGGCGCCTATAAGGTCGATGAAGGTGGCTGGGTTAACCTCAACATAGCAACGGATGCTGCATCGGTGACGAGCTATTCGGCAAGTATCGGTGCGGTGACGGAGGACCAGGGCGACTGGTCATACAATGGCAGTCTGGGCATCACTATTCGACCACTGGATACTGTCTCGATTGAAATAGACGCTCGGTACAAGCGTCGACATGGCTGGTTGGTTTATCAAGGCGCGCGCAATTTTGGGAGTTATGCGGCAACTGAGTGGCAACCTGGGATGAAGTTCAACTGGTTTGCGGCGCCCAATCATCAATTCCGTCTCTCTCTACAGTGGGTAGGCTTGCAGGCGCGAGAAACTGACTTTTGGGAAATACCTGAAGGTGATGGTCAGCTTGTGCCGGGTACGCGAACCAAAGCCAGTCATGACTTTACGGTGAGCCAGGTTACCGCTCAGGTTCGCTATCGTTGGGAAATAGCACCCCTGACAGACTTTTATCTCGTCTATAACTTGGGTAATGCCTTGCCGGATCAGGTTAATGCGGGCTTTAACCAGCTTTTTGACGATACCTTTAGGGAACCAACCATTAGCCGTCTGGTGGCAAAATTACGCTATCGCTTTGGTAACTAACTCAAGGTACATTTTGAGGGTGGGCGACCCGTCCCTGTTGAGCCCGATTGGGCTGGAGTAATACCAATGGCAGCTAGTCAGCCTTTTGAAGGGATTAAAGTCCTAGAGTTCGGTCAGTTTGTTGCCGTGCCGTTTTGTGGCCAACTGTTCGCAGAAGGTGGGGCAGAAGTCATCAAAGTGGAATCTCCAGAAGGCGACCCGAATCGCCATATGGGTGAAATTGTTGCTTTTGAATCACGTATTTTCATTTCGCGGAATCGTGGCAAGCATACCCTGCCGTTAAAGCTCAGTGACGCCAATGCCAAACCAGTCATTGATGCGCTGCTGAGTTGGGCTGATGTGGTGCTGATGAATTTCAGGCCAGGTCTGGCGGCGAAGATGGGTATCGATGCCGAGAGGTTGCTGCAGCGTTTTCCTCGACTGATCATTGGCGAAGTCACGCCCTTTGGTAAGCTGGGGCCCGATGCCGATCTTTCGGCCATGGATATTGTGGTTCAAGCCCGGAGTGGTCTGATGGCGGCCATGGGACGCGTGGTAGATGGCCGGCCTGCACCAGGAGAGCCAGTAATTTCTGATTATATGGCAGCGACGTCCCTGGCTTTTGGTGTCGCTTCAGCATTGTTTCGTCGTGAACGTACGGGTAAAGGCGGTATTGTGGATGTCAGCCTGATGCAATCGGCGATGACGCTGGCGAACAATCAGTTCATTCGGTCTGAAGATCTTGATCAGGCCAGGCATCAAGAGATCATTGCCAAGATTGCTCAACAACGGATCGATGGCGCAACTTTTGAGGCTCAGCGCGCGAGTGTATCGTCGGCGAGGATGCTGGCACTAACAGCGATCTATTTTCGAACCTTTGACACTCAGGATGGCTGTATCGCAATTGCCTGTGCGAGCCGGGGGTTACAAGAACGGTTTTCGAAAGCGTTGGGCTTCGCTGATCGCTATGCTGGTATCAGTCAGGCTGACCCCATTGATGAGCAATACTACCCAACCTTACAAACTGAGGTAGAGGGGCTGATGCGTGCCCAAACGAGTCAATGCTGGATAGATAGTTTGCAGGCGGCGGGCGTTCCTGTGTCGACTGTAAAATTCCCAGTAGAATTGTTTGAAGACCCGCAAGCAGCTGCAAATGAGATGTTTTACGTCCTCCAACATCCCACCGCAGGCACTTTTCGAGCCTTGTCACCGCCGGTAAAACTCAATGATGATGGCTTTCAAGCACAGCCAGCCACCGCACCCTTCGCGACTGAAACCCGAGTGCTGTTAACGAGCTTGGGCTTAGTCGATGATCAGATCGATGAGCTCGTAGAGCAAGGGGTCACGATTGAGCGGTCGCGGTAGACGTAATCCGCTGAGCCGTTGAGCACAAGCAGCACGTAGCATCACGGTGCACTGCATGTTGTGCATGACCAGGGGCCGCGTTACAGACTATCCAGCTTAGGCTCGCGTTGAACCACAGCAAAAGACGTGAGTGCTGGCATTGCCGCTTGCAGATGCATTTCTGTTGCTTGTAGAGCCGTCATCTGTCCACATAAAGCCTGCGCCTGAACCTCCAGTTTGGCTGTCTTCGCTCTGATGTTGGTCTCTAGCTCCTCGCTCAAATTTTCCATACGCCTGCTGAAACCGTCGAGGCGCGCTTCGAGGTCGCCATCACCAGAGGTCATGGATTGACCGAGGTTCATAAGGACAGCGCCAGTGACTGACGCAAGAAACCTCGGTTTGAGATCGTCGATGGCCCGGTCCATGCCGGAGTTCAGCATTTGAGTCGTGTTGCCGTTGAGCTGGACAGCTTGCTGATTGCGGCTGAGGTGAGTGTCGATATCAGCTCGAATTGTTGCCATTGCGGCGGTGAGGCTTGCGGGAGGTGGTGTGCCGGCGATACTCGAAAAAATCTCTGTGACAGCCGCTAATCCAATCTCTATGCCATCCAGGGCGATGTCGACGATGGCGGGAACCGTGGTTCGTAGATGTTGGTTGTAGTTGGCGATCAATGTTTTTTGGCGCTCATTGACCATGATCGGCTGGTCATCGATGAAGACCTGATTGTCGCGGGTCATGTTAAGACGGTTGCCCGCGGTATTAGTCAGTACGAGGTTGTCTGGGTTGACGGTGATGTTACCGTCGAGCTGCCACTCGCAGAGACTAGGCTCACTTGCGTAAGCACTGGAGACGATGACGATCATTGATATATAACCGACGAGCATCGCCAATATGGCTTTTTTCATTTTGAGTCTTACCTTCGTATAAAGATGTCAGTGTAGGTAGAGCAATTTGCAGGCCAGGAAGTTAACCCCTTGATAAACAGGCAGCCTGCCAGCGGAGATAGTAAATTTCACGCGCAAAAAGTGATGAAATTGACCATGTTTTGGCGTTGTTTGCCGCGGTGGGCGGCCGATGCGCTAGCCGGTATTCGGCCCGACAGGCGCCGGACCCAGTTTGTTTATTGGCGGTCTTGGACCTCGACTGGATTGATGTTGAGCTCTGATATGACCTGCTTGACGCCTTTGACTTCCTGAGCAATTTTGATCGCGATTTGTTCCTGACTGGCGCTCGAGACTTTGCCTCGAAGTGTTACCACCTGCAGATAAGTGTCGACATTGATGTTGAGCGACTTAATGGCTCTCTCGCGAATCAATCGGGTCTTGATCGCCGCAGTAATCGTCGCGTCATCTGTGATTTGGCCAACGCTACGCTCGTCGTTGCCCATCATATAGCCTCCGGCAGCCGCGCCGCCGGCTACGACGGCGATGCAGCTTGAGAGCAGGGTGGTGGTCATGATTAGAACCAGTAGCGTGCGTGGCAAAGTCATCGAAAATTCCTAACGTTATTTGAGGCGTATATTAGGCCTTTCATGGGCTCTTGGGTACTGACTGCATCGTTGCGGGTTGGCTTGATGGGCCAACCTATAAAATTATTAGTGACTATTAAGCCAACCTTGCAGGTCAGGCAGCAAAGGGATGGGTACCGGACCTGAGGTCACTAGGTGGCTCCACCTCTGCGCTGCCATTGGTTGATTTCCGGCCAGCTGCCTGGCCCGCAGCATCCCCAGGTATGGCGCCGACATGACCGCCGGTCGAAACCGAACCTCATCGACGAGTCGGGCCGCGGTAGCTTTTGGCGTTGGGGTATTGGCCAACAGGAAGCTGATAGCCTGCTGTCGAGTCCAGTTAAGATGGTGCAACCCGGTATCAATCACGAGCATCGCTGCGAGTTCCGCATTCATGGCGAGCAAACCTAGGCGGTCCTGTGGTCGCTCATTGGCGGCATCCAGCGCCAGGTTGGTCAGGTACAGCGACCAACCAGAAATATACCCTGGGTCATCGTTGGTGCTCAATAATGTGGACAGACGTCGTGGCTGCTGGCGAACCAGGTGCATGCCAGGGATGGTGTGGTAATAGGTCCTGGCCGTGAGTTCATACCAGCTAGGCGATGACTCGCTGAAATTGATCACCATTTGCCCCAGCGTTTCACTGGGTTGCTGATATTCGATGGGCAGTGCGTATAGACTCATGGACGGTGGCGCGGCAATGATTTCAAGACTTGGCAGGGGTGTGTCGCTGGCCCAGAAGGGGGCGGCCTGCTGAATAGCGAATATCTGATCCATCACCGTTGACAAATATTGCTGTCTTGCCGCGTCGTCATTGTTGAGAACAACATCCTGGGTTGCACGCATCCGCTCATATAAGTTGTTGGTGCTACTCTCAGGATATAGATTTTGCCATTGAGCTATCAAGGCTTCTTGAATCTGTTTCAGTTCCACCAGGCCTAAAGCGTGAATCGTCTCGGCGGAGCGTTCATCGGCACTAAAGCGGCGCAGTCTATATTGATAATAGTCGGGCTCAGGTTGGGCGCTGGTAGTCGCGGAGTTGCAGTCGATATTGGCGTAAAAACGATTTATTGCAGGGGCGATAGAAGTCTGCAGGCTGACATCAAATTGATCTAGGTAGGTTTGCTGAAGTCGCTCAGGCAAGCCCATTTCTATTAATCGGTAACGTAACGTATCCTGGAGCGCGGCAGTTTCGCCGAGCGCTTTGACGCCATTTTTCATGGTTAGACATTCTGCCGCCGTCACATTTTCTTGCAGAATAGGTGCTTGTTGCAGCGAATGGGTGAGGCGAGAGGCTTGCGCTAACAAAGGCGCAAGCCCTGATTCGGGGTTGATGGGGTGGCTAGACAGCAATCGCAGTAGATCGACTTGAGGGCCATGATAGGGTGATAGGGCATGGTCTTGCGCCGCAAATCTGGCCTGCTGCTGGAGCATCAATTGGGTATAGCGCAGCAACTTCAGGCGTAATAAGCGCTCTGAGTCAAGCCGCTGGGTGTCAATGCTTGGGATGTGTTTGTGGTAATAATTGAGGATATTAAGCTTGTCGTTAATGACACCTGTCGCATTGAACTCAAACATCAGAATGTTATCCGGAATCTGTTCGAACTCTAACTGCAAGCGCGCCAGCAGCTCATCAACGATACTGTTTTCGAAATCCTGCAGAATACTCGAAGTCTCGTTACCAGGGCTGTTGTTGCGGGTGTCAGCCTGCAGAGTCGATGGCCCTAACGCTATTGCCAGCAGCAGGCACAGCGTCGTAGCGATGCGAATGCGGCGCTGTAGCCTTAGCAATAACATCCGCCATAGGCTATCGGCTGCCCTATTGAAACCGGGGCGAGATTTTTGAGTAGTGATAAGACGGGATCGTGTCATAGGTTTGTCGCGTGAGTGCTGTGAACTGGCAGTGCAGGTGGTCTGCGCTTGCCTATCTGCTGGTAAACGGCAGCAGAGCTTACCTACGGCGCCAGTCCAGCTTCGATGCTGTTGATCAGTTGGTTGAAATCAGCGATGGGTGTGGCTGTCGCCGCTAACAGGGATAGGCTGTCATCTCTGAAGGTTTGATTTGTAATCGCCTGCAGATTGACCAACAGATTCAGGCGCGAAGATTGGATGCAAGAGAGCAGTAAACTTGCGGCGATGCCGACATCGGTGATCAGGTTTTTGTTGCCTCGGTCGCGCAGAGTGATTGCTGTGGAAAGCAGGGCGAGACAAGCTTTGAGCATCTCTGTTGGCGCAAGCGCGGCAGTTTCCAGGGCCTGCTGCAGAGCCACTTGTTTGCGTTGTTTCGCTGCCGAGTCGTTAGCGGGTAAGCCATAAGCAGCCATTACTTGGTTAAAACCAGCGATGTCCTGGTCCGCCAGGGCGAGAAAGTGCCGGCTACTTGTCTCGCACATAGCGATAATCGTCGGCAACGATAACGACTCGTCTTTACTGTATTGAGCCACCATGCCCAGCAGTGCTGCAGCTTGAGCGCCTGCAATGCCGGCGGCTGCGCCACCTCCTGGCGTGGAGCTTTTGCCGGCAAGTCGCTGCAAGTAAGTGTCAATAGACTGGTCGGCTAACATCCCTCAGGCTCCGTGAAAATTCTTGTACAAACGCACTGTATTCCGCATACACATGGCGACGGTCATGGGACCGACCTTCGGAATAAAAATATGAGTCTGGGGCTCGATATCATCGGCAAAATTCGGCACGCTGGAAAAGTTCAGACAGACCGTGCCGGGAAGAATTTCATCGCCGCGAACTTTTTCGAAGTGCTGGCTCGGTACGCCAGTAATGACGATATCGGAAGTCGCTAAGGCCGCCGACCGGGAAATGTCGACTTCAGCGGGCTTGGCATTGGTAAACAACAATGGCCCATTAATATCGAAGGAGTACACTTTGGCGCCATCGTTAGAAAGCATGACCGCTAATGGTCTGCCAATGACTTCACTGCGGTTGAATATGGTGACTGTTTTACCCATGAGTGGGTGTTCATCTTGGGGTTCGCAAATACCCGTTTCAGCCAGTATTTTAATGATGGCCAATGGCGTACAGGGCAACAAGGCCTTTTTTAATGGATCGCCGGGGACAGCGAGACGGTCGTTGGTGTAGAGCTTGTGAGTCCAGTATTGGCTGCCGGCCTCGATATCTTTGCGATAATCTACCAAATTGCGCAGGTAGCTGTCCTGTTCATTATGGAACACAGGGAAATAGATGAAAATGCCATGGACGTCCGGGCTGGCATTGAGGGCCAGAATTTCATGTTCCAAGTCGAGGCGTTCAATGTTGCGTAGGTCGTAATCGATGCCGATGGCATCGAACTTTTGTTGCGTCGCACGAGCATAAGCCAAGGAGGGTTTGTCGTGGCTGGCAATCAGGCCGACGACTTTAATCCGAGTCGAGATGCCCTCGACTTGCACTTTGACCTCTGCCACATACTTCTCTGCAACCCGTGCCGGGTCGAGTTGCAGGATTTTTTGTTGCTTGGATGATTTATTCACAGAGTGCTCCGAGCTTAGTCATCGTATTGGTGCTGCTGACGCGTGATCGAGCCAAGATACCCCTTGTGATGGCGCATGCCGTAGTCATGGGTCGTGAACCCCTTGAGTTCCATCAACGTCAGCGCTAACGCATCGCTGATAGCCTGCATGACAGCAATGCTGGCGCTGGGTGTTACCTGTAAGGGGCAGGGCTCAACAATATCACTGCCCATGTCCAGGACCAGTTCGCTGAGCTTACGTAAGGGCGAGTCGGGGTGGGAGGTGACACCGATAACACGGCTGACCCCAAGCTGACGGGCATTTTCCAGCATTTCGATCACCTCAATGGACTTGCCGCTAGTAGAGAAGGCGATGATGACATCGTCAGGATTAACCATGCCTAGATCACCATGACCTGCTTCAGCGGGGTGAACAAAAAATGCCGGTGTGCCGGTCGATGACAAGGTTGCGGAAAACTTGCTGGCGACGTATCCGGCCTTGCCGATTCCGGTGGTGATGACCTTGCCTGGGCAGGCAAGCAGCAGTTGTATTGCAGTCTCGAACTCATCCGTGATGTTGATTTGATTAATGGCCTCGGCCTCTTTCTGAATAATGAAGGCCATGCGCTCTTTGATATTCACGAATTTTTCACCACAGGATGACTACTTAGGGGGGGTGATTATACGCGATCAAAATGCGGGTGTGGGATGAATTATGGTGCTTTTGGTTAAATTTAGCGGCTTTCTCATGGCCACCTGCTGGAATGAACGCTGACTTCCTGGCGAGAAAGGTGAGGTGATGCCGCTTCGTGGCGCAGAATTAGATTTTTGTTGTCAAGGCGCCGCCGTTGGGTCCGCAGACCAATAAAATCCAGATTATTGGGCATTAGACGATCTGGTTGAGTCACCAGGGCCAGTTTGTCGTTTGCGAGGGATGGCGAGGGCTGGCCCGCCGTGAGCGAGCAAGGCAGAAGATTTCAGCGCTTAATACGTTTGAGGTTGATCTAGCACTTCCTTCGATGCGTACAAGGACCAATAGTGCTTAAGAGAGGCGAAATCTGTATGATCGCAGCCAGTAATAAAATGTCATTTGATGCTAATAAGGTGGTTATGCTAGCCGAGGCCAGATCAGATAATTGGAGCCAATTGCTCATGAAAGTGGGCGCCGATCGTGACAAGGCGGCCTTCGCCGTGTTGTTCGATCACTTTGCGCCACTTTTAAAGGGGTTCCTAATGAAGGGTTCGGCCTTAGGCCCTGAGCGCGCAGAAGAGCTGGCCCAGGAAACCATGATCAAGGTTTGGCGGAAGGCTGATAGTTTTAATGCCAGCAAGGCTTCTGCCAGCACTTGGATTTATACGATTGCGCGGAATTGCCGCATCGACTGGTTGCGCCGGGAAGCCAAGTCGAGCCGGGATATAGAGGCGGAAGATATTTATGACTTCGGCGATGAAAACCCGTCATTCAACTCGCTAGTGCAAATGCGTAACCGGGATAAGATTCGGGAGAACCTAGCATTTTTGCCGCCGGAGCAGCTAGAGGTTTTGGCTAAAATTTACTTCGAAGGCAAGACTCACAGCGAGGTCTCCTTAGAGTTGGGCTTACCGCTAGGAACAGTTAAATCGAGAATACGACTGGCGTTGAACCGGTTACAGGTGCGGATGACCGCAGCGGAGGCCAGACAAGATGCCTGAGGTTAGACTTCACCCTAATACAGACGCACTCCTAGATTATTCAGCAGGGAGTTTGAGTCCGGCGCAAGCTGTAGCGATCTCTGCCCATCTTTTTTACTGCCCCGGTTGTCAGGCAAAAACACGGACCCTGAATGCTATCGGCGGCAACTTACTCGCCAATACCGAAGCCGTCAGCGTGGCTGTGGATTGCCTAAGCGATGTGATGGCGCAGCTTGATACGGTGGATACCGCACTACCTGAGAAGCGTGAGATTAACAATGCAGCGCCTCAGGGTGACCGTTGGAAGAACTTGCCACCACTGGTGAAGGGACTGGTGCGTGATAGCGGCATTAGTTGGCGACACTTATCATCGTCCTTGCGAGTCGCCAGACTACCGGTAGGTGAGCGGCGCTTTGAGCTTGCCCTCCACCAAATCAAGGCGGGAGGCAGCGCGCCAGCCCATGATCATCGAGGTTTAGAGATTACGGTGGTGCTGCATGGTAGTTTCTCTGATGATGAGGGGGTTTATCACCAGGGCGATTACATCACCCGCGAACCCGGCCACATTCACACGCCGGTCGCCACGGCCAATACCGAGTGCGTTTGTTTATCGGTACTTGAGGCACCGATTCGGCTGGTGGGTCGATTCAGCCGTCTGTTTAACCCATTTCTGTCGTTTATGCCTGTCTGACCTTCCCCTCCTTTCCTTTCCCGACTAAATGCGGTTCAATCTGAGGGTTATTCATCAGATGGAGAGGCTTATGGCGGCAAAAAAAGGGTCGGGGACAGAGATTATCCGGGCATTCTGCGCTTGTTGGTCGACACTGGACGCCGCCGTGTTAGCCAACTATTTCACCGAAGATGGCACCTACTACAATATGCCGTCGGTACCCATCCAGGGGCGGGCCAATATCGAACAATTCATTGCTGCGTTTTCTGCCAGCTGGACCAAGACTGATTGGGAAATTCTGCATATCCTAGAGCAAGATAATGTCGTGATTGCTGAGCGGGTCGATCGTATTATGTTGGGCGATAGGGCTGTTGAGTTGCCCTGCTGCGGGGTCTTCGAGCTGGAACACGGCAAGATCAAAGTCTGGCGCGACTATTTTGACCTGAATACCTATATGAAGGCGCTGGGGTAAGACGGACGCCTTGGCTTTGCGTCAGCTGGCGCACAGCCAAGGGCTGACTCAGCTGTGCTTGCCGATTTGCCACCCGGAGGCGCTGAGGGCGTCGCTCGCAAAACTAGCCGCGGTTGGTTCAAGGCGGGTGGCCATCGTGTCATTCCAGCGGTTCAGGAAGCCGAACAGGGATATGACACCGACGATTTCAACCACCTCACGCTCGCTAAAATGCGCCTTGAGGTCGTCCATATGGACTGTCTCCACGCCATTAGGCACAGTGCCGCCGTGCAGTGCGACGCGCAAAGCTGCCCGCTCGGCGACTGAGAACAGGTCTGACTGATCGAACTCGAAGGCGTTACTCATCTTTTCCTGAGAAATGCCGCGTTTTACCGCGTTGTGTGAAGTATGCGCCTGACAATAGCGGCAGCCAGCAGCGTTGCTGGTGACATAAGCGACCAGCTGCTTGAGACCGGGATCGACCTGTCCCGTATTCAATACCGTGCTTGCCAGTGCCGTGAATTGACTGAGGAGTTCTGGCCAGTGCGCCATGGCGTAAAAGCTGGTTGGCACAAATCCCATACCCGCTTCCACGGATTGAAATAAAGGCTCGAAGTCGGCAAGTTGATCGCGGGGTACAGAGTCGATATGGGCCATGGTTGAGCTCCTTTGGGGTCGTGGGCAATGCCCAGGTTCAATAAAAAGCCTAATCCATCAGATGACAGGATACCAGATGACTCTTGTCTGTCATCGGCGAGTCGAGATGTGGAATGTCTTGGCTGCAACGGGACATGGCGCTGGGGCATCGAGGATGAAAAGTGCAGCCCGATGGCGGCGCAATAGGTGACGGCACATCACCGCTGATAATTTGGCGTTGTACCTTGCGATGGGGATCCGGCACAGGTATCGCGGCAATGAGTGATTGAGTATAGGGATGTTGAGCGTTTCGATAAATTTCTTCGCTGCGGCCGCTCTCAACAATCTTGCCCAGGTACATGATCGCTATCCGGTCCGAGATATGTTTTACAACAGCCAGATCATGGGCGATAAACAGATACGACAAATTGAATTCTTGTTGTAGCTCGATCAAGAGATTGAGTATCTGGCTCTGAATCGAGACATCCAGCGCAGAGACAGGCTCATCGCAGATCACGAGTTTGGGGTTCAGGGCGAGCGCTCGAGCGATGCCAATCCGCTGGCGTTGACCGCCTGAAAATTCGAATGGATAACGGGTGACTGAGCGCGCCGGTAACCCGACGATATTCAGCAACTCCAGAACGCGCTTGGCCCGCGATGCTCGATCGCCGATGTTCTGGACAATCAGTGGTTCCTGAATGATGTCGCCCACCGTATGCCTCGAATTTAATGACTCCATAGGATCCTGGAATATCATCTGAATATGTTGCCGCTGGGGCTTCAAGGCATTACTACCGAGATGCGTGATGTCCTGATCGCGAAATTCTATGCTGCCGGCTGTGGGCTGATAGAGTCGGGTGATGCAGCGCCCCAGCGTTGACTTGCCACAGCCTGACTCGCCAACCAGACCGAGAGTTTCGCCGGGTGCAATATCCAGTGACACGCCATCGACGGCCTTGTTGAATTTGCTGGCGCGAAGAAAAATGCCTTCTTTGACGGGGAAGTGCATCTTCAGATCACGAACTTTTAACAGTGATTCACTCATAGGTCTTGCCACCGAAAACAGCTCACTTCATGGCTGGTCGAAACCTGCTCGATCAAGGGTGAGGCGTGGGTGCATGAAGGTTGCGAATGTGGGCAACGGTTTTCGAAACGACAACCCTGCGGCAGATCGAGGAGCCCCGGTACCATGCCGTCAATCACGCTGAGCTTGGCTTTGGGAATAGTGTCGAGGCGCGGAATCGACGCCAACAGGCCCCGCGTATAAGGGTGCGCGGGATTGTCGAACAGATCATAGACTGAGCCCTTCTCCACAACCTTGCCAGCATACATGACCACGACATGATCACAGGTCTCGGCAATGACGCCGAGATCATGGGTGATCAAAATGACTGACATACCAAGGTCGGACTGCAGCTCTTTAATCAGCTCCAAAATCTGCGCCTGAATGGTCACGTCAAGGGCCGTGGTGGGTTCATCGGCGATCAACAGCGATGGATTGCAGGCCAGGGCGATGGCGATGACGACTCGCTGGCGCATACCGCCGGATAATTGATGGGGATATTCACCCATGCGGATATCGGGAGAGGGAATGCCCACTCTATCGAGGATTTTCACCGCTTCCTGAATGGCTTCTTGTGCCGTGTAATTTCGATGCAGCAGCAACACTTCGGTGATTTGTCGGCCAATAGTGTGAACTGGGTTGAGCGCTGTCATGGGTTCCTGGAACACCATGCTGATATCTGCGCCGCGAATTTTCTGCATCTCGGTCAAGGGCAATTGGGTCAGATCACGGCCCTTGAACAGGACTTCGCCATCGGTGATTTTACCCATAGGTTGCGGCAATAAGCGCATGATCGACAAGGCTGTGACACTCTTGCCGCAGCCAGACTCGCCGACAATGCCCAGTGTTTCGCCCGCAAGCGCGGCAAAACTGACGTCATCGATGGCGCGGACGACCCCCTCATCGGTATCGAATTCGGTGACCAGGTGACTGACTTCCAGCAATGCTTCAGACATGGATTGAGTCCCTTTGGAAATAGTCACCCAAGATCATTTATATTGATCAAAAGTGCGGATTGCCGGGCCGAATGAGGTATCGGTTTTTTGGGCTTCCATCGTTTCGGCGCGCATTACTGGGTCTATCCAGTGCACATGATACTGGGTAGCCGAGCCCGAATGTTTATGGTTGAAAAATTCCGGGTAGCGGACCCAGCGCCAGTGGCCGAGGCGGTAAAATGGCTGATAAAAACCGGGAACGAAAGAGCCGTAGTCGTGATGCATCTCAGTCATCTTGTGTGCCAGACTGATCATTTCTGCCCTATCCGATGCGGCCCGATAAGCGTCAATCAGCTTGTCCATTTCAAATATGGCGATGGCTTCAAGATTATTCGTCTGGGTTTTTAACTTGCGGACTGGATTGACACTGCCGTCCTCAAGGAACGCATCGTCATAGGCATTATCGGAGTGATAGGTTTCCCAGAAACGCGGATACATTTCGAGCGAGGTGTTGAACGCAGAGAAATGAATGTCGTGCTGTTTTTCCTGCACCTTTTTCCAGCCCGCTGTACCGTCCAGAATTTCAACTCGTAGTTCAAGTCCGGTTTTTAATGCCTCTTCCTTCAAGATGGTGATGACATCTTTGAGATTCTCGTAACCGGAAGACAGGGTGAATGCCAACTTCTGTCCTTGCGCATTGATGAGAATGCCGTTCTCGTCACGTTCGGTAAACCCAGCTTTAGCAAAATGGGCCAGGGCCTTGTCGATATTAAATTCTCTGGCGCTCAGTGTAGGGTGGCTGAATTCACCATAACCGTCTGAGGAGGTCTGCAGCCGGGAGTAGTCGCCACGGAAAAACCGGTCTATCACGAGTTGCCAATTGATCGCGTAATTGATGCCAATGCGGACATCCTGATTGTCGAGTAAGGGTTTCGACGTATTGAGCCAGAGGCCGTAGGTGGGTCTTGGCTTCTGATTATAGAAGATCGACTTTTGGATATAGCCATGTTCCACATCGACGTCTGTGTTCGGCAATTTATCGTACCAGTACTCCGCCAAGTTAAGACCGAACTGATCGATGTCGCCTTTTTTAAAGGCCTCGAATACCTTGGAAGAATCTCGAATGACCGTCAGTTGAATTTTGTCGAGGTTGTAGCGGTTTTTCCAAAATTTATTGTCGAGCGCCCACCAGTCCTTCAATCTCGTCAGGGCAATAGAGGTCCCTTTTTTGATGTCCTTGTCCTTGATGATGTAAGGGCCGGTGGTAGGTTGGAAGCGCCACTGATAGCGGTCGACGTAGTCATCCCCAAGTTCTTGGTAGAAGTGGCGAGGCATGGGTCGCAGCTCAAGTACCCGAGAATCCATATCAGGCTTTGCCTCTGGGATGGTGATGGAGAAGGTCAGATCATCGTACTGGGTAATATTCGTATATTGGGTGCTGTACCAGTTCTTGTACCAGGGTGCGACGATATAGTCGGATTGAAAGATGAAAAACATGAACATGAAATCTTCCGCTGTCACGGGTTCGCCGTCAGACCAGCGGGCATTGGGGTTCAATTTGGCGTAAATCGTTTTACTCTCGGTATCCACTGCCCAGGATTCGGCCAGCGCGGGGTAGAATTCGAATTTGTCAGGGTGTCGATGGGCCAGTCCCAGGCTGGTGTAGTCGAGGATCCAGGGGCGAAAAGAGCCGTTAGAATCGGGTCCGGCAGTGCGTAGGGTTCTCGGAAAATCTTGAATTTGGCTGTATTCAGTCCCACCCTTAATGGCCTGGTCAGAGCCGATTTCGGGTAAGTTCATGCCGTCTTGCCAGTCTAAATCAGCGGGTAAATCGGCCAGGGTCTTGAAACTAAAAAAGTCTGGCCGCGCGGCGTAGTAGTCCTTCACTTCCTGACGATTATCGGGGGCTAGTGTCGCGTTCGTAGACGGAGACTCTTCAGCGCCACCGCAGGCACTGAGGAGAAAACCAAGCAAGAGCACGCCAAAAAGGTGTCGACTGGTAGTGATGTGCATAGTTAACCTCGATTAATGATAGCCGTTACAATGGACTGATTATTTGTAAACCGTAAATTTCTTTGGATCAAAGGATTCCCGCACTGCTTCGCCGATAAATGTGACCAGAGTCAATAAGGTGACCAGGGTCAGAAATGCGGATGTAACGATCCACGGCGCTGTACGCAGGTTCGCGGTGCCCTGTTTGAGCAGTTCGCCCAGGCTTGGCGTCGGTGCAGGCAGACCGAAGCCCAGGAAGTCCAGGGCGGTAATCGCGCCGATGGCGCCAACAATGGTGAATGGCATATAAGTCACGAGGGTTGACATGACGTTCGGTAGAATATGGTTAAAGATGATTCGACTATGGCTGGCGCCGATAATGCGCGCAGCAGATATGTAGTCTCGGGTCTTTTCTTTGTAGGTTTCGGTGCGCATGTAATAGGTCATTCCAGGCCAGGAAAATAGCACCATCACGGTCAATAAAATGCCGATCCGCGTGGCAACGGCAAAGGTTGACGGTATCACCGAAAACACGATGATGACTGTGTACAGGAACGGAATATTTGACCATATTTCAATCAAACGCTGGAAAATGAGATCGAAGACCCCGCCAAAGTAACCCATTGCGCAGCCGATACTGATGCCAATCACGTAAACCCAGACCATGAAAGCGATGGAAAACATTAAGGCGATACGAGTGCCGTAAAAGAGGCGGGCTAATATGTCGCGACTCGTGGTATCCGTCCCCAGGTAGTGCTTAAGTTCGAGCGAGGGTGGCAGTGGTTTGTAGATGCCGCCAGGCGCATGGTTCTCAAAGGCGCTGTAGGGAATCAGCGGCATGATCACAAAATCGCCGTTGTCAGCCTGCTCAAATGTCTGCTGGAGATCACGATAGTTAGTTTCGTAACCATAGGTTAAGCCAAAGTCGGTGCCCGGGTGGAAGTCGGCATAGGTTGGAAAATACCAGGTGTCGTCATAAGAGACGAGCAGGGCGCGGTTGTTCACCAGTAGTTCGCCAATGGACGTCAGCAGCATCAGGCCAACCAGGATCAGAAAGCTGTAGTAGCCTCGCTTGATCCCGCGAAAACGCCGCAATTTTTTTTGGGTCTGTGGGTTTAGAGTCAGCATGGGCTACGGCCGATCATTGAAA
>JABBAY010000085.1 GCA_018607725.1 K189A clade bacterium
CATTGCACAACTGACATTGTACTCGCTACATTGCACAACTGACATTGCACACCTTAATTTTCACGCTCTAGACTGCCCGCTCGACATGACACAGGATCTCGCCACTGACTGACTCGGCGCAGGCTAACGAAATGGGCTCGAACGCGAGCCTCGAGAATAAATCAAACTATCCGTCAGCGCCGTAAATGCCAGTAGCAGCAACGCCAGCAGCAACCGGGGATCAGACAGATAAAGGGTGTTTTCCAGCGGATAGGCAATCGTCTTGTCGAGGGCCGCAGACTTGAACTCATGTTTACCCGTGAATGCCGGATTACTCACAATATCCATCAGGTCGCGGCGGCTTCGATAACGTAATAATACCGCCCGATCCCAGATTTCAGCGCCATCAATACCCACCACGTCTATGGCTCGAAAAATCGCCTCGCCGACGTAAACTGGATGACAGGCTCTCAGCAACAAGGCCGGATACATGTGCGCCATATATCGATCCATCAGTTGTGCTGCGCTTTCACCTGGCAGCGCCCCCTCAACATCAGCGGGATCCACCGCCATGTCGAGATTATTCACCATCAAAAACTGACGACCCGTATCTGTCGCCATGAAGTCCTTAAGGCGTTCGATACGATCAGTTGCATATCCTGCTGCCTGTAATTTCGTTGAGTAGGTTTGTATCTCGGCAGCTGACAATGGTCCTGCTGTATTGGTGTACCAGAAGGTCAGCACCGCATAGAGGGTCAATGGCACAAACCAGAGCATCTTTCGCTGAGTTATTCTGCGCCTTAGGTTCATCGGCCAACTACCTCTTGTTGATCATAGGCACAGCGGAAGCCCACATGCATCAGGCTCGTATCTGGCGTCGAATGGGTACGCCCCGTGGTTCGGTAACCATGACACACGTCTTCATCACACAAAAATGAGCCTCCACGCTGAGACTTCTCTGGTGCCGCAGAACCAACCGGCGCACCTGGTTGCGCCCTATAAGGCCCATACCAGTCCGCCGACCATTCCCAGACATTGCCCGCCATATCCGTCAATCCCAAGGGAGTAATGCCGGTTTTACCAATAGGCGCCGTATAGAGATAGCCATCCGCCGCTGTGTTGTTGAGAGGAAACTCACCGTTAAAAATATTGACTAGAAACTCACCATCGCGCTTAACTTTCTCGCCAAAGCTGTACACGGGATTACCATATTGACCGGCGCCTTTGGCGGCATATTCAAATTCGGCTTCCGTGGGGAGTCGCCCACTATCGGCTTCGCAATAAGCCACGGCATCAAACCAACTCACCTGCGTGACCGGATGATCCGCTGGTGCAGGGCTACGATTCGGCCCCCGTGGATAGCTCCAACTGGCACCGGTGATCATCTGCCAACGCCCCTTGTCCATATCGAAAACCCCCGAGTTACCATAGTCTTCAGCTGTCGTGACATAATCTGTGATGCGCACAAATGCCGCAAACTGGGCTACGGATACTGGTGACGTGGCCAACCAAAAGGGTCTAACCGCGACTTTTCGAATGGGCTGTTCATCGGCCCTGCCAGTCTCTGAGCCCATCATAAACTCACCACCTGGTATCAGCACCTGAGGGCCTGAGGCAGGATGGTAGACTGCTGCATTCGCACCCAGACTTAATGTCTGCAGCAGGATCACCAAGCGCGCGCCGACACCAACAGGGTTCAACTTAAGGCCAGCCACATAGCGCAGCCAACAAAACCCTGAAACACTATACCTAGTGGTAGCGTTCATCTTGCCCGCCTGGTTTCTGTGGAAACCTCGACAGAAAGGATAGCCACCAGGTTATCGAGTAAATTTTCAAAGAAAAATTTGGCCTGTTTGCCGACAAACCCTTTGCCCGCTCGCGCCTGGTGGGATAGTGCGAGACTCGCGAATCGAGCCGCGTGTTCCAGTTGCAGTTCAAGCATCTCGTCGTCCAATTGCTTTCCGTGGGCTCGCAGCAAAAGCCTCAGCTCGGCAATACCGGCCTTGCGCTTGCGCCCCAGTCGCTGCTCTATGTTCTCGTCCGCTAACGCCATCAGCGGACCAAATACCTTCAAATAATTGATAAAGCCTTGATCGGCCGCCGCCAACCTAAAAGCTGGCCCAATCATAAAGACGGCGACTTCCCGAAGGGTGAGCATGGTATTGGTTTTCTCCAGCTCTATCTGAATCTTGCTACGCGCCTCGTCTATCTGCGCGCTGCGGTATCGGTGAATAGCGTGGATAAGGCCGGCTTTACTGCCGAAATGATACTGCAGCACAGACTCATTTTTTTGATCTGCGGCAAAAATAATCGCCCGGATCGCGACATTTTCCAGACCCTTTTCAGCAAATAAATTTTCTGCGGCATGTATTAGCAACATTCTTGTCGCCTCGCCTCGAGTCTGACTAGCACCTTCAGCCCCTTCATTTATAGGCTGTTGCACGTTATTAGGATCCAACTTCCGAGCCGCCACTAACCACCTGCCTTGCTTCGACGCCGAAGCAACCTGATACCCACGAACAGCAGAACGATGGCACCCAATATAAAGGGCAACAGTTCAAGAAGCCTCTTTTGCACGGCATTGGCCCCGACTTGCTGCCGTTGATCATAGCCGTCGGCGACACTGAGCACTCGATGCTCCTCTGCATAGCTAGCGTACGCTTTAATCATTTTTTCCAAGCGGGCGGGCTGCTCCGTTGCAAGATCATAGCGTTCAGCGGGATCCTGCTTGATGTTATACAAGTGCCAGGTGTCATCACCAATGGGGCCACGATTTTTAACAATTTTGAAGTCACCTTGAAACAGCGCAATATTTCCTCCCAACTCAAAACCAACGACCTCTTCAGGACCATAAACAAACGCCTCCTCGCCCTCAACCAACTTCAACAGGCTCTTACCCGACAGAGATTCAATGGCTCGGCCCGCATAAATAGGCCCGGGCCTCGACGTCTGGGTGATATCAAGAATCGTTGGCACCAGGTCCGTAACGTAGGTGAATGCATCGATCACACCACCATTGAGCTTAGTGGGCAGGCCGGAAATGATCATGGGAACGCGCATACCACCTTCGCTAGTAAAAAACTTATAATAAGCCAATGGGGACGCGGCGGCGCTGGCGAAGGACGGACCAATCATATTGTAGCTACCCTTTTCACCCAGGGTTTCGTAATCGTCGTTATAGCCATTCGAATCCATCCACCAACGAAATACTTTCTCAACTGGGCGACCACGCACCTGCTCAAGAATGTCAGATGGCTCGGCCCCATTGTCAGAGGCAAAGATAAACACTGTGTTATCGAACTGGCCTGTTTCGCGCAAATGATCCATCAGCCGACCTAAATGATAATCCATGGCGTCAATCATACCGGCATAAACTGCCATAGATTTTGCTTCATAGCGGCGCTCGGCGTCAGTCAGGCTCGCCCAGTCAATGGTCGTTGGCATATCGTTAATGTCTAGGTTAGACGGCATCACACCTTGAGCGACGGCACCAGCGTAACGCTGTTGGCGCAATGTGTTCCAACCCTGGGTATAGGTATCCATATATTTATCGGTAAATTCCCGAGGCGCTTGCACAGGAATATGTACAGCCTGAAAGGCCACATAAGAAAAGAACGGCTCATCTGGCGCATGACTGTCGATGTACTCGATGGTCTTGTCGATCAAGTATTCGGAGGAATAGAAATCATCGGGCAAGGTCGTAGGCTCGCCATCTTCATACCAGTGGGCTTCCGAATAAACCGGAATATAAGGTTTTTGCTCCCAATTATCAGCCCCGGAATCGGCCATCGACAAGGCTCGCTCAAAACCTCGGGCACTGGGAAGTAGGGCCTTAGCTTTGCCCAGGTGCCATTTACCCGCCATATAGGTGTGGTAGCCGGCATCTTGCAACAGATTAGCGATGGTCACCACATTCTGCCCAAGTACCCCTTTGTAGCCTGGTTGGCCAACTTGATCATCAGGTAATGACTCAGGCATATTAGCCACCCCCGCCAAATGACTATCAACACCTGACATCAACATAGCTCGAGTCGGCGCGCAACTGGCGGCGGTATGGTAATTGGAAAAACGCACACCATTGTTAGCCAACATATCAATGTTGGGGGTGTGCACCTCGCTGCCATAGCTTCGCAAGTCAGAAAAACCCAGGTCATCGGCCAGAATCAAAACAATATTCGGTCGCGAATTGGCGACGGCCTGCGCACTGAGACCGAATGCCATCAATGTGCTCAAGCCAATTGCGGCGGCGTATTTTTTCATCATTGTCACTTCCATTGTTCGGCTATACGGGTCAGCTAGGCCAATTATCGCTGGATGATTTCACGAGACTCAACGGGCAATGTAAACACCATATTATCTTCAGCCAAAATTGTTTTACCGTTCAAATCACGCTTAAACATTATCGACAACAACGGGTTCGCCGGTGTTGGCACCATATGATAGAACACCAACTGCTGGATATTGGCGGCGGCTGAGCGCGCCTCTAACTGGCTAGCATCAGCGTGATAATCGATGACGTCTGACATGATTTGGGCAATCCGCTCTCGACCCACATGGGCCGCAGCATCGATCATGACGTTCAGCACGTCTCGAGACAGAGCATCATGAAACAACAGGTCGACATCTTGGGCAGCGGTAAATAGATCCTCGGTGACAACGGTATCGCCGCTGATCACGATCGAACGCCCGGCATAGTCAATGCGATAAGCCATCGCCGGCGATATCGGCGAGTGATCGACCTTAATGGCGCGAATCACGAGCTTGGCGTCTGACCAAACAATACCCATATCGATTTCGTGGGCCTGCAACAGGCCTGCGGCCGCGGGCAGAAAATCTTCCCCATGATGAGCGGTGCGGTAGCCCCGATCCAATTGATATGCCATGTTGAATCCGGCGACCACGGTGTTGATCCCCGCCGGTCCATACACTTGCAGCGGCGCAGGACGACCGTTCACCCAGCTGTTGAGATTCAGGTCACCGAGTGCGGCAATATGATCGGAATGATAATGGGTAAAGAATACCCCATTGATGCGGTCGAGGGGCAGTCGGCTCTGCATCAGACGCTGGACGGAGCCCGCGCCAGTGTCAAAGATAAACAGATGCTCTGGCGTGACGATGGCGATGCAAGCTTGAGCACGACCCGGGTCAACGCCTAGGGGCGACGCACTGCCGCAAACCAAAGCCTGCAAGGCCTGCTCTTCCTCCCAGTGTTGCGACATGGCAGCTTTACTGAGCCGCGCCATCAGCCAGTCCTGAAGACTCGACGAGCGATACAAGCTCAACGAGGCCAGGAGCGCCAGTACGACGACGCTGATTATTCCTCTACGCATTGCTTAATACTCCAGATGCTCAACGCTGACCGAGCACGGGTCAGCAGCCGTTACCCAGTCAGTTTTATTTCTTAACGGCGAGCAACGCCTCGCAGCCTGTACCCCGAAGAATTGTGTCCACTTCCTGTTGCTCTAATGGCCCAAGCTCGTGATAGGCATCACGAACCCATTGCAAGCAGCGACCCTGATAAGGGAATGTCGGCTGCTCCCAGGGCTGACCATCAATCGTCGTTTTCATTTGCTTCTCGCCGGACTGCAGCGCTTTGGCATTGGCAAGCAACGCGGGTACGTAAACTCGGCCAATCTCAGCCAGGAGCTCGCCTAACACCGCTGTATCTTGGGTCGACATCCAATCATCAGCGCCGGCGGCCTGGCCGGACAAGTCATCAACTACGTCGGTCCAGGCGAATACTCGAGGCGCCTCATCCAGGCAAATCGCCATGGGCGTTGGGTCAAATCGTGCTAATTGGGTCAACTGAGCGTAGAGCCCAAAGTCAGCAGACGCGGGACGACCACCGAAGACAAATGGCTGCTGTTGTAGTATTCGATCGAAAATCGACAAAAACCGGTGGTAGCTGGCTTCAATGACTGGTGCGGTGAGGTCATTGGAACCCACAACATACAACCGTGAAATCTGGCGCTCCGCAACAAATTGGGCGCGTTTCTCCAGCTCTGCATCTGGTAGCTGCAAGCCGCGCCAGCGTGGCAGGATAGCCCCGGCTTGCTTGATGTCGGGTGCGTAATACCAGCGATAATGAAACATGGCCTTGGTCAGCCACTCGTCGGCATAATCTTCGATCAGATAGTTCAAAAAGCCCAGGACCGGATGGTCGGGAATGGTCTCTCGGCCTTTGAAGGATCGTTCAAATCGGCGAATCAGCGGCGTAGAATCTACCACTGCTTGCATCTGACCCTTGTTATCGGGCAGGTAAAAAGTCGGCAGCAAGCTTACCTTCGGCTTCGGTAAACCAAGTTGGCTTTCCGGATCACCAATCATCAGCTCATAGGGGATCTGCCGAAAACGCAGGTAGGCCAGCATCTTGCGCGTATAGGGAGAGCCCGGCGCGCCCTTGAATTTGAGCGGTGTAGGTAAGGGCTTGTGCTTAGTCTGGGACATCGGTCTCTCCTATCGTGAGTTTCTGAATGATATAATGATTGTCATTATATTTAAACCGCTTCTCTCTTGTGACATTTCCAGCAGGGTTACGGCGAGGTTGCGGCAAATACTTTGCCCTAGGGCCATCGCGCTTCCAGGCCGAGACCGAGGTAGCTTGCCACCGGGAATTCTTCGGTGACGAGAATCAACGGTCGCTGTTGGGTATGAATCCGATAATCTCGCGCGATCACCTGCGGGGGCTGCGTCCCTGTCGTCAACACTTTAAAGGGATTTGGTCGGTCGGGTAGATCGTGGCAATAACGAATCTGAGTGATCTCTCGAAAGGTTTCCCGGTTATTGGCATTCAACAACTCGCCAATACCCGCCTGACCTGAGTCCAGGCGACGACGCATGTCGGAGTCCAACAGATCGGCATGAATGATGGAGTGGGCGTGGGCGTACTCAGTGCCGCTAAGCTCCCCCACCAGCATCACCTCACGTTCGATTACCTCATCACCGACCTGAACTTGGGACAGGCATCTGACTTGAATGTCTTCCGCAAAGTAGGCGGCCAAACTATGCGTGACAGTACCATCTGTAAGGAGCAGAACCCGCAGAATCGGTGGCAAGGTCGAGAAATCAATACTCGGCTGAATGATTGAAGCAAGACGATCGAGCATAGGCTGATAACGACGAAAAGTGACGATGAGGCTGTCAATTATGCCTGAATATCGCGCTCGACAGAAAAATCTTCATGACCTTTATCGATAACCAATAAAACCCTGACTGAACACCTCATCGCCGGCCTCATTGATCATCACAAAACCTAGGTGGGACGCCGATTGCCAACGCATCTCCAGACTCAACACCGCTGGCATCAGCACCATGCCCGTGAATCTGCCGCCAATTCTGGTAACTCGAGTAGGATCTCCGCCGAGTAACTCATCCACAATTCGTGACACAGCCAGTGCCAGTGTGGCAGTGCCATGGAGAATAATATCGGGCAACCCGGCAGCCAGGGCAAAAGCCTTGTCGCTGTGAATGGGGTTCCAGATATGGGCGCATTCCGTGTAAATATTAGCCGCTCCCGCCTTAATGGCGATGGCATACCGGTGGCTTATAGGCTCGCCATCACTGGCCTGCGGCAGCGCTGGCACCTGCGCATCCGGCACCAGCTGACCTTCCACCGGAACGTCGCGATTGATGCTCAACTGCCACGTCTGACATACCAATTGGCCGGCGCTATTGCGAGTATCAAGCCGAAGCGTCTGCGCCGCACCGGGTTTAATGGGTTTCAAACCGATCACCGTCGCCGTGGTCTCATAGGTTTCGTCCGCCAGAATGGGCTGGTAGATATGCAGATCGTGAGCCGCATGCACCCCTCGGGCTCGTTCGGCGGCTGTCTGGTTTTCTGAGCCGGGCAGTGCACGGCTGTCCAAAATAGCCGGCCATTCAAGGCACACCGGGAACAAAGGATGGCCGATCACAAGCCCTTGCGTGGTATCCATATAACGTAGGTTCAAGTCATCGATGCCGGCGGCATAGGCCATCAGCCAACGGGCATCCACTTCATGCCGAACAGGGGACGTTTGTTCACCGAGCATACGGGTATTCAGGGGCATGTCATCAACACCTTCGATTGATTATTTCGGTGTTCAACCTACTCCATCAAGAATTCTCTGGCAACGCCTACCCTATCTACCTCACCCCCTCGCCTCTCCCTCTGCATTCAGACCAGCCGGCGTTTCGCCAGACTTGCTTCCTGACCATCGAGCTGGGAAGATCATGGTCAATAAATGACACTCGAAACCTTTGTCATGACCGATTTTATACGCACACCTGAACAAAATTTTGCGGGCTTGGATGACTTCCCCTTCGGGGCCAACTATCACTCGTGGCAAGACCTGCGTCTGCATTATCTCGATGAAGGCCCGAAAGACGGACCCGTCATGCTACTCGTGCACGGCATGCCCACCTGGAGCTATTTATATCGGCACATGATTCCGCTGCTGGTCAAGGCGGGCTATCGCTGTATCGCGCCCGACCACTTAGGGTTTGGTAAGTCGGACAAGCCCACAGACATTCACTGGTACACCATCGCTCGGCACACCGAGGTGCTGACGAGCCTGATCAATGCCCTCGACCTGCAACATATCACTCTCGTCTGCCAGGACTGGGGCGGGCCAATCGGCTTGGCTCAAGCGGCGATGATGCCCGCACGCTTCGATCGTTTGACTATCATGAATACCTGGCTCGATCATCCAGCCTATGCATACTCCGACGCCATCAAGAACTG
The DNA here is from genome assembly GCA_018607725.1 of K189A clade bacterium. GTDB lineage: Bacteria > Pseudomonadota > Gammaproteobacteria > Pseudomonadales > Azotimanducaceae > UBA4582. Next base: position 8,702 of record JABBAY010000085.1, read on the forward strand.
GAATAAAAACTGGCATGACGGCGGCATCTTTGCTCGCCAGACCCCAAATGTTGCCGCCCTAATGGTGCTCTCTGCGGGGTTAGCCACACCCGCCGAGATGATCGGGGCCATTGTTCAGGGCACCGAGCCTGCGCTTACCGGCCATGCCGCCACTATCTATAAAGGTTTTGGCGCACCCTTCAAGAATCTCGACGATGCGGCCTACAATGGTTTACGGCGTTTCCCCTTGTCTATTCCGTTAGACAACCCCGACCAAGGTAACGCCACCGCGCAGTATCTTCATTATCAAATATTGCTGAACTGGCATAAGCCTGTTCACTTTATTTGGGGATGTGAGGATGACATCTTTACCCAAGCCTGGGGCCGCAACTGGGCTACGCAGATGAACGCCAGTTTTGATCCCATCAGTGACGCCAGCCACTTTTTACAGAACACCCATGGCGCCGAAGTCTGCAGGTTACTACTCCACCGAGTCGCAGAAGAATGAGTTCAAGGATATTGCCATGACAACCTATCGCATCGATACCGTCGATCAGGGCACAGTCACTTACACAGACCAGAAACGCTGGTGGTGGCTTTTGTCGCTGGTGAATCCATTGATCCCCCTGTTTGGCATTGTTGGTCATTGGCTGACGGGCAGCGAACTATGGCTGTTGGTGCCGCTGGGCATGATGTTTATCATGGGACCAGCATTTGACTGGTTATTTGGTGAGGATGAAAACAACCCACCGGAAATCTTGGTGCCACAACTAGAACAAGACACCTATTACCGGTGGCTAACCTACCTGACTGTACCGGTACACTACATCACTTTTTTGGCGGTCGCGATCTGGGTCGGCACTCACAGCTTGACCTGGTGGGGCTTTATCGCGCTGACCGTAGCTCTCGGTTTTGCCGACGGCTTCGCCATCAATACCGGTCATGAACTGGGGCATAAGCGGACTAAGATTGAAACCTGGCTGGCAAAAATAGTGTTGGCAGTACCGGCTTACGGTCACTTCTGGATCGAACACAATCGCGGTCATCATCGCGATGTGGCTACGCCTGATGATCCCGCCAGTGCTCGCATGGGCGAGAGTATCTACCAGTTCGCCCGTCGAGAAATACCCGGCGCCTTCCACCGCGCCTGGATGCTGGAACATGAGCGACTCTGCAGAAAAGGCGTGCCTGTGTGGAGTATTCACAATGAGGTGTTGCAGAGCTATATGATTACCGTGATTCTGCAAGTTGGGTTGATCGCTACCTTCGGCTGGATCATGTTGCCCTTTTTAATCATTCACAATTTCTTTTCATGGTGGGTGCTGACGAGCGCCAACTATATCGAGCATTACGGTTTGCTTCGAGCTCAGCAGGCCGACGGTAAGTATGAGCGATGCCAACCCCATCACAGCTGGAACGCCAATCACAAATACTCGAATCTATTATTGTTTCATTTGCAGCGGCACTCTGACCACCATGCCAATCCCACTCGGCGATACCAGAGTCTGCGGGATTTTCCGGACTTGCCCAGCCTACCCAGTGGCTACTACGGCATGTATGTTGTCGCCTACTTGCCAGCCCTGTGGTTCAAGCTGATGGACTCTCGACTGCTGGCCCTACCCCATATCAAAGGTGATTTGCGCAAGGTCAATATCAACCCCGACAGCCTGGCAGCAATCCAGGCGAAATATGGTCAAGCCGATGCCTGATGCCAACCGCCGTTATCAATGCCCGGGATGTGGCTACACCTATGATGAACTACTCGGCGATGACCACGAGGGTTACCCGCCAGGATTTTTGTTCGCAGACCTGCCTGACGACTTTGTCTGTCCTGATTGTGCAGTTCGCTACAAAGAGGATTTTAATTTCGCGTTGACCCCGTAAGGGATTAGCTTCGGGGCCAACCTACTCACGCGACGCCTTAGGCTTTCATCATGCGACCTTGAACATAAGCGCCGGCAAAGATACCCACCAAAGAGAACAACATCGGCCAGTTGCCCGCACCCAATCCTGCTAACGCAGGGCCGGGACAGACACCCGAGATACCCCAACCAATACCAAAAATAGCAGCGCCAACCAGCGTGTTTCGATCTAAGGCGGCGGCATGCTCGCGGAAACTTTTATCGAACAAAGGTTTACGCAGCAACCGGGGCAAGAACTGATAAGTCAGCATGGTCGTCAACGAAGCCGAACCCAGCACCCACAGCAGACCAAAATCATCAAACCGCAAAAATGACAACACCACTTCCGGTTTGATCATGGTGGAGTAAGACAGACCAAAACCAAACAGCGCACCGGCGATCAAGACACTACCAAAGAATGCGACTCTCATGATAAGCCTCCAAACTTTTGCATGAGCTGGGCGGTGATCATCGCGGTGCCCAAAAAGATCAAAACCGCCAGTAAGGACGGTAGCTGGAAGGAAGCGATACCACAGATTCCGTGTCCCGAGGTACAACCATTGGAGAGTCGCGCGCCGAAGCCGGCAACGAAACCACCTAAGGTTAACTGCCACCAACTGATCGTCGTAACAAAGGCATCACCCACGGTCAGCATCCAAATCAGCGCCCCCACGGCGAGTCCGACGGCGTAGGCAATCCGCCAATTTCTCGATGCAACGAAGGCTTCTCGGTTAAAAAATTCCCAGCGGGAAACGAACGACCAGGTGCTGGTAAAAAACGTGCTCATCCCTCCCACCAGGCCAGTGGTGGCAAACAGGAAGCTAACGGCAAAGCCGATGAACAATCCACCAATGAGATAGTGAGTAATTCCAAGCGGGAACAGTAGGTCAAATTCAAACATATCGGCGGCTCTTTCGGTGATTAATTCCAAACATGGAATACGAGTATTGGGCTGGCGTGGCTCAGTATCGCGAGGTTTTAAAACATTTACAGTTATTTTTCAGCATTTTTTCAGCAAAGCGCTTAGCTTTTATGACTCAGTGTACCGGGTTCGACAGCGTCGCCCAAGCTGATGCAATCGTCCTTTCGAAATAGGACCAATAGAAATCCACCGACTGGTAACCCACCAGGCGTTCTGCAATTTCATGGCCCGCGCCATCCAGGAACAGCAGCGTCGGCGTGCCGAAAACCCCATATTCATTAACGATATCTGTGCCTGAACGCTGCTGGCCATTGAAATCTGTGATAAGTGCCGATGTCCAGGAAAGCTCCGCCAGGTAGATTTTCTCGGTCAGAAGCGGATCTTTGAGCATGGGCAACAGCACAGCTTTTTCAAGTTGAGCGCAATAAGGACAGTCTGGCCGCGATACGTACAGCAGGAAAATCTGCTGCTCCTGAGTCACTTGACGGCCCTGACGCGCCAGGTCTACCGCCGCCTCAATCGGCTGCGCTGCGGCCAACCCAGACAACAGGCAGAAGATGAACCCAAACCACCATTTCAACGTTGAAGCCACTCGAGTATGCCGTCCACAAGCTCGTCGGTGTACAGATCACGGAAAAAGTGATCGGCGCCATCAATCCATTGCACGGTAACCTGTTGGTTTTTTTCAAACAGTGCAATCTGCGACTTAAAGCCGCTTGCTAACGGGTCTTCTGTACCTTCAAACACCAGCACCGGTCGCGTCACAGTGGCCAATAGTGCTGGCGTATTACGATTGGGCTCAGCGTCATAGTAAGAGAGAAAACTACTGGCCAGCACCTCAGCTGTCGGGCAATAGACCACGCCAGCCGAGATGATCGCATTGGGATCCTTCTGGGCCTGAGCCATGACTTCCGCCAGCGACCGACCCACCTGGGCTGCATAACCGGCAGCGCTATCAGCCGCATTCCAGGTCATCGGCGCTATCAGCACCAACCGTTCAACTTCCGGGGCCTGAAACTGCTGCTGATAAAGCATCACCTGATTACCGCCACGTGAGTGCCCAACCAGAACAATATGGTCTGACAAGGTCTTGGCAAATTCGACCCAACGATTAATCTCTGCCGCAGCATCAGCATGATTGGCCTTGATCACCTTATCGCAACTCATGAAGCCCTGGCGATCGCTGATACCCAGACTCAAATTTATAGCCAGGCTTTCGTAGCCATTGGCGGCTAGACTCTCTTGCAGTCCCGCAATAATTTCCATGCCACTATGAGCCCAGGTGCCATGGACAATCAGAAACAATGGTCTGCTACCAGGCTCGGCAGATTCCTGCCAATTGGCATTCAACAGCAACCCTTGGTGTTCGATCTGCACGGGCGTGGCAGCGACGGCGCTCATCTGAAACAGAGCGAACATGACGAGAGCTAAGTGTATTGATTTGCGGCGCATCAAAAAGACTCCATTTCGAGGGTTTGAAACAATCGGCCGGCATTCTTTACCGCCAATTCTTCAAAAGTATTCAGGTGGGCATAATCCGACTGATCGATCCCATAGGCTTGCGCGAGACCACCACCAGCATCAAGAATCTCCTGCACCTGGGCAGTTAAATACTGCAGGTAGCCTTGGGTATAGGTTCTCACAGTTTCAATATCGGTGGGTGCGCCATGGCCTGGAATCAGCACCAGGGGCTGAAGTTCAGACATACGTTGAAACGAATCAATCCAGGCCGCAACGTTAGTGTCGGGAAAGATTGCCAGTAACCGCTGATGAAAAGCGATGTCGCCAGTGATCAGGGTTTTCTCATCTGGCAACCAGACGGAAATATCTCCAGGCGAGTGAGCTTCTCCAAAACTGATCAAATGAATAGACCTATCACCCAAGTTTAGTTGCATTCGCTGCTCAAACTCCAAATCCGGAATCGCCACATAGGTACCATCGGCCTTGTCGAGATTACGTTGACGCATACTCGACAGCATCTTGGTAGCCTGTTGTCGAACCGCCGCGGCGGCAAGCCGATGGGCAATGATTTTTACCCCTTGGTCGCGCCAGTAACTGTTGCCCAAAACGGCGTGGCCCTGACCATTCTCATTGATCAGCCAGACCACGGGTACCGGCGTAATTTGTCTAATAGACTGATGCAGCCGCGCTGCCAGCTGATAACTGTCGCCGCCGTTGACAACCACCACACCGGCAGTCGTCACGATGACACTCAAATTATTGTTATGTCCGCCATTTTCATAGGTGGGCGGGCCGGTGTCGCCAGTGGCGACATAGACGCTCGCCGAAACCTGAGTCAGCGGCAGCGCTGCCACAGGATCGCTCAACGCACCGCTCGCTGGTCCGCACAGCAGCCCACAGGACAACAGGAAGAGTCTCGAGGTTTTCTGGAAGACCCAAAAATAACGTGGCATCTGCATGATATTCAAAATATTTATCCAATTGTAATAGGAAATCGCTGTAACCGTCCTAATTTGCATATAAGTATACCTTAATATAATAAACTGCTAAATTGAGGCTTCGTCTATAGGAGGGCACATATTATGAACGACAATCCAATTATTTCCTGGAAGATCGCCGGAGTGGCCTTGGGGCTGCTATTAACCCTGGCAACCTATCTCGTTTCACCACTGGGTGTATCTACACAGTTTGTCGTCACCGACGCCATTGTTTTGCATAAGGTCGCACCCGCTCTGGCTGAGAGCAACACTTACTTAGCCAAATACGGCATCGAACAGGACTGGGGTGTGGGCTATGGCTGGATGCTGATCCTCGGCATGATCGTTGGCGGCGGTGTCACCGCACTCATCTTTCGAGACAAGCAGCCTGCGGGCGATAAAGGCTCGATGCCCGCTATGTGGACCGCTAAGTTCGGTCCATCAGAAGGCAAGCGCTACGCAGCTTCTTTTTTCGGCGGCCTATTACTGCTGTTTGGCGCAAGACTCGCCGGTGGTTGCACCAGCGGTCATATGATCAGCGGCATATCCCAGCTAGCAGTGAGCTCGATGATCTTCGGTGTGGTGACCTTCGCAGTTGCGATACTGGTTGCAAAATTTATCTATAACAATCAGGCGAAAATATCATGATGACACTGATTATCGGTTTTCTTATCGGCTGCGTCTTTGGCGCGATTCTCTTTCTCGGCGGCGCTTCAAGTTACCGCAAGATCCTCGGCACCTTGTTACTCAAGGACATGACCATCATTAAGTTGATGATGACCGCCATCGGAGTCGGCACGCTGGGCATTTACCTGCTCGACCAAGGCGGCTTGGCACACATGAGTATCAAACCTGCTTATGTCTGGGGTATTGTCGCAGGCGGAGCTATTTTCGGCACGGGCTGGGCGATTTCGGGCTACTGCCCCGGGACCTGTTTGGTTGGTACTGCAGAAGGCAAGTTCGATGCGATCGCGACCTTAATCGGCGGACTCGTGGGCGCACTGATTTTCGCTTGGGCCTTTCCTATGGTGGATGCGCTGTTATTGCAAAACGCCAGCTTTGGCAAGATCACCATTCAAGGCCTGCTTGGCATCAATGGTCTCTACCTGGCCGTACCCTTCAGCCTCGCGATGTTGTTTGCGGCATTTTTCTTACTGAAAGATCGCTACGAGTAAATCATCGCGATCAACGAGCTCATTGACAGTAATGTCAAAGAGAAGCAAGAGCGGGCAGTGACCAGACACTGCTTGCTCTTTTTTTTGATCCTTGCCTGAGCACTTGCAGTTTCAGCGGGGTGCTAAGGACGAATCGGTGTATAGCCGGCCTGGATTTCATCAAGCATAAAAGCAACCCCTGTCTGCACACCCACTACGCCTGCCAGTATTGGCGGACGCACACCGGTCTTACGCTGAATCGAGTCTAGGGTGTTCTTGCATACATAGAACCGGATATCGTTGGCGATTAGACTATTAATTCTTGACCTGTTCGGATTTGATTCACCGGTGAGCATATGCACGCCTGCACCAAAGGCGATGATTTCGATTTCGATATATTCTGGGCCGTTGTAGTGCTTGATGAGATTGTTGGCGATGTCCAGCACCGCTGTATACTTCGACGGGTCGGCATCACTGACTTGCAAAATCACGTGGCGCTCGGCGAAGGGTTTCTCGTCTGACGCAGCCGCGCGAACCACAACACAGGCCAGCAGCAGGAACAGGAAGATCGATTTCAAAGTCGTTGGATACATAGCGCGCTCTCACCGGTTTGTTCAATTGCGTTGGATTTATCCGCTTTATTTAGCACACCGCAGCACCATAAGCAGCACAATAAGCAGCACAATAGACGGCCTCAACATCGGACTCCACAGCCTAGATGATTTTACCAGGCTAGATGAGCTCGCCGGGATAATCTGCGACGCCAGGATTGCCCTTCACGCCTTTGAGTCGTGGTGTATCGATTTTATCCAAATGAATTGTCTTTCTATCCCGCAGGTGATCGGCAACCACATCCCAGACAGCCGGACCTGTGGATTGTGAGCCGACAGTTGCCCAGCCGGCGACCTTGTAGTTTTTAGTATCCATGATGAGCTCGCCATTAGGGAGCCTCATATCAGTAATACGTTTGCCCATGGTCGCGCCGGGCTCACAGGTATAACTCATACCGCCCGTGCGCACCATGTCGCCCCCTTGTTGGTAATAAGGGTCGATGTTGAACAAATTATCTGCAACGCTTTCCATGATCATTTTAAGCTCGGCACCGGACATATCGCGGACATAGGTTTCCGGATACGTCATGCAGGTCTGATCAAGCAGCCTTTCCATCGTGATGGGCTCGCCTGGCAGGACCGATGTACCCCAACGAAAGCCTGGTGACAAACTGATCTCGGCATCCAGTTGCTCGGTTAACGCAGAACAAATCACTTGATCGAAGGTGCCGTTAAAATTACCCCGGCGGAACAATAATGTATCCGCAACGCCAAGCTCCTCGTCGAGGATCGAAGCATAGGGGGCTCTGACATCGTTAATATAGCTTTGCATCACCGGGTCAGCCGGCAGCAAATTGGAAAACACTGGCAGCAATTGATAACGATAGCCACTCACGCCAGACTGACCGAACGCCAAATCCAGCACGGAAACAAACTTACCATTCGACCCTGCGTTGGTCACCACCGTCACCCCACCGGCATTTTTGACACTAACAGGAATAGGCACGCCATCATGGGTATGACCCCCCATGATGAAATCGAGACCCTGCACTCGACTCGCTAACTTAAGATCAACATCCATGCCGTTATGCGACAGCAGAATCACGGCATCGGGACGCTCAACACCACGAACCTTGTTGATGAGCTGTTGCAGGTCTTCCTCCTGAATGCCGAAAGTCCAATTAGGAATAAAGCGTTGGGGATTGGCGATGGGCGTGTAGGGAAAGGCCTGGCCAATTACCGCTATCCGCCGGCCATTCACTACTTTGATCACATAAGGTGGGAAGATGTGACCGCTATCTTCGTTGAACATCGGTATCCCTTCAAATAGGGCGTCGTCCGTTGCCTTGATATTCTGGGCAACAAAATCACCCTTGAACATCGCCGCATTCTTTAATACTTCCGCTTCTTCGTAAGTGAATTCCCAGTGACCGGTCATTACATCAACGCCTAACAGATTACAGGCACCCACCATATCCTGACCCCGAGTCCAGAGCGCGGTACCGGAGCCTTGCCAGGTGTCACCGCCATCAAGCAGCAGCGAATCTGGCACATCGCCTCTGAGCTGTTGGATCAGTGTTGATAGGTGGGAAAAACCGCCAACACGTCCATATCGCTCAGCAGCCTCACTAAAATCTAGATAGGTTAAAGCATGAACATCTTGGGGCGTCATTCCGGGTACAGCGTCCAACAGATTTTTACCCACTCGATGGGGAATCTGGCCGAATGCTGACCCCACGCCGAGGTTGACGTTGGGCTCTCGAAAGTAAACGGGGTTTAACTGTGCATGGGTATCAGTAATATGCAGGATTCGGCTCTGGCCGAAAGGTGACAGATTGTAAAGCTCACCTTCACGCACGGGTCTCAAGGTCGTACAACCTGAGACAGTGGCTGCAATCCAGGTTTTTGCCAGTATGCCTATAAATTCCCGTCGGTCCATGCTTGCATCGCTTCCTGATATCTTGCCTGAAATGTATAAAGACTTAGCGAGGTACTCGAGCGCGCCAGGCCAGTTGCTCTTTGTCAGCTTGGGCTAGCGCCGCGTTAGCAGTGAACAAGGCTCTTTCAGCAGCGACTTTGGCCGCGACTTCATTGTTGGCAGCTTGCGCTGTGATCGCGTCTTGTAACAATTCGTCGGTAATAATCCAGGCATGCTGACGCTGCCGAGCGAGCTGATCTGCCGCTATAGCCTGATCAATGAGAGATTGAACTTCATTGCCCTGCGCAGCCACGTCAGATTCTTGTGACTCAGAGCAACCCGAGATCGCGAAGGTCGAAGTCAACACGAGCAGTATCATCAAGTTATTCATCGTTCACTTCCTGCTGGCTGGACCGTTAAGCTCCATACCGTTATTCATATAAGTGAGAAAATATTCCAAGTTTCGATAGGCTTCGCTCTGCGGCGCCAAGCCCACGGCACCCACTTGCTCATTGCATTCAATAAATCGTTTATGAAGACCGCCAACTTGCTCCCACTTAAACCGATAGGCTGGCCAGTGAGTCGCGTGACCCACCGAGGCACTGAGCACCTCAGCTCTGAGGAGATTACCCGCAGCGGTCATGTGGCAACTGCTGCAAGCAAAGTCTAATTTGCCACGGCGCTCATAAAAAAATTGCTTACCTTGCTCATAGGCCGCAAGACCCGCATCAGGTATCTGGATATCAAAATGCTCGCCCCGCGAAGTAAAAGCCATGTAGGCGGTGATAAAGCTCATTTCATCGCCCAGATAATCAAGGGCCGGCTCATTATTCGCTTCCCGACACTGGTTTACCGCAAGCTCAAGGGTAATCACGCTGTTTGAGGCCATGTCGAATTTCGGGAACTGTTGCTTGACGCCGATGCCTTGATGGTCAAAACAACTGGCATAGCTTTCACCGTTACTGAAAGGTACCGCGAACAATGCCCGGCCCTCATCCACCGCCAACTCGTAGGGTGGAAACTCTTCCATCTCCAACCACTGGGCACGCTTAGCTTTATCCAATGCGTAAGCGCCATCCTTGTGGTCCTGCATATCAACGTTCGAAAACCGCTCGGCATAAAATTTTACAAATGCCTCGCGATCAGATTCAGGATCAGCATAGGCATAGCCCAGGTTCCCCAGGGTGATCAAGACGCCAAGTAGAAATTTCATAACCCGTCCTTACTGTCGATGCTAGCGCAGTCTATTTAATCAAGAATCGTCTATTTGAGAACGATCTCGCCTTTTGACGCATTGCCTAAGTTATCAGTCCAACCGACCTTAACGGTATCGCCGGATTTCGCTGACTTCACCTTGAAGGCAAAATAAGGGTTCTTTGACACAGACGTCCCCCAATCTGCGGTTAACACGACATTGCCGTTATGTTCGCAGGTAACCTGTTCGATGAACTCTGCGGGAATAACCGCCCCTGCATCATCACGTCGGGTACCAGTTTCCATAGGGTGCTTCATCAAGACTTTGATTTCGGCGACGCTATCGACAACCTTGCCACGCATTTTTACTGGTCTGGATTCCATCATTTATCTCCTTTAGCCGCCGCAACCGCCGATCGTGACTTTAACTTCTCGGCTGGTCTTATAGATTGTAGTCGGTGTCTTGATATAGGCCGTTACCATTGAGCTCTTACCCATTTTTACTCGCATCGAGATATCTGCGACTGAGAACTCGGTCAACTTGAAACTCGCCGACAATGGATTGGGGTTCTGCTCGATCACCACATGGATTGCTTCTGCACCCTCAATCGTCGTCGAGACAGAGACGGGAACCACCGCGCCATTCTCGGCAATATCAGGAATATCGAGACTGATGTCGCTGCTGTCAACTATTGGTAGATCACCGAACAATTCCGCTTTAACCGTCTCGAGCTTAGTCGCCTGAAAGGCCTTGGTTGATCTCGCCAACAATTGAAACGGTAACGCACTGAGCGCAATGATCGACATCAACCCCTGAATGAATCGACGCCGAGATGGTTGTCGAATTGCTTGAATCTGCATTCCCTTCTCCTAAAAAAATAACCTAAATTGTTAGTATAAAATCTATCACACGATCGATTTCTGCTTCTGTCAAAATACTGTGTCGACCATAGGGCGGCATGACGGTATTCGGGTTGCGTACGGCAGCATCCCAGACCTGCGCGCGTAATACCGCCCTATCAGGGAATCTTAATTTCATTTGTATCAGTGGTGGCCCCACATTACCGGGTAACTCCCCACCCGGTATCATATGACATGACAGGCAATTACCGGCGTTACGATCAAAGGCAATAACTTTGCCCGCCGCAATTTGCTCGTCAGAAGCTGATGCCATCACCCACCCGGGGATGCAGGCGTTCAACAACAACACAGAAATGAGTTTTTTGATGTTATTCATTTATTCGGCTCCACCAAATACTGAACTGCTTGACGAACCTCTTCGTCTGAAAGATGCATAAACCCGCCCTTCGCAGGCATCACGCCGCTGTTTCCGGTATACCCCTTCAGCGCATGTTCAGTCACTACCGCTATGCCCGCTTCAAGGCGCGTATTCCACTCCTTGGCGTCACCTTTTTTGGGTGCGCCGGCCACGCCAGCCTTATGGCAGATAACACAATACTGATTATAAACTTTTTCTCCCGCATGAGGCTTCGCGGGCTCGGCAGCCACGGCAACCTCTGCGGCTACTGGCACTGGACGCCTGACAATGGAAACAACCTTGATGTCCGCCGCGTTTTTACAGTTCTCCATACAACGGGTATTGTGCACATCAGGCCTGGGATCCGGTACAAAGTGTTCGCGATTGGCGAGCTGAATGTCGGTAAAGTTGTCCTGAGTCATCACATAGTCATCATCGACCACGTCATTCAAGTACAACACATACGCCACCAAGGCATAAACCTCATCGTCTTCCAGGGATTCGGGTTGCATAAAGGGCATTGCCCGATGAATATAATCCCAAAGCGTGCTCGTGTGGGCCCAATAACTGCCGACGGTTTTGAGCGGTCGCTCCGCATTCATAGTGCCCGTGCCGCCGGCAAGTACGGGGAACTGACCAACACCCTCGCCGAATGAGCCGTGGC
>JABBAY010000029.1 GCA_018607725.1 K189A clade bacterium
GCCCCCGGCTAGGTGCCCCCGGCTAGGCGCCCCCGGCTAGGTGCCCCCAAATGCATACTCCGGCAAAACCAGACCTAAGCTGCGCGTCGCAATAGAAAATAGCCGGCACTGAAACAAATGATGATTGGAATCACTACGGCGATGAACGGCGGAAAACCAAATACCAGACTCGCGGGTGACAGCAGATCCTGAATAAATTTGAAAACAATCCCAGTAACTAGCCCGGTCACGACCCGCATACCCATCGTCGATTCACGCAAGGGCCCGAAGATGAACGAGATGGCCACAAAAACCAAACTCAGGGTTGCCAACGGCTGCAGCACTTTATGCCAAAAGCCCAGCTCAAACTTCATACCATTGAGCTCCTGGTTGCGCATGTAATCCACTTTGGCGCTGAGCTCTCTAATCGACATCTTATCCGGCCGCACCAGCACTTCGTTAATCAGCAGACTCGGTGTCAGCCCCGTATTCCATTGATAACTGGGCGCCGTTTCTATCACGGTCTTGTCGTCTGAGAAACGGGTGGTGACCACGGTCTCCAGCAACCAATATTTTTCACCGGGACGCACGTCGTGATAAACACCGCGGTCGGCACGCAAGATGCTGGTCAAACGTTGCTCAGCATCGAAATGATAATGTGCAACGCCGCCAATAACACCCGACTGACCAACTTCATCAAAGTGCATAAAGACACCTCCCTCGCGATACCAGAGTCCGGATGAAGGCACAGCCTCACGATCCCCCGATACCGCCTTGTCTCGGTTACTCACCGCGATACGCTCGATACCTGGAAGAAGATACTCACCCACATACAGGCTTACCAGAATCAACACCAAGGTTGGCTTCATGGCACTCAGGGTAATTGACCAGATCGAGACGCCGGCGGCACGCATAACAATGAGCTCGCTGTTATTCGCCAACGTACCCAGCCCCGCCAAACAGCCGATCAATGCGGCATAGGGCACGGTCTCATAAAACATTCGGGGCGCACTAAAGAGAACAAATAACAGCAGATCAATCACCCGGTAGCTGTCGCTGACGTCTTCGATTTGCTCGAGAAAGGTAAATATCATCAAGATTCCAAGCAGACCGACTATCGCCAGCAACATCGTCTTCATGATGGTTTGCGCCACATAAAAATCCAGACGTCCCATCACGAGTACCGCGTCGTTAATGCAATATCACTGCAGCATGGGCATGCTACCTTTTGAAATTCCAACATGGTTAGCCAAACTCTTAATCAGGTTCTCGGTGATTTCTACCAGCTCGAACAAGAGCCAAAGGAAGAATCTCTTGGACAGATGCCCCGTGAGGCGATAAACAGTATATTATCCACTTCATACCCATCTTGTCTTCAGGAGTTCGAATGCAGTTCACGTCAAGGTCAGTTAATCCCGTCAAAGCGAAGCATCAATGCTTGGTCGTCGGCCTCTATGAGAATTCTCAGCTCTCCGCCACCGCCAGCCTGTTAGACCAAGCAAGCAAGGGTCACCTGCAGCGTATCTTGAAGCGTGGCGACATCAGCGGCAAAGCCGGCGAAACGCTGGTATTACACGACGTACCTAACATTACTGCTCAGCGCGTGCTCATCGTCGGCCTGGGCAGTCAGGACCGGGGTGATGGCGCCGGCTTCGTCAAAATTGCAGCCGCCACCATTGCCGCCCTGCAGAAAACCCAGGCGACGAGCACCTTATGCTGTCTTGGCGAAGCCCAGGTCAGCGACCGGGATTTATACTGGAAGAGCCGCAGACTCGTGGAGCAATTTCACGCCGGTGTTTATCGGTTCAACTCCATGCGAGGGACATCAAGTGGCGCGCCAGTCTATCTTCAACAGGTTGACCTGTTGGTGAGCGACAAAGCGGACAGCAAGGGTGTCAAGCGAGCCATCAAGGACGGCAGTGCCATCGCACTTGGCACCAATACGGCCAAGGACCTAGCGAACTCCCCGGGCAATATCTGCACCCCTACTTACCTTGCCCAGCAGTCTAAAAAGTTGGCCAAAACTTATTCTTCACTGACCACTACGGTACTTGAAGAAGCTGACATGAAGAAGCTGGGCATGGGCAGCCTGCTGTCTGTCAGTCAGGGTAGCGCCGAACCCGCCAAACTCATCGTCATTCGCCACAAGGGTGGCAAGGTCAAAGATGCGCCCCACGTCCTGGTAGGCAAGGGGATCACCTTCGATACCGGCGGTATAAGCCTGAAGACACCAGGGACCATGTACGAAATGATTTACGATATGTGCGGCGCTGCCTCAGTCATCGGCGCCATTCACACGGTTGCAGAATTAAATCTGCCTATCAACGTCATCGCGGTTATTGCTGCCGCTGAGAATATGCCATCGAGCACGGCCTCTCGGCCCGGTGATATCGTCAAGACGATGTCTGGCCAGACCGTCGAAATCCTCAATACCGACGCCGAAGGCCGGCTTGTCCTGTGTGACGCGCTGACCTATATCGACAAATTTAATCCGGCCACGGTCATTGATGTGGCCACCCTGACAGGCGCCGTTGTGGTGGCTCTCGGGTCTCATGCCAGCGCCGTTTACGCTAACGATGAAGACGTTGCACAGCGAATAAACCAGGCCGGTGAAAACACCCTGGACAGGGTCTGGCGCATGCCCCTATGGGATGACTACCAGTCCCAACTGAATAGTGCCTTCGCAGACATGACCAATACTGGCGGCCGCGACGCCGGCAGCATCACGGCGGCTTGTTTCCTGGCTCGATTTACCAAGAAATACCGTTGGGCGCATCTCGACATTGCGGGTACCGCCCACCGAGCTAACGGCAGCGACAAGGCAGCCACTGGCCGACCGGTCAACCTACTATGCCAATATCTCATGGACCAGGCCGGGAGCTGAATCAAACCGTGACTCGCGTTGACTTCTATCAAATTGAAACTGACGAACCCACACTGCAATTTGCCTGCCGACTGATTGAAAAAATCTACCTGAAGGGCCTCAAGGCTCATATCCATACGGTAGACGCCGATCAGTCGAAGGCACTTGACGTCATGCTCTGGTCATTTCGTGCCGATGCCT
>JABBAY010000235.1 GCA_018607725.1 K189A clade bacterium
CTGCATTGTCGGTCAATCTCGGGCTTGAAGATTCGATCTGATCTGCGTCATTCAGGCGCGTGCCCTGCGCAAGTCTTGCCTGAAGATTCAACAGCCATTGTCGCTCGCGGGTGATTTCCTGGTTGGCCCGGTCGATTTGGGGTAATAAATACGCATAAAATGCCTGCTTCTTTGCCTGAATATCGCCGTCGCGGGTAAAGTCGGGCGGCACATATTCGCTGGCGCTGCCGAGCATGACGGGGCTTGGATGATAAGGCGCGACCGGAAGAATGATTGCGGGCGTCGCATTCGACAGGGGTGCTTGGCTAGTCTGTGCTGGCGGCGTGCTTCTGGTGGCGGGCAAAATACCGAAGACAACATTGGCGACACAAATGGCCAGACAAACGAAGATCGTTACGGGTGACATCAGAAACTCCCCTTAAGATTCGACGGCAGTGTAAGTGAAAAGTGAAGATATCTCCATCATTCTGTGGGGGTCCCTCTAGATAAGTCAAAAAAAAATTAAAAAACTCAACAAATACAACTTGATATAATGATCGACAGCAATCACCAATACTGTAGAAATCTCCATTAGTGGTGCTGCAGCCCTTTGAGCTCAAGGTTTTCGGCCACGACAGGCGGTGCACCAGGTCGAGGCTTGGGTTATTCTGGCAGCCGAAGTAATTCACAGTCTTGAAGGAGCAGTGCATGGGCAAGTTGGTCGGCAGAACAGCGATGATTACCGGCGGCAGTCGAGGAATTGGGCGGGCAATCGCCTTACGGTTTGCCGCGGAGGGCGCTAATGTGGCGATTAATTATGCCTCGAGTCAGGTCGCTGCCGAGGAAGTGGCGAATCTCGTTCGTGAGCTGGGTGGTAAAGCTGCCATTTACCAGGCGGATGTGGCTGATCAGGGTGCCTGCGAACAGATGTGTGCGGCAGCCATTGAGACATTTGGTCAGATCGACATTCTCGTCAATAATGCCGGTATCGGCTCATCAGCCGTGAATCGGCCGACGGTGGTAGAGGCCAGTATCGAACAGTGGCAATTACTGCTGGGTGCCAATCTCTGGGGGCCCATCTATATGTCTCGAGCCTTGATTCCCCATATGCGGGGTGCCGGGCGGGGTGACATTATTATGATCTCTTCCATCGCGGCACAGAGCATGGGTGCTCAGATGGGCTTATATAGTGTTGGCAAGGCGGGTATGGAAGCGCTGGCGCACACGCTGGCCAAGGAAGAAAAAGCCCACGGCATCCGGGTTAATATCGTTGCCCCGGGACTAGTGGATACAGACATGGGGCGTAAGTTGGTCAGTCTGTTACCGGGACCTGACGATATGCGGCAGCTGGATGCCAACATGCCATTTGGTTTTGTCTGCACGCCGGAGGATATTGCCGCGACTGTGGCGCACCTGTGTTCCGACGACGGGCGCTATATCACCGACCAGAGAATTACTATCAGTGGTGGTGCTTGAACGGCAGCCACATAATATCTTGATGCATCTCAGCCAACAGTCAGGTACTCAATCATGAAGCTATATCATTGTAAGGATGCGCGTTCACTACGCGCCGTATGGACCCTTGAGGAAATGGGGTTGGATTATGAATTGGTGAATATGGAATTCCCACCAAGGCTTACCCAGCCCGGTTATCTCGACATTAACCCGATGGGGACAGTGCCCACGCTGGTGGATGGGGCTGTCACCCTTACAGAGTCGTCAGCCATGTGTCAGTACCTGGCGGAGAAATATGGTCCCACTGAGCTCGGCCTTGATGTCTCTGATCCGCAGTATGGTGAGTATCTCAACTGGCTATATCGCAGTGATGCGACTTTGACGTTCCCTCAGACACTCGTGTTACGGTATACCCGCTTGGAGCCGGAAGAGCGCCGTGTACCGCAGGTCGTCGCAGACTATACGCAGTGGTACTACTCGCGTTTGCGATCGGTCGAAATGGCCCTCGAAGGTCGCGACTATCTGCTTGGCGATCGCTTTACCGTTGCGGATATCGCCGTGGGCTATGCGGTCTTCCTCGGCGTCTCGCTGGGCCTTGATGAAAAATATAAACCCAATACGCAAGCCTATCTGGCGCGTCTGATGGCGCGACCGGCCTTTCAGCGCGCCCGCGCGAAATAAGGAGAATAAAAATGGCTTACTCGACCCTGCAATATGACATTGAAGATCGTATTTTAACCCTCACCCTGAATCGACCCGAGGTCCTGAATGCCTTTAGCGTGACCATGGCGGAAGAGTTGGTGCAGGCGTTTAATGCCGCGAGCGAAGATGACGAAGTTCGGGCCATCGTGGTCACTGGAGCTGGCCGGGCTTTCTGTGCCGGTATGGATTTGCAACCAGGCGACAATGTTTTTGGACTCGACGAGAGCCAGCGTCCCGACCTGGATGGTGCCGGTGTTGTGCGGGATACCGGTGGGGTTGTGACGCTGGCCATGTATAACTGCAAGAAGCCGATTATCGGCGCGATTAATGGTGTGGGGGTGGGCATTGGCGCCACCATGACCCTGGCTATGGACATTCGATTGGCATCAGATAAGGCCCGCTTTGGCTTTGTCTTCTCGAAACTCGGTGTCGTGAATGAAGCTTGTTCCAGCTGGTTTCTGCCGAAAATTGTCGGCATGTCGCAGGCGCTGGACTGGTTGTATTCCGGTGAAATATTTGACGCAGCGGAGGCGCTGCGGGGCGGGTTAGTGCGAGCCGTCTATGCCCCGGAAGATCTGCTGAGCGAGGCCCGCAAGTTAGCCCATCGGTATGTTGACTCCACTTCGGCAGTATCCATCGCCTTGATCCGTCAGAGCTTGTATCGAGAGTCGAGTCAGCCCCATCCCATGGCAGCCCATCGGCAGGAAAGTCTGAATATGTTTTACACCAGCATGGCGGACGGTAAGGAGGGCGTGACCGCGTTTCTGGAAAAGCGACCGCCGGTACTGAGCGCCCGAGTGTCGACGGATATGCCGCCAACATTCCCCTGGTGGGAAGAACCCAAGCTCTGATCGAGTGCTCTGAATCAGACCATTCGCCAGGAGCCTGCAGGCAAGCTG
>JABBAY010000223.1 GCA_018607725.1 K189A clade bacterium
AGTGGCGACCTAGGTATATCAGCACCCTGGCACGGCGATAACCGAACCGCTGTTCAGTAAATTAAGCTCAGTAAATTAAGCCTTGTTGCGCTGTGCGCACCAGACCTGGCGGCTACTCGTTAGACGCCTGTGAGTTGTCCGGGCTATCCTGCCCTTGAATATTCCGCTATTGCGCAAGTTAACGCTAATAATAGTCACCCTGGCAAAAAAAAGCCTCGCTAATGCGAGGCTTTTTTGTAGCTGAGTTCTCTTTACTACAGTGCTTTCGCTATTTTTTCGGTCTAGACCTTAACTACCCAGAATGTATATAAACAAGAACAGACCCAGCCAGACCACATCGACAAAGTGCCAATACCAGGCCGCAGCTTCAAATCCAAAACAATCATCGGGCTTAAAATGGCCTTTCATTGCTCGAAACAACATCACCAGCAGCATGAAAGTACCCAAGGTTACATGCGCTCCATGGAATCCCGTTAGCATGAAAAAGGTTGTACCATAAATGCCTGCTGTCAAGGTTAGCCCTAATTCGGCATAGGCATGCTGATATTCTAATACCTGACAGATCAAAAAGGCGATGCCGAGCCCGACGGTGAGCGCCAGCCAACCGACTAACTTACGTCGGTTACCTTCGTTTAGGCCATGGTGAGCCAGGGTTACCGTGAAACTGGAGGTGACAAGCAACAGGGTATTGACGAGTGGCAAGCCATACCAACCCATGGGTTCAATGGCGCCAGGAAAACGCGTTGGATCAGGGGTATCGACCATCGGCCAAGCACCAACGAAATCAGGATAGAATAGATAGTCAGATGGGACTCGGTTGCCTTCACCGCCTAACCAAGGCACGACGAAGAATCGGACATAAAACAACGCGCCAAAGAACGCGCCAAAGAACATGACCTCGGAAAAAATAAACCAGCTCATGCCCCAGACATAAGATCGGTTCATTTGATCACTGTAAAGCTTTGCGTGATTTTCCTCGATCACCTTACTGAACCAGACAAACAAGGTCGCCGCCAATACTAACCCACCGATAAGCAAGACCCAGCTGCCGAATGAGCTATCAACCCCAGCCTTCATCTCATTGAGCATGTTGCCCATACCAAACACGGTGAGAAAAATCCCCAACGAAGCAAAAATAGGCAGTTTGCTATCAGTGGGGACATAATACGATTCGTACGTTGCGTCATTTGCCATGCTTAATCTCCATCAAATTCGGCGCAGATCTGCCTATTCTGCAGCTATTGCAGGCTGATCCTGGGGTTGCTCGGTAATATCGAACAATGTGTAAGATAACGTCAGTGTCTCAATCTCGGCAGGCACGTCGCGATCAATTATAAATCTCAATGGCATGTCCAGTGATTCACCAGATGCCAGTTGTTGTTGCTCAAAACAAAAACACTCGGTCTTGTGTAAATAGGTGGCGGCCATGAATGGCGTAACACTCGGTACCGCTTGAGCTGTCATCGTCGTACGTGCAGGATTTCTGACGTAAAAGTTTGTGGTATTCAACTCACCCGGGTGAACCTTCATCGAACGCACCTGAGGCCTAAAGTCCCAGGGCATATCAACATTATTATTGGTTAAAAACTGGATCGTTATGAGCCGGTCTTTATCAATTGTTTCCACCGTTGATTGCGTATATTGCTCGCCCGTCTTGCCGTTCAAACCGGTTATCTCGCAAAATACCGTA
Source organism: K189A clade bacterium (assembly GCA_018607725.1). Lineage (GTDB taxonomy): Bacteria > Pseudomonadota > Gammaproteobacteria > Pseudomonadales > Azotimanducaceae > UBA4582. The sequence continues at coordinate 1,691 of JABBAY010000223.1, forward strand.
TATAGCGGTACCAGAGCAAACCCAAAGCCGAACATCCCAAAGGCGACTAACACCAGCTTCAGAACGGTTCTCGGTTTTGGGACTGTCTCTGTCATAACAACCTGCCTTATACTCTAGTTAACCGTGAGCTTCTTTTAGATCGACTTCATCAGGATGAGAGAACGTGTGGTACGGCGCAGGCGAAGGAATCGTCCATTCCAGACCATGGGCACCTTCCCATACTTGGGCTGTGGCTTTCTTGCCCGTCTTGATGCATTTGATCACGATAAACAAGAACAATAGCTGCGAGAACCCAAACAGGAACGCACCGACACTGGACACCATATTATAATCCGCAAACTGGAGCGCATAATCGGGGATTCGACGAGGCATACCGGCCAAACCAATGAAATGTTGTGGAAAGAAGGTAACGTTGACACCGACAAACGATAACCAAAAATGGGTTTTACCCAAGGTCTCGTCGTACATATTACCAGTCCACTTTGGCAGCCAGTAGTAAACCGCCGCCATGATCGAGAAGATCGAGCCCGGCACGAGAACATAGTGGAAGTGAGCAACCACAAAATAGGTATCCTGATACTGGAAGTCAGCCGGAGCTATGGACAACATTAGTCCCGACAACCCGCCGATCGTAAATAAAATCACAAAGGCGATGGCGAATAACATCGGCGTTTCAAAGGTCATCGAACCCTGCCACATAGTCGCCACCCAGTTGAACACTTTCACACCGGTCGGTACCGCGATCAGCATGGTGGCATACATGAAGTAAAGCTCGCCCGCTAACGGCATACCCACGGTGAACATGTGGTGCGCCCAAACGATAAAAGACAGGAAGGCGATTGACGACGTTGCATAGACCATTGATGCGTAGCCAAACAGACGCTTTCGGGCAAATGTCGGGATAATCGCTGAGACAACACCGAACGCTGGCAAGATCATGATATAGACCTCCGGGTGACCGAAGAACCAGAACACATGCTGGAACAATACGGGATCGCCACCGCCGCCAGCATTAAAGAATGCCGTACCGAAGTGAATATCCATCAACATCATTGTCACAACACCCGCCAGAACCGGCATCACCGCAATCAGCAGATACGCCGTGATCAACCAGGTCCAAACAAATAGAGGCATCTGCATCAGGGTCATGCCCGGTGCGCGCAGATTCAGGATTGTAACGACTACGTTAATAGAACCCATGATGGATGAAATACCCATCAAGTGAACCGCAAAAATAAAGTAGGTTACGCTCGGTGGCGCAAAGTCAGTGGATAAAGGCGCATAGAAGGTCCAACCAAAATTAGGACCACCGCCCTCCATGAATAGCGTACTTGCCAACATGGTAAAAGCAAACGGTAATATCCAAAAGCTGTAGTTATTCATTCTCGGTAACGCCATATCAGGCGCGCCGATCATCATTGGCACCAGCCAGTTAGCCAAACCAACAAAGGCGGGCATCACTGCACCAAACACCATGATCAAGCCGTGCATGGTCGTCATCTGGTTAAAGAACGCAGGCTCAACGAGCTGCAGTCCTGGCTGGAACAGCTCAGCACGAATCACCAGGGCGAAGGTTCCGCCGAGGAGAAACATGGCAAAGCTAAACCATAGGTACAGAGTACCAATGTCTTTATGGTTGGTGGTAAACACCCATCGCATCAGGCCCTTGGCCGGACCGTGGTGATGGTCGTCGTGATGATGTTCTTCGATAATTGCGCTCATCCTGAATCTCCTGACTACTGGCCGGTGCTCATCATGTTGTTCACTTCTCGTGGCTGGATGGAATCATCCATGTTATTGCCCCAAGCGTTTCGTTCATAAGTTACTACTGCAGCAATTTCAGCCGCATTCAACTGCCCTTTAAAGGATTGCATCGCCGTACCGGCTTTACCATTCAAGACAATATCCAGATGGTCAGCCATCGGGCCAACAGCAAGTCCTTGACCGACGAGGGATGGGAATGCTGGTGGCAGACCTTGGCCGTTCTTTTGATGGCACGCCGAACAGACTCGGCCATAAACCTCCTCTCCTTTGACCATCAACTCGTCTTGGGTCCACTCTTTGCCCACAGTTTCATAGACTAGGCGGGCTTCTTCTTGCTTGCTTGCCAGCCAGGTATCGTATTCAGCTCGCTCTACTGCGCGAACCACGACGGGCATAAAGCCATGCTCTTTGCCGCATAATTCTGCACACTGGCCGCGATAGGTCCCCGGCGTATCCACTACAGTCCAGGCTTCATGAACAAAGCCCGGGATCGCGTCACGCTTAATCGCAAAGTCAGGAACCCACCAGGCATGCAGCGTGTCACCAGAAGTCACGAGAAAACGAACGCGAGTGTTAATGGGGATGACTAGCTCGTTATCCACATCCAACAGATAGTGCTCACGCTTGAGAACCTCATTTTTAATCTCGTCTTGTGGCGTCAACAAGGAGCTGATGAATTTCACTTCCTTGGTAGGATCGTCATTCAGATACGTGTACTGCCATTTCCACTGCAAGCCACGAACTTCAATGTCGATCTCGGAATTCCCCGCATCATACATTGCGGTCAACGTCGTCGTTGCTGGTATGGCCATGGCAACCAGAATAATCACGGGGACAATGGTCCAGAGAATCTCTATTTTGGTGTTGTCATGGAAATCGGCAGGCACTGCGCCCAAGGATTTTCTATGCACCAGCATAGAGTAGATCATCACCGAAAATACCAGTACGCCAATCACCACGCAAACCCAAAAGATCAGCATGTGCAGGTCGTATACCTGACGGCTAATATCGGTAACCCCTTGTCTCATGTTCACCGACCAATCAGCGTGTACCACGCTGCTGGGCAGTAGCAGCGACAAAGCAACTAAAACCTTACTCTGTTTCGCTTTATCCATCCCAAGAACTCCAAATTTGAATAAACACCATCCGAGCCACCAATGCTGGCCGGACATTAAAACTTTTGCGAATACTTTGATGTTAACTACGCAGTCGCAGCGGTTATGGTTTACGCGCTTAACCTAACCTGTATTGACTGGCAAACCCCCGAGAAACAGGAAATCGGGCGCATCCTAACACTATCGCCCCAGCAGACGTAACTTATCACGCAACTGGATATGCAATATCACGAAACTGTATAGACAAGAGACCGCCGCAATTATATCAACGCGCGCGGCTTTCTCAAGTGTCCGGCGCGCTAAATATCCAGCTATTCAACTAAATGTCGAAGATTCCTTGGCGTTTTCGGACCTCACCAGCCCAACGAAGACTTCCCACAGCAGCTCGATCCCTTGAACTAGGCACTAGTCCCTTAACTTAATGGGCTGCCAGTCACCTACAACCTCCGTGGTACTGGCCGGCGTTAGATCATCCAGGTTCTGGCTGAAATCGCACTGATTGCAATGTCGACTCTGACCCTCGGCGGTTTGCACCACATAGATCAGATCCTCAACGCCGCATTGGGGACACATAGCGCCAGCGATAAATCGTTTTCGACTAGTCAAGGATGCCTTCCTGACGCAGCAGCGCCGTGATCTCAGGTTCTCTGCCCATAAACGCCACAAACATATCCATGGGCGCCTCGGACCCGCCCTGCTCAAGAATGGTCGCCAAGAATTTCTCACCGGTCTGGCGATTGAAGATCCCTTCTTGCTGGAACCGCGAGAACGCATCCGCCGACAAGACCTCAGCCCACTTATAGCTGTAATACCCTGCGGCATAGCCGCCACCGAAGATATGACCAAAACCATGTTGAAACCGATTGAACGGCGCTGCTTGCATGACCGCAACTCGGGACCTGACTTCGTCTAACAAAGTCTGTATTTGTTGCGGTTGAGCGGGATCAAACTCACACCGAAGGCGGAAATCAAACAGGGAAAACTCTACTTGGCGCACCATCTGCATGGCAGATTGGAAGTTTTTAGCCGCCAATACTTTTTGCAACAATGCTGTCGGCAATGGTTCGCCTGTTTCATAGTGACCCGATATGAACGCCAGGGCCTCTTCTTGCCAACACCAGTTCTCCATGAACTGACTTGGCAGCTCCACCGCATCCCACGCGACGCCGTTGATGCCGGAAACATCCGCGCAAGCAACCCGAGTCAGCATATGATGCAGGCCATGGCCGAATTCATGGAACAACGTGACGACTTCATCGTGGGTCAGTAGTGCCGGCTGACTGCCCACTGGCGCAGAAAAATTGCAGGTTAGATAGGCCACAGGTAATTGCAGGCTGCCGTCAGCGCGCAGACGTCGAACTCGGCAATCGTCCATCCAAGCACCGCCCTGTTTGTGCTGACGAGCATAAAGATCGAGATAGAAACGCGCAATCAAAGCGCCATTTTTGAAAATGTTATAGGTCGTCACATCCGGGTGCCAGGTTTTGATGTCCTCGACTTGCACGACCTCCAGATCAAACAACCGTTTGACCACCTCGAACATGCCCAGTATCACAGTCGGCGCTGGCAGGTAGGGGCGCAGTGCCTCATCAGAGACACTGAACTTAGTTTCTTTGAGCTTCTCGGCATAAAATCCCAAATCCCAGGGGTTGATTTCCGCTGCGCCGAATGTGGTTCTTGCGAATTCACAGAGCTCATCAAATTCAGTGACCGCGGCCGGTTTTGCGTGGCTCGCCAAGTCGTCCAAGAACGTCAACACCTGATCCGTCGACTGGGCCATCTTGGTCGCCAACGACAACTCCGCATAGTTGTCAAAACCCAGTAGCCGGGCCTTTTCTTGCTCTAACGTCAAGATCTCAATCATCACCTGGGAGTTATCCCATTGCCCCGCATTTGGCCCGAGATCTGACGCCCGCGTGACATAGGCCTCATACATTTCTCGACGTAATCGTTGATTGTCACAGTAGGTCAAGACTGGCATATAGCTGGGGAATTCCAGAGTGAATAGATAACCCTGCACACCCCGTTGCTCGGCGGTCTGTCTGGCAAGCGCGAGGGCGCTGGCCGGCAAGCCTGCTAACTCGGATTCGTCACTGATCAGCTTCGACCAAGCCATGGTCGCATCAAGTACATTATCGTTGAATTTGCCCGACAAAGCCGCGAGTCGTTTACCAATCTCCGCAAACCGTTGCTGTTGTTCGCGCGGCAAATCGATACCGGACAAGCGAAAATCTCGCCGGGCATTATCCAGCGCCTTGCGTTCGGCCTTACCCAGTTGTGCATATTCGGCGCTCGCGGCAATTGCCTCATAGGCCTTAAATAGTCTTGGGTTCTGGCCCAGAGCCGTCGCATATTCAGACAGCATCGGCCGACACTTATTCCAGACCTCGCGCAATTCGGGGGTATTCACCACCGCGTTCATATGTCCCACGGCCGAATAGACTTGCCGAAGCTCATCATCCATCTGCTCGATCACATTCACCAGGCCTGACCACGTCGTTTGACCGGCGTCCAGCAGCTCATCAATTGCCTGCAGGTTGGCCGCCAGACGCGCCTCAATGGCCGGCAATACGTGTTCCGGCTGAATCAAATCAAACGGCGGCAGTTCATGGGTTTCGAGCAACGGATTATTCATCGTCAATTCTCAATGTTCTCAATGTTAAGTGGCGCGAAGCATGGCCATCACTGGCTGAGTCTTTACTTTTAAGCCAAACCAGATCTCGAAAGCCAAGGCCGCCTGCTCAACAAGCATACCCAAACCATCACGGGTCATAGCCGCCCCATGAGCCTGGCACCATTGGTTAAAGTCGGTGGCCTGCTGGCTATAAACCATATCGTAAACATGACTGTCGCGACCAATGACGCGCGCCGGAATCGCAGGCAACCTACCCGTTAAGCCGGCTGAGGTACCATTGATCACCAGGTCATAGTCGGACTCTAACTCAGCACTGGTGGTGAAGCCCAAGGGGCCTTCAAACTGATCAACCAATGCCGCTGACTTCGCCGGGGTTCGATTCCATAGATGCACGTATTCGGGCTCGGCTGCCAATAGGCTCCCGAGTACGCCCCGCACCGCGCCACCAGCACCCAAGACCAGTATTCGTTTGCCACGCAGGTGCCAGCCCAGATTATCGGCGATATCTGTGATCAACCCAGGGCCATCCGTATTGTCACCCAACAGCTCACCATCAGCCAACACCGTGATGGTATTCACGGCCTCGGCGAGGCGGGCATTGTCTGACACCGAATCAGCAAGCTGATAGGCGTCGAATTTAAACGGCACTGTGATGTTAAAGCCCTTCGCGCCATCCGCGATAAATCCTCGAGCGCCTGCCTCAAAGCCGTCCAGTGGCAGCTCAATCTTGTCGTAACGAATATCGATACCCACCTGACTTGCAAAGGCCTGGTGAATTCGCGGGGATTGACTATGACCGACTGGGTGGCCCAACACGGCTAAGCGGTGCGTCAAGACGCCCCCTGTTGGCTCGCGGCTCGAATCACCGTGCCGCTGACTAGGTCGCGAATCTCACTGGCGCCATTCTGACCACCGAGCTCACCGGGCACAACGTAGTCAATCGCTGCATGGAAATAACGCTGTAACATCAAGATCGACAATGCTGGTTTTTTGCCACCAGGGTTCGCTGAAGTCGAGACGATGGGTTGTCCCAGACAATCACAAATCCCCTGCACCACAGGATGTGCGGAAACCCGTATCGCCACCTTATCGCTCTCGCCGGCAATCCAGTCAGGGACTCGCTGGCTGCGGGGTACAATATAGGTGACAGGGCCAGGCCAGGCTTGCCGAAGCAAAGTACGCTGAGCCGCAGTGATTTGGCCGATATAACCTTCCACTTGCTCAAAGCTGGCACCGACCAAGATCAAGCCCTGACGCCAGCTGCGTTGCTTCATCAATAAAATGCGATCGACGGCGAGACGATTTTCCGGCAAACAGCCCAAACCCCAGACGCCTTCCGTGGGGTAAGCGATCACTTCACCCTGCTCTAACCGGGTCGCGACCATCTTGAAACGCCAGGTCTGGGGGTGCACCATTGCAGTCGATGAATTCCTAAATGTCGAGATTGTGGTTCTTCTGACGGATCGATTCGGCATTCGCCGCCCGCTCTGCTAGCAGCCGACCATGCAATGCTTCGTCCGCCAGCGCCAGCATTTGAGCCGCCAAATAGCCTGCGTTCTTCGCACCAGCCTTACCAATAGCAACGGTAGCAACGGGCACACCGCCCGGCATCTGCACGGTCGAGAGCAGCGCGTCGAAACCCTGCAATGGGCCTGAGTCAATGGGCACGCCGATCACGGGCTTGAGCGTATGGGCCGCCACTGCTCCTGCGAGATGAGCCGCCATACCCGCACCAGCGATAAATACTGCGCAACCACGCTGTTCAGCGTCAAGGATAAAGTCCCTGGTGTCTTCCGGGGTACGATGGGCTGAAGTAACGCGCACTTCATATCTGACACCCAAGTTCTTCAAGACCTCACAACCGGCCTTCATAACGGGTAAATCGGAATCCGAGCCCATTAAAATTGCAACGAATGGCGACGACATACTAGATACTCTGCTGACTTAAAGGGAGCAGAAATTTAACCTAGTCTCTGTCGGCTTTCAAGAACTGCGGCAGGATTCCGCTACCGGCTATGACCAGGGTTTTATCAAACGATACCCCCCCAGGCCCAATTCAACCAGGCCGACAATTTCCAGTTCGACCAACGTCCTGATAACTTCGCTCGCAGCTACGCCTACCAGCTCAGCCACTCGGTCCTGGGTCTGAGGCTCCAAATCCAGAACATTAAGTAGTTGGGTCTGCAATGGCGTCAGCCCATCGCTGGGATTGGAGCGCGCCTGTGCAACACTGACCATCGACTCTAGATCCAGTTCTTCCAGAACATCCTGCTCGTGAGCTGTGAGTTTTGCACCGTCACGCAACAGTTGATGGCAGCCTTCGCTGAGCTTGCTAAGGACCGAACCCGGCACGGCAAAAACCTCCCTGCCTTGCTCCATCGCTAAACGCGCGGAGATCAGTGAGCCGCTCTTGAGTCGCGCCTCAACAACCAAGGTGCCTAAGCTCAGTCCGGTAACCACTCGATTACGTTGCGGAAAATGATTCGGTGCGGCGGTGGTGCCCGGCGGAAATTCAGAAACAATCAATCCACGATTCTGGATCTCAGAATAAAGGCTGGCATGCTGTGGCGGGTAAACTTGGTCCGGACCAGTGCCTAGTACGGCGATTGTGGTGCCGCCGCTAGCCAAACTGGCGGCATGGGCAATCCCATCAATACCCAAAGCCATGCCGCTGGTGATCGACAGACCCCGATCAACCAGCCGGCCAACCAGGTGCTTTACCACAGACCGACCATACTGAGTCGGATGACGGCTGCCGACAACCGCAAGCTGAGAAGCGCGGAATATCCTTAGGTCGCCGACGCAGAATAAACCGATAGGTGGATCATCAATTTGCCGCAACAGCTGCGGGTAATCCTGCGACTCCCAATCAACGAAGAACCGCCGCGCGCCCTTGAGCCAGGCGAGATCCATTTCTACCTGTTGATGTAACGCCGGAGCTCGCAAGCGTTCTTGCAGACGCAACGCTGCCGGGTATTTCAATCCGCATTTTGACCCGTGCTCTGAAGCCACGAAATGGTCACAGGCAGACTGGACGTCGCCCAACAGCGCCAGTAAACGATGACACAACCGCGGCTGCACCGCAGTTGCACGGATAAGCAGCAGATGAGAGTAGATCAGCGCTTCAGTCGCTGACACGCCACGTGTCCATATCGGTTCACCCCGTCCATGTTGAGGTCTTACCTTAACAACAGGAATCCGCGCCCGTCGACTGGCGACTACCTAGGGGTTTTGTAGCAAATCACCGACCCTCACCGGCTCTTTTGACTCTAGCACGAGACCATAGGACATCTTATCGAAGACCCTAAAGACCATCAAAAGGCCGACTCGCTCCGCTGGCATGCGAACTTGGTCGCCCGCCACCTTGTCACGGACGATGGCGCCCTGTTTAAAGATCGCTAAGACATTACCCACCGCCAAACCCGACCGCACGCCGCGATTGACCGTGACCACGTGGTTTTTGCCTACCTGGGTGGCATTCCCGACAATCGTCATGATCGCGCCACTAATCGCCGTTGCTGGCGCGGCAGGGTAAAACATCGACTCAACTCGGCGCTCTTCCGTGGGCAATAGTCGATCGCCCAATCTGACATCGGCCTTGACCGCACCTAAACTCATGGTCACGATATCATCGTCACGTTGTAGCACCGTCGCGACGCCCAGTTCTTGGGCCTCGTAGCCAAGAATCTCTTTAGTTTCCGGGTCTTGATAAATTTGGCCAGACCGAAACACACCATACACTGTCGTATCCTTGGCCCATTCTCCGCGCGCGTAAAATTGATCACCAGGCCCAAAAATCAGTCGCTCCGATTTATTCGCCAGGATGTACGGTGCCTGGTCCAGTGTCTGCGCTTCGACGATTCGCCCAGCATTCAGCAAGCCCGCAATAGCGTCTAAGGGGATTGCCGGTATCGAGCTCGTCAGAGGCTCGGATCTGATCCTGGGGCTGGCTTTAACATCCCGATTGGGCATCGGGGTCAACCGCACGGTACGGGCCTCATCGCCCCGAGACAGCAGCAACTGGGGCTCGCCGTCGATATATCGCAGCATGATCTCATCACCGGGATAAATCAGGTGTGGATTTTCAATCTCGGGGTTCACTCGCCAGATCTCCGGCCAACGCCAAGCCTGTGTCAGAAACATCGACGAGATATCCCACAAGGTATCGCCTTGTTGAACGAGGTAGCGATCAGGATGGCCGGGTTTTAGAATATCGTTGGCCGCAAGGCTGGCTTGACTTATTAGTAGCAGATTGACAACAACAGCGATAAGAATTTTTCGCATAGGGCGAATCCCATCCTCAAAACGCGTACAATATCAGGTAATTCTAGACGACACATCTGTGATCAGATGAGCTGAATTGCCAACTTGAACATGATCTTCATCAAATTATTTACACTATTATTACAGGGTTAGAACTGAACGCCATGGCGCTATTAAATATCTTGGAATTCCCGGATCCCCGGTTGAGAACCGTCGCTGAACCCGTCAAGGACGTCAACGGCAAAATCGCGATGCTCGCCGACAACATGCTCGAGACAATGTACGCGGCGCCTGGCATCGGTTTGGCTGCAAGCCAGGTAAACATGCACCTGCGGCTGCTGGTGGTGGATATTTCTGAGGATAATTCATCGCCGCTGGTGTTGATCAATCCAGAGATCATTGCACGTGAAGGCGAGATTGAAACGAACGAGGGTTGCTTGTCTATCCCCGGTTATTTCGAGCCCGTATACCGGTCCGAAAAAATAGAAGTCACGGCCATTGACCGCGAGGGCAACCCTTTTACCCTGACCGCAGACGACCTTCTGTCGGTTTGCATTCAGCATGAAATGGACCATCTCGAGGGAAAATTGTTCGTCGACTATATCTCTGATACCAAACGCCAGATGATTCGCAAAAAATTACTCAAACAGCGCAAGCACCGTGAATAGGCCTAAAAGTTGAACCTATTGTTTGCCGGTACGCCCGATTTTGCTGCTGATCATCTCGGTGCGCTGATTGCCAGCGAGCACCATATTGTTGGCGTCATCACGCAGCCCGACAAACCGGGCAAGCGGGGCAAGCAGAATGTTCCCTGCGCTGTTAAGCGCCTGGCCGAACAACATCACTTGCCCGTTCTGCAGCCGCAACGCTTGCGCCGCGGTGACATTGAACACCTGAATGTCGATCTGATGGTTGTTGTCGCATACGGGCAAATTCTCAAACCTGAAGTCTTGGATTATCCCCGATTAGGCTGCATCAATGTGCACGGCTCACTTCTGCCCCGTTGGCGCGGTGCGGCGCCCATCCAGCGGGCGATCCTGGCTGGCGATACCGAGTCTGGCGTCTGCATCATCCAAATGGATGCGGGGCTAGATACGGGCGACGTCTTGTTATGCGCAAAAACGGACATCGCCGCGACAGAAACCAGTCAAAGTCTAGCCGCGAAACTCAGCGAGCTCGGTACTCGCGCCTTGCTCACTGCGATTGAGCAAATCGCCGCTGGCACGACTCAACCTCAACCACAGCCTGATGGGGCAACCTACGCTCACAAAATTGAAAAGCACGAAGCTCAGATCGATTGGTCTGGAACAGCCAGTGAAATCGATCGAATGGTCCGTGGCTTTAACCCTGAGCCGATTGCGTTCACGGTTCTCAATGGTCTCAGAATGAAGGTCTGGGCTGTCGAATACATCAGTGCGGAGACTCAGGCATTGGTGAACAGCACCCAGCAAGCACAACCTGGCGAGATTCTTGCCATCTCAAAACGCGGCGTGCTCGTCGCTTGCGGTACCGATGCACTATGGTTGACCGCTGTTCAGTTACCCCTGGGCAAGGGCAGCATCCTCACCGGTGCCGATATACTCAATGCACGCAAGGCACTCTTTATGCCTGGCACGAAACTTTCCTGATGCAAGAATACCAATCCGCCGTTAGAGTCCTCAGCGCTGTCGTTATCGACGGCAAGTCCATGGATAGTCAGTTCAATAGTGGTGATTCGCCGCTGAGTAAACAAATCAGCTACGGCGTAATTCGCGACTATTATCATCTCAACGCCCTCCTCGAGCAGCTGTTGAAGAAGCCGTTAACCGGCAAGAACATTAACGTTCACCTACTGCTATTAGCTGGTCTTTATAGCGTTAATAACCTTAATCGACCCGCGCACGCCAGCGTCAATGCCACCGTGAATGCCACTAAAGGCTTAAAACTCCCATGGGCTAAAGGCCTTGTTAACGGGGTGTTGCGCAATTATTTGCGTAATCAAGCTGACATTGAAACCAGCATCGAGGGTGACATACAGGCCCAATCTAACCATCCAGAGTGGCTCCTCAATCGGATCAAGACAGCCTGGCCGGAGCAGCAAGAGACCATCATCACTGCCAATAACGCGCGCCCGCCGATGACGCTGAGAGTCAATCAACAACGCCTCACCACCGCTGCCTATCTGGACCTTCTGACTGTCAGTAACATCGGCGCGCGTCTCGCGACTCACGCCCCCTCAGCTATCTATCTCGAAGCACCCATCAGCGTCAACCTGCTACCTGAATTCGAGCATGGCTATGCCAGCGTTCAGGATGAAGCATCGCAACTGGCAGCCGAACTGTTAGCCCCTGCTGCCGGTATGCGGGTGCTCGATGCCTGTGCTGCGCCAGGCGGAAAAACCAGCCATATTTTAGAATCCTTTCCCGGCATCGCTCTCACAGCCCTAGATCTGGAAGAACACCGATTGGTCAGCGTTGCTGAGAACTTAAAACGCCTGGATCTCAAAGCAGACTGCGTCGCCAGTGATTTGCGGGATTTTGTTCCTGCGGCACTTTTTCAGCGGATCCTGTTAGATGCACCCTGCTCAGCAACCGGGATTATCCGACGCCACCCGGATATTAAGTTGCTGCGCAGAAATTCAGATATTGATAAGCTGGCGGCTACTCAGCTTGAGCTGCTCAACGCCGCCTGGGCAATGCTAGCGCCTGGCGGTATTTTGGTCTATTCAACCTGCTCGATATTACCTACTGAAAATGAAGACGTAATGAAACAATTTTTCAATGCGACTACTGACGCTGTGTCGATGCCTATTGAAGCCGAATGGGGCCACGGCCAGGAATATGGCAGACAACTACTGCCCGATTTGCTCGGGCATGATGGGTTTTATTATTCGAGAATCGCCAAGGCCATACAGCCATGAAAATTATCATTCTTGGTGCCGGCGAAGTGGGAGGCAACCTTGCCCAAAACCTCACAAAAGAAGCCAGCGATATTACCGTCGTCGACCATGATGCTGATCGCTTGAGAGAGTTGCAGGATCGCTTTGATATTCGGACTATTCGCGGCATGGGGTCTCATCCCGACGTACTGCGCCAAGCCGGCGCCGAAGATGCGGACATGCTCATTGCCGTGACCAATAGCGATGAAGTGAATATGGTGGCCTGTCAGGTCGCCTACTCTGTATTTCATACACCAACAAAAATCGCGCGCATTCGGTCAACCACCTATCTTGAATATGGCATCTTTCGTAATGAAGCCATGCCTGTCGACTTTCTGGTAAATCCCGAGCAAATAGTGACCCATGATATTTGTCGTCTAATTGACAACCCAGGGGCACTCCAGGTCATGGATTTCGCTGATGGCCAGGTGCAGCTTGTGGGTATCAAAGCCCATTATGGTGGCCCGCTCATAGATCAAGAGCTACGTTACCTGCGTCAGCACATGCCCACAGTTGATACCCGCGTTGCTGCGATATTTCGGAAAAATCGGCCGATCATCCCTCAGGGTGACACGGTGATCGAGGCTGAAGACGAAGTGTTTTTTATTGCCGCAGCCGGTGATATCCAAGCTGTCATGAGCGAAATGCGTCGAACCGAGAGACCTAATCGGCGGCTGATCATTGCCGGTGGTGGGCATATCGGTCTTGGCCTGGCCCGAGCACTGGAACATCGTTACGGAGTCCGGGTCATAGAGCGCAGTCGCCAGCGTTGTTACGAGTTGTCAGAGTCTCTTGACCGGGCCATCGTCCTGGCCGGGGATGCCTCCGATAGAGAACTGCTGCTAGAAGAAAACATTGAAGAAACTGATGTGTTTTGCGCAGTGACTAATGATGACGAAGCCAACATTATGTCAGCGATGCTGGCAAAGAGCCTGGGCGCCCGCAAGGTGATCGCTTTGATCAACAACCCCGCTTACGTTGATTTGATTGAGGGAAGCAATATCGATATCGCGATTTCACCGCAACAAGCGACTCTCGGTAGTATTCTCACTCACATCCGTCGCGGTGATGTGGTCAAGGTTCACTCCCTTCGCCGGGGAGCCGCCGAGGCTATCGAGGCTATCGCCCACGGCGACCGCAGAAGCTCAAAGGTCGTGGGAAGAAAAATCGAGGAAATTGATTTGCCCCCGGGCGCTAATATTGGCGCCATCGTCCGAGGTCGCGACGTTATCATCGCTCATGATGATGTCGTTGTTGAGCCCGATGACCATGTCATCCTGTTTCTGGTCGACAAAAGCCGAATCAGCGAAGTCGAGAAGCTGTTTCAGGCACCCTTCACTTTTTTCTGACGGTAACCCATGCATATTCAAATTGCCTTCAGAATACTTGGCAGTCTCCTGATGATCTTCAGTTTGACCATGTTGCCGCCGGTCCTGGTTTCCTGGTTATTTGCCGACGGCGTCAGCATTATCTTTATCGATACTTTCGTCTTAACGTTTTCCGCGGGCGCGGTCTTATTCGGCTTGTTTCGAAAACACCATCAGGAAATGCGAACCAAAGACGGCTTTCTTATCACCTTTTTATTTTATATGGCCCTGGGTTGCTTTGGCGCGATTCCAATGGTCCAGGAAAGTGGTATCAACCTAAGCTGGGCAGACGCGCTGTTTGAGTCCTTTTCCGGGCTCACCACCACCGGTGCAACCGTCATCACCGGTATCGATGATTTACCCGCTTCGATCCTCTTTTATCGCCAACAACTACAGTGGCTCGGCGGTATGGGTATCATCGTTCTCGCTGTTGCCATATTACCCATGCTGGGCATTGGTGGGATGCAGCTCTATCGAGCAGAAACGCCCGGGCCTTTAAAAGATAGCAAGCTCACCCCGAGAATCAAGCAAACGGCTGTCGCTCTTTGGTCTATTTATATTGGCCTCACCGTAGCCTGTGCCGCCGCTTACTGGATTGCGGGCATGTCTTTGTTCGATGCAATCTGCCACAGTTTTTCGACTATCGCCATCGGTGGTTTCTCAACCCACGATGCGAGCATCGGTTACTTCGACTCAGTGGCAATTGAGATGGTTGCGATCTTTTTTATGGCGCTTGCGGGTATTAATTTCGGACTCCATTTTTTTGGCTGGAAGGAGCGTACGGTTTTGCATTATCTGCGCGACGATGAGGTCGTCATCTACCTGTTGTTACTCATCATTGGCACAGTGATCGTCACGGCTGGGCTCGTATCATTCGGTACCTACGAGGTGCCCACTGCATTTCGGTTTGCCGCTTTTGAAGTGGTATCCATTTTCACGACCACCGGCTTCGCGACTGCAGATTTCAGCACCTGGCCAAATATGCTGCCGTATCTGATATTTCTCGGCGCGTTTACTGGCGCTTGCGCCGGATCTACCGGTGGTGGCATGAAAGTTATGCGTGTCATGCTGATCTGCAAACAAGGGATTCGAGAAATTCACCGGTTGATTCATCCCAATGCTATCTTCCCTATCAAACTCAATCGTCGCCCTGTGTTAGCGGGAGTTATCGAATCTGTCTGGGGGTTCTTCTCGATCTACGTGGTGATTTTCTTATTTATGTTACTGGCCATGATGGCCTGCGGTTTAGATTTCAGCAGCGCATTTTCAGCGGTCGGCGCAACAATCAATAATCTTGGACCGGGCCTTGGCAGCGTCGCTCATCACTATGGCGACATCAGCGATACCGCGAAACTCATCCTGTGCTTTTCCATGATGCTCGGTCGCCTCGAGATCTTTACTTTACTCGTCTTGTTTACGCCGATGTTCTGGCGCAAATAGCCTCTAGACCGGCAAATCACGCCTCCCATGGTGCCCAATCAATATAGCGGAACGCTGCCCTCAGGGTAGCGGCGAAAGCGCTTGTACTCCCACTGGTATTGATTCGGATCGATCCGAACACATTGCTCGATACTCTTGTTGACCCCCAGCATTGATTGCATAGAGTCACTGGCATACACGTCCACATCAGGAATACCGAACCGCACAGTAAAGCCTTGCCCACCAGGCTCACGAATAACAACACAAGTGACCACTCTGGCACCGGTTTTTTGGATCAATCGGGTCAGCAGGCGGTCGGTGAACGCCGGCTGGCCAAAAAAGGGCACGAACTCGCCGCTGCTGGGCACCTGGTCCGGCAATACGGTGACGACGCGACCCTCCCGCAAGCGCCGATATAGTTGCGCGACGCCGGCGCGGTTAGTCGGCACCATTTCATTCCCAAAATTCTTTCGTACCGCCGCCATAATCGGTCGTAAATAGGCCTTATCTGGGGGCTGATACAAGGCAGTCATGGGCTGGCGGCGCGCAAAATATACATTCAGCAACTCCCAATTACCGAAATGGGGTAACAGGATAACGACGCCGTTCCCCTGTGCAACCGCCTCGTCCAATAGAGATTCGCCTTCCACCTTGTTGATCCAGCCGTCAATTCGGCGCCGAGATCCGAGCCAAATAGCCGGTGTTTCCATGATCGTCTGCCCCATGTGCTGCAGGCTCGATTTAACAAGATGATCCGGCTTCGTGTCAGCGGAAAACCTACCGCAAGCTCGAAGGTTAATCTCGGTGACTCTCGCGGCCCGAGCCTTGAACCAGAACAAGCAGGTACCCAGGCGTCGACCGAGCCACTGACTTAGGCCCAGCGGTAAACTCGCCAGGCAGCGCAACATGAGCCAGACCATGATGATAGCGATTGGGTTGGGCGGTGGACCTGTATCAATCTCGACACTCATGGACACGCCGCGGCGCACTCGCGATGCCGGTG
The DNA here is from genome assembly GCA_018607725.1 of K189A clade bacterium. Classification (GTDB taxonomy): domain Bacteria; phylum Pseudomonadota; class Gammaproteobacteria; order Pseudomonadales; family Azotimanducaceae; genus UBA4582. The sequence goes on from JABBAY010000223.1 coordinate 18,174, forward strand.
GCAGGAAACCAGATGGTCATTTACCATGCCCGTCGCCTGCATCAACGCATAACAGATCGTGGTGCCAACAAATTTGAAGCCATCGGCTTTTAGACGTTTACTCAACGCATCTGACACGGCAGTTTTCGCCGGTACATCTGCGATTGAGACGAATTGATTTTGAATGGGTCGACCCTCTACGAAGTCCCAAAGGTAATCCTTAAACTGGCGGCCTGAATCTAAAATGGCAAGATAACTGCGCGCATTCGTAATACAGCTGTCTATTTTCAAACGATTGCGCACGATGCCCGCATTACCGAGCAGCTCGGCTTTCTTTTGATCGTCGTAACGGGCGATCAATTCTGGATCAAAACCGTCTAAGGCCAACCGATAGTTCTCTTGCTTGCGCAGAATCGTGATCCAGCTGAGTCCGGCCTGGGCGCCTTCAAGCAGTAAAAACTCGAACAGCACGCGATCATCAAATTCTGGATAACCCCAGACTTCGTCATGATAGCTCCGATAAAGCGCGTCACCCTGACACCAGTCGCACCGAATCAAGTCTTCAGTTGCCATTCATAAACCCTCCGATTATACAGATCCAATGCTGATATCGAGCTTTCAGTGCCACCATCGGACCATCCACGGTTATTCTACAGGACTTTATCATCACGAACATTCGGCTACACCGATGGCCATGACTCCCACTCCTTCGGTATACTGAGCGCCATTTCATTGTTAGGCCAGATACATGAGCGTAGCCACTTTCCAGGACATGATTTTGACTCTGCAGCGCTACTGGGCAGATCAAGGCTGTGTATTAATGCAACCCTACGATATGGAGGTCGGTGCCGGGACCTTTCATCCAGCGACGTTCTTGCGCGCTATTGGTCCAGAAAGCTGGCAAGCGGCCTATGTTCAGCCATGCCGACGACCAACAGATGGTCGGTACGGCGAAAACCCCAACCGCTATCAATATTATTACCAGTTTCAGGTCATGCTTAAACCATCGCCAGAAAATATCCAGGCGTTGTATCTCGACTCGCTGCGTCACTTGGGCATAGATCCACTAGTACATGACATTCGTTTTGTCGAAGACAACTGGGAATCTCCGACGCTGGGCGCCTGGGGTCTTGGCTGGGAAGTCTGGATGGATGGCATGGAGATAACTCAATTCACCTATTTCCAACAGGTCGGTGGACTCGAGTGTTATCCGGTCACGGGTGAGATTACCTATGGACTCGAGCGCCTGGCCCTCTATCTGCAGGGCGTCGAAGACTTTCAGCAACTCATCTGGAGCAAGTCTGATACGGCGACGGTGACCTATGCCGATGTCTTCCACCAGTATGAAGTCGAGATGTCTGCTTATAATTTTGATTACGCCGACGTCAACGCATTGTTTGCCCAATTCGATTTTTGCGAAGCAGAAACCACTCGGCTATTGGCTGCATCTTTGCCTTTGCCCGCTTATGAGTTTGTAATGAAAGCATCCCATGCATTCAATTTGCTTGATGCTCGCCAGGCGGTTTCGGTGACAGAGCGACAAAGATTTATCTTACGCGTCAGAGCGCTGTCTCGAGCTGTCGCTCAAGCCTATTTTGAGTCAAGGAAAGCACTCGATTTTCCACTGGCCGACGACGCTATCAAGCAAACGTTTCTCCAGGAGGTGATCAGTGGTCGTTAAAGATCTCTTATTTGAACTTCAAACTGAAGAGCTTCCGCCAAAATCTCTCAGTCTATTGATCAAGTCTCTCGTAAATAATATCAACGCTGAACTTAAAAAATCTCAGTTCGCATTTAAGACCGTCACGAGTTACGCAACACCCCGACGGCTTGCTTTTCTCGTGTCTGATTTGGCAGAACAGCAACCTGACCAATCAATAGAGCGGCGCGGCCCAGCATTGAAGGCCGCCTATGATAGTGAAGGCAAACCCTCGAAAGCGCTGACTGGATTTATGCGTTCCTGTGGACTGGACGACCCCAACCGGCTGGAAAAGCAAGAAACATCCAAAGGCACTTGGCTGGTCTACCAACAACACAAACCCGGCGGCAATATACGCGAACTGATTAGCGACATCCTTTTGAAGAGTCTTAGCACACTGCCAATCGATCGTAAAATGCACTGGGGCGCTAGCCGAGTTGAGTTTGTCAGGCCAGTACACTCCTTGGTGCTTCTCTATGGCGAAGAAATTTTACCCGCAAGAATTCTCAATTGTGACTCTGGAAGAACCACTCTCGGCCATCGCTTCATGAGTAATGGCGTAATCAAGATTAAGTCTGCAAACGAGTATGCTGAGGTGCTCAGAGACAACTATGTGATTGTTGATTTCGAGGTAAGGAAGTCAGTCATCCTTGAGCAACTGGCAAAGGTTGAAGCGCTGGAAAATGCGCGTGTCATTATTGATCCTGAGTTGCTTGATGAGGTCACGTCCTTGGTCGAGTGGCCCATCGCTCTGAGCGGTAAATTTGACTCGGCATTTTTAAGTGTGCCTGAGGAGGCATTGATCTCAGCGATGAAATCACACCAGCGCTATTTTCATCTCGTCGATTTGCAGGGCAAGCTACTGCCGCGTTTTGTGACAATCGCGAATATCGAGAGTCGCGATCAACAAGCTGTTATCAAAGGCAACGAGCGGGTTATTTCTCCTCGTCTGGCTGACGCGGCTTTCTTCTATCGACGTGATCAACAAACAACGCTCGAGAGCAACCTCGAGCGTCTCGGCAATGTGGTATTTCAGGCTAAGCTCGGCACCTACTTGGATAAGGCCAAGCGCATTTCCCGCATAGCTGGGTTCATCGCCGAGCAAATCGGCGAAGACGTCAGCCAGGCGCAGCGGGCCGGATTATTGTGCAAGGCTGACCTGGTAGCTTCAATGGTCGGTGAATTTCCAGAACTGCAGGGTCTTATGGGTGGGTATTACGCCCACCACGACGGTGAACCGGAAGCAGTTGTGCAGGCCATTAAGGAGCATTACCTGCCGAGCTTTTCCGGTGGCGAACTGCCAACCAGTGCCACCGGTCAGGCTGTCGCGATCGCAGATAAACTCGATACGCTGACAGGCTTGTTTGGTATCAACCAGCCACCCACGGGTTCCAAGGATCCCTTTGCGTTGCGGCGCCAGACCCTTGGAGTCATTCGTATCTGCATCCAGGCTGGACTCAAGCTGGATATACGAGAAACGCTGGCGATCGCAGCTGGCCAACACAGTCCAGATTTCTCAACGACAGCCGTGTACGACTATTTATTGGATCGTCTGGGGACTTGGTATCAGGATCAAGGCATACCCGGAGACACGTTCAATGCCGTGCGATTTAGTCACCAGGACATCACAGATCTTGGGGATTGCGACAGGCGGGTTCGATCCATTCAGGAATTTCGCACTCAACCCCAAGCTGAGAATCTCATCGCCGCGAACAAGCGGGTCGCGAATATTTTAAAGAAAGCAGGTGCGATAGATGCCAGCATCGATCCGGCGCTGTTCCAATCACCCGCAGAAAGCGCGCTATTTACCGCACTTGGCGCGGCAGAGGCGGATCTGCAGACACCCCATGCCGATCTTGAGCAGGACTATAACGCCAAATGCCTGACCCTCGCGGCACTGCAAGGCACTATCGATGCTTACTTTGATGAGGTGATGGTGATGGCTGACGAACCGGCAATAAGAGCGAATCGGTTGGCAACACTACAGAAGATGCGAACTTTATTTTTGGATATCGCCGACTTCTCTTTGCTTCAATGAGTACTGGAGCAAAGGCAGTCGGCGAGGACCCCAGCCGTGGCTGATTCGATTATCGTTTTAGACAGAGATGGCGTGATCAACGTCGACTCGCCAGACTATATTAAATCAGCGGACGAGTGGGTGCCGCTGCCGGGTAGCATCCAGGCAATTGCCAGCCTATCCCAGGCAGGTCACAAGATCTATGTGGCCACCAACCAAGCGGGTCTGGCCCGGCAAAAGTTTTACCTGCCAGACCTCGAGGCCATGCACGCTAAGTTGCTTCGGTTAGTCGGTGCAGCCGGGGGGCAAATTGAGAAGATTTTCTTTTGCCCGCATCATCCTAACGCAGAATGTGAATGCCGTAAGCCTCGCCCCGGATTACTGAATCAGATTCGACGATTTCATCCAGGTGCTATAGACACCCTGACCTTTGTTGGTGACTCAGTGAAGGACATTGACGCTGCCATCGCCGGCGACGCAGACCCCGTTCTGGTGCTCACTGGTAATGGCAAAGCGACGTTGCAGGTTATTCAACAACGCGGATTGATGATCGAAGTCCATTCGGACCTCGCCGCTTTCGCCAAAGCCCGAATCAGCGCATTCCCTTGCTAACTGCGCTGATTGGGCTAGGAAACCAGTAACCTAAACGTCCAGGTTAGCCACTGCCAGGGCGTTGCTGACGATGAAGTTTTTCCGTGGTTCCACCGCATCACCCATCAAAGTACTGAACAACTGGTCGGCAGCGATAGCGTCTTCGATAGTGACTCGTAACATGGTTCTGCGTTTCGGATCCATGGTGGTTTCCCATAGTTGATCTGGGTTCATTTCGCCGAGCCCCTTGTAACGCTGACGACTCTGACCGCGAAGACCCTCTTGCTGCAACCACGCTAAGGCCTGTTTAAGCGATAAGGCTGGCTCGGATTTTTCACCCTTCATAATGACGGCATCAGCTTGAAGCAGTTTTGTTATCTGATCGCCTAAGGCAGTATAGTCTTCGTAGTCTTTCGACTGAAAGAACTCTCGAGTAAACACATACTCTCTGCTAACCCCATGATTTATAACGATTAATGTGGGATAGTATAGGTGTCGTTCAAGATCTTCACGAACCGTGAACTGATATTCTGTACGGCTCTTAATAGCAACTGCCGTTCGCGCCTCGAGATCAGCAGACCACTCTTTCACTCGTGCTTCGTCACTCAGTTCCGCCAAAGTTAAACGTGGTGCGTAAATCATCAAATCCAGTATCTCAGCGGGAAAGACTCGTTCTAGACGTTTAACTTGGGTCTGCACCGTAAAATAGTGCTGAGCCAGGGATCTAAGTTCATCACCTTCCAATGCTGGTGCACCGGCTGTCGGGATAAGCTTGGCGTCTTCCATGGAAACTTCGAATAGATAGGCGTTCAAAGCGTCCTCGTCTTTGATATAACGCTCCTGTTTGCCGCGCTTCACCTTATACAGTGGCGGTTGAGCGATGAGGATATGGCCCCGTTCAATAAGCACCCGCATATGCCGAAAGAAAAAGGTCAACAGCAGGGTCTTGATATGCGCACCATCCACGTCGGCGTCGGTCATGATAATAATATGGTGATAACGCAGCTTATCCGGGTTAAATTCGTCCCGTCCAATACCACAACCCAACGCAGTAATCAGGGTGCCCACCTCGGCAGAGGACAACATTTTGTCAAAACGTGCCTTTTCAACATTCAGGATCTTACCTTTAAGGGGTAGGATCGCTTGGTTTTTACGATCTCTTCCCTGTTTCGCCGAGCCGCCAGCAGAATCACCTTCCACCAGGTAAATTTCAGACAGGGCCGGATCTTTCTCCTGGCAGTCAGCTAACTTGCCGGGCAAACCGGCGATATCTAATGCACCTTTGCGGCGGGTCATTTCCCGAGCCTTTCGAGCAGCCTCTCTGGCCCGAGCCGCATCAATCATCTTCTGGACGATTGACTTGGCTTCCTGGGGGTTCTCCATCAGAAAATCGCTGAAGGCATTGCCCATCTCTTGTTCGACTGCCGTTTTAACCTCAGAGGAAACCAGTTTGTCTTTGGTTTGAGAAGAGAATTTTGGATCTGGTACCTTGACGGATATGACCGCAGTTAAGCCCTCTCGAGCATCATCGCCAGTTGTAGTTGCTTGGGCTTTCTTGCCCATGCCCTCGCGATCAATGTAATTATTCAAAGTTCGCGTCAATGCCGCACGAAAGCCCTGTAGATGGGTACCGCCATCGCTTTGAGGAATGTTGTTGGTATATGCGAAGATCGATTCTTGATAAGTATCGTTCCATTGCATGGCGATTTCCACGGAAATACCATCGTCGCGACTCGCCTTGCAGTGAAAAATCTGGTTCAAGGCTGTCTTGTTTTGGTTCAAATATTCCACAAAAGTGCGCAGTCCGCCTTCGTAGCAGAACCGATCCTCTCGACCCGTACGCTCGTCGGCCAGGTCGATAATGATGCCTGCATTAAGGAACGAGAGCTCTCTTAGCTTCTTCGCAAGAACGTCGTAATGGAATTCAATGTTAGTAAAGGTGGTTGCTGACGGCTTAAATCGGCACTTAGTACCCGTTTGTTGTGTTTCGCCGACTACGGCTAATGATGCTTCGGGTACACCATCATGATAAACCTGCTCCCATACCTTGCCGTCACGCCAGATCGTCAGGACGAGTTCCTCTGATAGTGCGTTGACGACGGATACACCTACGCCGTGGAGGCCGCCGGATACTTTATAATTGCTGTCATCAAATTTTCCACCCGCGTGGAGCACGGTCATAATCACTTCGGCTGCAGACTTGCCCTCACCTTCGTGCATGTCAGTAGGTATGCCACGACCGTTGTCCATGACGCTGACATAGTTATCTGGATGAATAATGACTTTGATTTCGGAACAGTAACCTTCCAAGGCTTCATCAATGGAGTTATCTACGAGCTCCTGCACCATATGGTGGAGGCCTGTACCATCGTCCGTGTCGCCGATATACATGCCAGGACGTTTTTTAACCGCTTCCAGGCCCTTAAGAACCTTGATGCTAGTGGAATCGTAAGATCGTTCATCACTCATTACTGCTCTCCAGTTCACTAAACACGCCACGTTTCACGTGAAACATCTTAGTGGTAATCCCAGACCAACTGCCCTGCAGTTGCTCAAGATCGATGCCGGTCGCCACTATTTGGCCACCGCTATTAACCAATTCTCGACAAACACTCTGTCGGTGATGCTCATCCAGCTCGGCACACAGGTCATCTACTAAATAAACCGGTGCCTGGTGCTGCTGCGCCATTGACAGTTTACCTTGGCTGAGCACCAGCGCCCACGCCAATATTTTTAACTCACCACGTGAACAGACGCTGGTAGCACTTTGCCCCGCAACTCGCAGCTCAATGTCGGCTTTCTGAAAGCCACTCAACGTAAAGCCCCGCTTGATATCCCCGTCTAACTGACTTGCCATGACCTCTTTCAGCGACCGATTACTATCCCAGCCCCTGGAATACACACATTCAACCTCCTGCAGGCCCGTTAAATCCGCGCAGATCACTTTGAACACGGCTTGCAGTTTTTCAAAATAGCGGCGCCGATAGGCATCAATCGCCTCCGCCAAAACCTCTAGCTTATCAGTCCAAACCGTCAACTCACGATTGGACGCTCGACCAGCACGCAGAAGACTATTACGCTGTTTCAATCCGCGAGTGGCATTCTCCCACTCTGACAGAAACCCATGTTCCACGTGAAACAAACCCCAGTTCAGGAATCGCCGCCGCGGTCCCGGCGCCCCCAGTAGCAGATCCACGGTGTCCGGACCAAGCATTAACACCGGCAGAGCAAGCGCCAACTCACTTGCCCGACGAACCACCTCGCCATTGATCTTAATGTCTCGACCACCGTCCCGGCCCCGCTGCACCCCGATACGACATCGCCGATCAGCGTCCACCACACCAAAAACCGTACAGCCACTGGCATCACGGCTAATGAGTGGTTCTATACGCTGACCGCGGAAGGTCCGTCCTGAACCCAGAAAATAGATTGCCTCGAGCAGACTCGTCTTGCCGCTACCGTTAACACCACAGACGAGGTTAACACCGGATCCCAGACTCAACTCAACGTGTTCAATATTACGTAAGTTCTTGACCGTAAGCCGGCTTAGACTCATAGCTTCATTGGCATAACAACATAAATTGAATCTTCCGCACTTGGGTCCTCCAACAACGCACTGCTATTGGCATCATGCAGGGTAATCTTTACCGTATCGCTATCAATAACGCCTAAAACATCTAGCACATAGCCGACGTTGAAACCGACCTCAAGCTCAGCCCCCTGGTAGTCCACGGACACCGTTTCCTCTGCCTCCTCTTGTTCCGGGTTATTTGCCGATAGCTGCAAAACACCTGAAGACAGGTTAACGCGAATTCCACGGAATTTTTCATTTGACAATATCGCGGTGCGATTCAGTGCCTGCCGCAGCTCTAATTTATCCGCCACGATAAGCTTATCGCCATTTTTGGGAATTACGCGATCATAATCTGGAAACCGCCCGTCTACCAACTTGGTTGTCAGCACAAAGTCTGCGGACTCTGCCATCAAATAATTAGCTCCTATGGCAATCCCTATATCACCTTCGACTTCGTTTAATAAGCGCTGCAATTCAAGAACGCCCTTTCTGGGCAAGATCACTTGCCGACTATCTGCGCTTGCACCTTCGAGCTTAAGCGTGCTCATTGCCAACCGGTGACCATCCGTCGCGACAGTCTTGACGTAATCTCCACCCATCTCAATCAACATACCATTGAGGAAATACCGAACATCTTGCTGCGCCATGGCGAAAGCTGTTCTGTCCAACAACCGCTTCAAGGACTTGCTGTCGATTCTAGTGGACATTTCCGCGAGTGATTTCTCTACTGTCGGAAAGTCTTCCGCGGGCAGCGTCGACAGTGTCGAGCGAAAACGACCGGCTTTAACCGTCAACCGTTGCCCCACTAATATCAATTCGATCTCAGCCTTGTCTGGCAACTCGCGACAAATATCCATTAACTTTCGCGCCGGCACAGTAATCTCGCCGCTTTCACCTTCGATTAACGGTACTCGACCCACCATCTCCACTTCGAGATCGGTGCCCGTTAAGGACAATACGTTGCCCTCAACCTGCAACAATACATTCGACAACACTGGCAAAGTCTGACGTCGTTCGACGACGCCGGCAACTTGCTGCAGCGGTTTCAACAGCGCTTCTCTACTAACCCGTAACTTCATGGAATTTCCTATAGTGAGTGCTCACATTACACACAGGGCCTATATTACAGGCTTATAAAATCATGGGGCTTACCACGAAACGTGATAAGCTCTCGTCAGGACCTGCCAGCAACATGGCACTATTGCCATCTATAAACGTCATTTGAACCCTATCGCCATCGATCGCCGATAGCGCATCAATGATGTAGTCCACATTAAAGCCAATCTTTAAACCCGCTCCATCGTAATCAACCGGAACATTTTCTTCAGCCTCTTCCTGCAATGGGTTGTTCGCGTAAATACCCAAGTTACCCGGCGTAAGCTCCAGACGGATATTTCGATAGGTCTCGTTCGCCAGGATTGCAGTTCTCGTTAATGCGTCCTTAATTTCACGCCTGTTACCCACCACGATGACATCGCCCCCCGCCGGGATGGCTCTTTCATAATCCGGGTATGTGGCATCAATTAATTTTGTCACCAAACAGAATTGACGGGACACGACCCGCAGGTGATTTCTTGAAAATTGAACCAGTAGTTCCTGTGTGTCATCTTTAACCATTCGTAGCATTTCGACAACGCCTTTTCTGGGGACGATGAACTGCTGCGTGTTACTCACCGCATAAGCACCTGGCAGATGGTTAACAGCAAGCCTTTGGCCGTTAGTTGCCACCGTCGTCAACTGGTTTGCGCCTGTCACAAACAACATTCCATTAAAAAAATACCGAACATCCTGATGTCCCATGGCGAAACTGGTCTTATCCAGAAGGCGCTTAAAATCCGCTGGCGCGAGCCTCAGTTCGACCAGGACTGGATCCATCTCGACGGTGGGAAAATCTATAATCTCCAAGGTTGCCAGGTGCGACCGAAAGCGACCGCTGACAATGCTCATTCGCTCGCCCTCAAGGGAACAGACCAACGGTGCTGTACCGGGCAAGCTGCGACAAATTTCACTAAATTTACGCGCTGGTATTGTCACAGCACCATCGACAGTACTTCTAATACTGTCCAGGCTTGCGCTTAACTCAACTTCTAGATCCGTGCCGACAAGCGTCAGCCGACCCTTCTCTACAGAGATCATCAGGTTCGCAAGCACCGGCAACGTCTGCCGGCGCTCCACCACACCAGACACAAATTGCAAAGGCTCGAGCAGCGCATCACGGTCTATCTCAAACTTCATGGCAGTCCTTATCGACCCCTAAGCCGTCAATATTCGCAGCAAATTCGTATAGTCATCTCGAATATCTTGATGACTCTCGCGCAATTCTTCGACTTTTCGCACAGCGTGCAAGACCGTCGTATGATCTCGCCCGCCGAAAGCATCGCCAATCTCTGGCAAACTGTGGTTTGTCAGCTCCTTGGCCAGCGCCATAGCCACCTGTCGTGGCCGCGCGATGGACCGAGTACGGCGTTTCGAATGCAACTCAGCAATTCTAATCTTATAATAATCCGCAACCGTCTTTTGAATATTTTCAATCCCCACCTGACGGTCCTGCAGCGAGATCAAGTCCTTTAGTGACTCCTTGACCTGCTCAACACTAATCTCTCGACCTGTAAAGTTCGCATTCGCAATCACCCGACGTAGCGCACCTTCCAACTCACGAACATTTGACCGAATTCTCTCAGCAATAAAAAATGCTGCGTCATGGGGCACATATACTCTCTCGACCTCTGCCTTCTTCAACAAAATAGCCACCCTTGTTTCTAAATCAGGCGGCTCGACAGTCGCAGTCATCCCCCACATAAAACGACTCTTAAGACGCTCTTCGAGGCCTTGAATTTCCTTCGGATAACGATCACAGGTCAGCACTATCTGGCTACCATTTTCCTGTAACCGATTGAATACATGGAAAAATTCTTCCTGGGATTTCATGCCTTTGGCCAGAAACTGAATATCATCCATCAGCAACACATCCACAGTACGGTAATACTGGGTAAACTCGGGCATAGTGCCATGTTCAATCGCCCTGACCATATCCTCCATAAATCGCTGCGAATACATATACGCGACTTTTAAATTGGGATGCTTTTCAAGGATCGCGTTACCCACCGCATGCATCAGGTGGGTCTTACCCAGCCCTACGCCACCATATAGCAGTAAACACTTATAGGTGACACCGACGTTTTCTGAAACCTGCACAGCCGCAGCCCTGGCCAACTCATTCGAGCGCCCAGCGACGAAGGTGTCAAAGGTGAATTCTCGGTTCAGTTTCAACAGGGGATAGAAGCTTTCTCGGACTGCAAAGCTGTTATCAGCTACCCGCGCATTACCATTCGATAAGCCAGTCGATGAGCCGTTCAATAAGCCATTCGTCCTATCTGCGCTCGGAAGTCCCGTTGACGAACCAATGCGCAGCGTCACACCACCGGAACCATTTTGTTCAACCAGTTCTTGAATACGAACCATGAACATGTCGCTGACTTGATCTCTGATATATTTATTGGGTGCGAGAAGACGTAAGTCTTTTGTATCTAATTCGGCCTGCAAAGGCTTTATCCAGGTATTGAATTGCTGCGCGGTCAGCTCACTTTCGAGACTGTGCAAGCATTTTTGCCAAATTGTCGCCCCCACACACCCTCCGAGTTATCGTATGTCTCTGAAAATATTCAGATATCTCGCTAAATTTGCTTGTTCATCGCAACATTTTTAGCGCTAGCCTGCAGCCGACTCGAATAGTAACGCCATTTGCCTTCTCACGCCAACAGTTCCGAACAATTAGATACAAATAAAATGCCTTAAAAATCAATAATTTATCCTTAAAACCAGTAGACAACCTGTGCGTAACCTGTGCATAACCTGTGGACAAAAACGTAAATATTACAGACTGCCTCTGCCCTGTGGATAACTCGGCTATTTCCACACAGCTTATCCACAGCTTACCCGCAGGTCTAAGGCCAACTGTTAACACCCTTTGATCCCCTACAACTGATTGATATAAAACACTAAATACGACTAATCCACAGGCAGCTAGTCTCTAATAACAGTAGTAATAATAATTTATATATATAAGTATTTAACTACTATAGTACTAACAGATTAAATGGCGTTGATAATCCCTGAATTGGTAAATTGACTGTTGACGGAATCTTCTTTAGAATCGCCGCTCGATTTTAAACCCCGTTACCGGTGTAATCCCAATGAAAAGAACATTTCAACCCAGCTTATTGAAGCGCGCTAGAGCCCACGGTTTCCGTTCAAGAATGGCAACCAAAAATGGTCGACTAGTACTAAAACGTCGCAGATCTAAGGGACGCAAAGAAATTTCAGTCTGATAGGAGCTCTTGGCCGATCTACCTGAACAATCTCATCATACTCAAGCGGCGCATGGTTTCCCGCCTGGTTTCCGGCTGCAAAATTCTTATGAGTTTGATCACGTTTTCAAGACCAATAAATATCGCGTCAGTGGTCCTGAATTTCTGGTTCTCGCCATTGAAAATCAGATGAATCATTGTCGGCTTGGGATGGTTATCGGCAAAAAAACCACGGGTCCAGCAGTCCAGCGCAATCGTGTCAAACGTATAATTCGAGAGTCTTTCAGAGTCCACTGCCGACCGACAGAAAATGCACCGCATTTAGATATTGTCATCGTTGCGCGCACTGGCGTCTCGAAAAAAGACAATGGTCATTTGGTCAATGTATTGTCGAAAGGCTGGGGAACGTTGTTCAATAAAGCAACAACGAGTACTTATACGAGTACCCGGGCGAGTACTTAGATGATCAAGCGACTCATGTTAATCACTATTCGTGTTTATCAAGTTTGCCTCAGCAGTATCCTGGGGCCTAGTTGTCGTTTTTATCCTACCTGTTCGGAATATACCCGCGTGGCCATCGAGCAACATGGTGTGCTCATGGGTAGCAAACTTGGCGTCCAACGTATCTGTAAATGCCACCCATTTAATCCGGGGGGCGTTGATCTAGTTCCCCCAGTACTGGTTGCCAACAAGACACAAAAAACCCCGTCTTGTTCCGCGAACCGTTCTTAACGAGAGTTACCAATGGATTTTCAACGCATTTTGATTTTATTAGGGCTCGCCGTTACGACTTACATGCTGATACTCGCATGGAATGAAGACTATGGTAGCGGCCGCGTCGAGAATGATACCGTCAGTGTCACGAACGTGCCCCAGGATAACCGCTTACCTGATATTAATTTGAACACCGTCAGCACAACGAGTACGACTGCCGATAATGGCCAGATAGACTTTTTACCTCTCGACAACGGGTTATCAGCCCCAGCGACAGAAGCAGCTGCAGCTAACGCAGGATTAGATACTCAGAACAGCCGCTATGTCATCCTAACGTCAGACGTACTTAACATTACTATAGACACTGTCGGTGGCGATATCGTAGAGGCGTCTTTGATCAAATTTCCAGTTGCCATCAACCAGCCCGATTCACCGTTTGTTTTGATGGATCCTCGTAATGCTTATGCGGCTCAGAGTGGTCTTATAGGACAGAATGGCACAGATACCGCAGCGGGTAGACCCACTTTTGCTGTCGATAAAAACCGTTATGATTTATCCAGTGGTCAAGACCAAATTCAGGTTGAGCTCAAAACCACCCAAGGTAGCGTGTTAGTTACCAAGCGTTTTACGCTACGTCGAGATGACTACCTGGTCGATGTTGACTACGACGTTGTGAACAACAGCGATCAATCTTGGTCGGTAGCACTGTTTGGCCAGATCAAGCGAGATGGCCAAGCGCCGGCGTTAGTTGATCAAAATTCGATGGGTTTAGCGCCTTACACTGGCGGTGCAACCTATACAAACGATGCGCCTTATACCAAGGTGACTTTTGAAGACGTGGAAGAAAAAGCCTACAAGGCCGTGGTTGAAGGTGGTTATATCGCCATGGTTCAACACTATTTTGTGACTGCTTGGGTACCGAAAGCAAAACAGGATAAAAATACCTTTCATGCTCGAAAGCTAGGCGACAAGGATGCTTATCTATTTGGTTTTACATCGCCAAACTGGTCAATCGCTGCTGGTGAACGGGATACTAAAGGCGCGCAGTTTTACATCGGACCAAAGGACCAATATAAGCTCGAAGAAATTTCCCCGGGCTTGAACCTCACGGTCGACTACGGTTTTCTTTGGTGGCTTGCCCAGCCGATGTTCGGTTTGCTCACATTTATTCATGGCATCGTCAGTAATTGGGGTCTGTCGATTATTGTTTTAACCCTGATTGTCAAAACATTGCTGTTTCCATTATCGGCCGCTGGTTTTAAGTCAATGGCTAAGATGCGTAAGTTGCAGCCGGAAATGGCCCGGCTTAAAGAGCGGTATGGCGATGACAAGCAACAATTTACGCAGGCAATGATGGCGCTGTATAAAAAGGAAGGCGCTAACCCGTTAGGGGGTTGTTTACCGATTTTGATGCAAATGCCGGTATTCCTGGCACTTTACTGGACGCTAATGGAAAGCTACGAGTTGCGTCAAGCACCCTTTATGTTGTGGATTAACGACCTGTCGGTCATGGATCCCTATTTTGTGTTACCAATATTGATGGGTGCGTCTATGTTCGTGACCCAGATGATGCAGCCAGAACCGCCAGATCCCATGCAAGCGAAAGTGATGAAGTTTATGCCGGTGATGTTTACATTCTTCTTCTTGTGGTTCCCGAGTGGGCTCGTGCTGTATTGGTTAGTGAACAATCTATTGTCTATTGCGCAGCAATGGTACGTGACCAAGCAAGTCGAAAAAGCCGGCTGATGACGCAACAATGACCGGCACCATGGCGCATACAGACACCATTGTAGCGATCGCGACACCAGCTGGCCGAGGCGGTGTCGGTATTATTCGAGTCTCTGGGGGTCGGGCGGCAAGTATAGCGCGGTTGCTGGTGGGTAAACTGCCGGCGCCCAGACTGGCGACCTTTTCGAACTTCCTTGATGCCGATGGCAGCGCCATTGATCAAGGCATTGCACTATTTTTTCCAGGTCCCAATTCGTTCACGGGTGAAGACGTGCTTGAGCTGCAGGGCCACGGTGGGCCCGTTGTGATGGATATGTTGTTGAACCGTGTGGTTCAAGTTGGCGCGCGTATCGCCGGTCCCGGTGAATTTTCACAACGGGCCTTCCTTAACGACAAGATCGATCTGTCACAGGCCGAAGCCATTGCTGACCTGATTGATAGCGGTAGCCAGCGAGCCGCCAAAAGCGCGGTTAATTCTTTGCAGGGTCGCTTTTCAGAAAAAATCCATGAGTTAGATGAGCGTATCATCAGGCTTCGGATCCATGTTGAAGCCGCCATCGACTTTCCGGAGGAAGAGGTGGACTTTCTCGCGGATGAACTGATTCATCAAGCTCTTGCCGAGATTGAAGTTGCCATGGCGCAGACACTGGCCCAGACAGAGCAAGGGGCTATATTGCGGGAAGGCGTCACTCTGGTTTTCGCTGGCCGGCCGAATGCGGGTAAATCGAGTTTAATGAACTATTTCAGTGGTCGTGAAACCTCCATCGTCACGAGTGTTGCTGGTACCACAAGAGATGTGGTGAAAGAAGACATCCATCTGGACGGTGTGCCGCTGCGATTGGTTGATACCGCCGGGCTGCGGGATAGCGTTGATCTGGTGGAAAAGGAGGGTATTCGTCGGGCTCGGCAGGAACTGGGTACCGCTGATATTATTCTCCTGCTGATTGATTACAGCCAGCATTTTGAAGATTGGCAAGCTCAGGCTGAAGCCCTATTGGCGGAGGTTGGCCACCGTGATGGCGCCATCGTCGTGTTGAACAAGGTTGATAAACGCGAGCTTGAGTTCATACCGACATTTACGGTACCGGTGTTCGGCATCTCAGTGACGATGCTGCAGGGGCTGGCGGAGCTGAAAGCCCATATTCAACAGGCAATTGGGTTTGATGCTCAAGTAGAAGGTAATTTTATCGCCCGAAGCCGACATCTTGATGCGTTGCGTCGAGCTAACCTGGCTGTGATCGCTGGTCGGCAGCAGTTGCAAACCCGACAAGCCGGGGAGTTGCTGGCTGAAGAGCTGCGTATCGCCCACGAAGCACTGAATGAAATCACGGGCGAGTTTTCCAGTGATGACTTACTGGGTCAGATATTTTCGAGTTTCTGTATCGGTAAGTAAGGGCGGGCTTGGCATTTCTCTGGTGAATCATTGACTTGGACATTATGGCCGCCTTCCGTATACTTGCGAACCCGTGTTCAACGCTGTAGCCACTATGGACTACCCTAATCGTTTTGATGTCATTGTTGTCGGTGGCGGCCATGCAGGTACCGAGGCTGCCTTGGC
Organism: K189A clade bacterium; assembly: GCA_018607725.1. Lineage (GTDB taxonomy): Bacteria > Pseudomonadota > Gammaproteobacteria > Pseudomonadales > Azotimanducaceae > UBA4582. The sequence goes on from JABBAY010000223.1 coordinate 34,341, forward strand.
GGCCGCGCGGATGGGTGTAAAAACCCTGCTACTAACCCAAAATATTGAAACCTTGGGTCAGATGTCTTGTAATCCGGCGATCGGTGGCATTGGCAAGAGCCACTTGGTGAAAGAAATTGACGCCCTAGGCGGGGCAATGGCTTTAGCCGCGGATCGGGCGGGTATCCACTTTCGAACCCTAAACGCTCGAAAAGGCCCCGCGGTGCGAGCGACTCGTGCGCAAGCGGACAGACAGTTATACAAACACGCCATTCGAGGTTTCCTCGAAAATCAGCCTAATCTCCAGTTGTTCCAGCAATCCGTCGACGATTTAATGGTCACCGGCGAGCGGGTCACTGGGGTGGTGACAAGTACTGGGCTGCGTTTCTTGGCCGATGCCGTGGTGTTAACGGTGGGGACGTTTCTCGGCGGGATTATCCATGTGGGTATGCAAAAACAGGCAGGGGGTCGTGCCGGTGACGCGCCGTCTAATCGACTTGCGGAACGATTGCGAGAGCTGCCTTTCAGTGTCGGCCGTCTAAAAACGGGAACACCGCCTCGCATTGATGGTAAATCTGTCAACTATGCTGGACTGGAGATTCAAGCCGGCGACACACCAAGGCCGGTCATGTCTTACATGGGCTCCACCGCAGACCACCCCGCCCAGATGAATTGTTATATTACGCATACGAATGCGCAAACCCACGACATTATTCGCGGTGGTCTGGATCGCTCGCCTTTATTCACCGGTGAAATTGACGGTATCGGCCCGCGCTACTGTCCCTCTATCGAGGACAAGGTGGTGCGTTTTGCAGATAAAGACACCCATCAGATTTTTATTGAGCCAGAAGGGCTCAATACCCATGAATTGTATCCGAACGGTATATCGACGAGCCTTCCCTTTGATGTTCAGATGGAACTGGTGCGAAGTATTAAAGGTTTTGAGAACGCCCATATCACACGTCCTGGCTACGCCATTGAATATGACTTTTTTGAGCCTCGAGAGCTTAAATCGTCGTTGGAGACCCGACATTTGGGAGGGCTGTTTTTTGCTGGCCAGATTAACGGCACCACGGGGTATGAGGAAGCAGCGGCGCAGGGTCTTATCGCCGGCATTAACGCCGCTAACCTTAGCCTCGAGCAGGCGCCTTACTGTCCGGCTCGAAATGAAGCTTATATCGGTGTTCTGATTGATGATCTGATTACCATGGGGACTAAAGAACCCTATCGCATGTTTACCTCTCGGGCAGAGTACCGGCTGATCTTGCGCCAGGATAATGCCGATCGTCGACTCACGGCCACTGGCCGGGCGCTGGGCTTGGTATCTGAGCCGCGCTGGCAGCGCTATCTTGAGAAAGTGGAAGCCATTGAAAGCAGAAAGCTGCATCTGGACAAACACTGGAGCCATCCTGGTGACGAAGCCATGGAGACCCTGCTGGGTCAAGCCTTGACGCGAGAGTATAAACTTTCAGATCTGGTAAAGCGGCCGAACGTCCAGATCGACGGCTTACTTGAAGCGGTAGGCCTCGATTGGGCCGATACCGAAATTAATGATCAGATCGAAATTGATTTGAAATACGCCGGTTATATCGATCGTCAACAGGAAGAGATAAATCGAGTCCTGACCCAGCATTCCGTCAGCATTCCTGAACGATTCAGCTACGAAGGTATTAGTGGGCTGTCGAATGAAGTTCGGCAGAAGCTGGAGCAAGTGCGGCCCGCGACCATCGGCCAGGCAACTCGCATCGCGGGCGTGACACCGGCGGCTATTTCACTATTGCTGGTATTTTTGAAGAAAGCCCGGCATTCCCTTGATGATCAAAAATCCGCATGACCAACAGTCTGGCCTTGCTGGGATCAATTGAATGGGGTATCAGCCAGCTGGGCCTCGATAGCCACAATGGTTTGGGCTCGCAGCTGGAGCGATTTCTTCAGGGGCTGATCAAATGGAATAAAGCCTACAATCTCACCGCCATACGAGATCCGCAACAGATGGTAGCGCTGCATTTGATGGACTCGCTGGCGGTGGCGCCGTATGTCTTTGGTGCTGCCGACCAATTGGCTGTGACCCCAGTGCTCGATGTCGGCAGTGGTGCGGGTTTGCCAGGTATTCCGTTGGCGTTGTGTTATCCGCAGACCCAGTTTGTACTGCTAGACAGTAATGGTAAGAAGACCCGTTTCTTGCAGCAGATGAAGATCGAGTTAGGTCTTTCAAATGTGTCGATCGTCCAAGCCCGTGTGGAGGATTATGAGGGTGCGTTTGAGCAGGTAATCTGCAGGGCATTTGCGAGTTTGGCAAATATCGCAACGACGACTCAGCACTTAGTTGCCGAGGGTGGTAGTCTGTTAGCAATGAAAGGGAAGCTGGAAGATGAAAAGTTGACCGCAACTGAGTTTCAGGTCGCCGCCGTCCATTCCCTGGAAGTTCCTGGTATTGAAGCTGAGCGCCACCTCTATGAGCTGCATCGGCATATTCACCATCAAAAGGACGACTGAGTCGTGGCGATAGTCTTAGCAGTAACTAATCAAAAAGGTGGCGTTGGCAAGACGACCACCAGCGTGAATCTCGCGGCATCCCTTGCTGCTATTAAGCGTCGGATTCTGTTGATTGACTTAGACCCTCAAGGCAACGCGACCATGGGGAGCGGGATCAACAAGAGTGATCTGGAGGCCTCGATCTATGAGGTGTTAGTGGACGGCACTAGCATCAGCGAGGCCCGGATCAGCTCTGAATCTTCTGGTTACGATGTGGTGGGTTCGAACGTTGAGCTCTCTGGCGCTGAAGTTGAGCTGTTGACCCTTGATCGACGCGAGTATCGCCTGGCTGAAGCCCTTGCATTGGTGAGTGACGATTATGACTTTGTGGTGATCGATTGCCCGCCCAGCCTGAGCCTGTTGACGATTAATGGTCTAGTGGCGGCCGATGCAGTGATCATCCCCATGCAATGCGAGTATTATGCCCTAGAGGGCTTGTCAGCGCTGGTAGATACAATCAGTCGGATCACGGCACATCTCAACCCTGACCTGGTGATAGAAGGCATCCTCCGCACTATGTATGATCCTCGTAACAGTTTGACCCAAGATGTGTCGCAGCAGCTGTTAGACCACTTTGGCGATAAGGTCTATCGGACCGTGATTCCCCGTAACGTTCGTCTCGCAGAGGCGCCCAGTTATGGGTTGCCGGTTTTGTACTACGACAAGCAATCCCGCGGAGCCAAAGCCTACTTGGCGTTAGCGAGCGAGCTTGCGCGTCGTTACGAGCCGCAGCCCCGAATTAAGCTGACCACCAGTCAGCAGTCAGGAGATGAGCATGGTAGCTAGGAAACGGGGGCTTGGGCGCGGCCTGGATGCCCTGCTGGGTGCACAGAACAAATCGCCTGCTGGTGAGCCAATCGATATTGGTCAGCGTCTGGATGAGGTCCCGGTGGAATGGATTCGGCCGGGTAAATATCAGCCTCGAAAGATTATGGATGAGGAGGCGCTGCAGGAGTTGGCGGCCTCGATCAAGGCTCAGGGCCTGATGCAACCCATCGTGCTGCGCTCTGTGGGTGTGGAACGCTATGAAATCATCGCCGGAGAACGCCGTTGGCGGGCAGCCCAGTTAGCTGGGATGGACAAAATTCCGGCAGTCATTCGCGAAGTCAATGACGAGGCGGCGGTAGCGATGTCGCTGATTGAGAATATTCAACGCGAAGATTTGAATCCCATGGAGGAAGCCATCGCCTTGCTGCGGCTAGTTGAAGAGTTTGAGCTGACGCATCAGCAGGTTGCTGATGCCGTGGGTAAGAGCCGAACTGCAGTGACCAATTTTCTGCGCCTGACGCACCTGGGTCCGGAGGTATCGCAGATGCTGGCTAACGGCGATATTGAAATGGGCCATGCTCGAGCCCTGTTGACGTTAAGTAGTGGTAGTCAGGGTCGGGCCGCACGGGAGATTGTCTCCCAGCACCTGAATGTACGCCAGACGGAAGCCCTCGTCAGACGCTTATTAGCTGGGCCTAAGCCGGATACCACTAAAACAGCTGCAGATTCGGATACTCGACACCTTGAAGGTCGGCTGACCGATAAGCTCGGTCAGCCAGTGTCGATTCAGCACACCAGCAAGGGTAAAGGCAAACTGGTGATCAGTTACAACAGCCTGGATGAACTTGATGGTATTCTCGGCCGCTTCGGGGATCTGGAGTGAAGGCGCCGAAAAAATCTTGTTTCTGCATCGAAGCACATTGATTGGTTGAGCTCGAAGCACTATACTCTGCACCCGCGATCCGGGGTGAATTTTGAGCGATACGCCCCAGCAGGCAGGAATAAAAAGCATCTGATCGTCGGAAAAGCACTAAACCACTCGACTAAGTTTGACGTAGAAAAGGCGTCGGAAAGGCAGGGATTGGGTTCCGTAGCAACGTTTCTAGCAGCAGAAACATTGGCCTTAAGGGATAATAAGCGGTGCTGAGAACAGTGTTCGCCCAGATGGTTATAATTCTGCTGATGGCATTGGTTATAGCTGGGTTCGATTGGATAGCGGCCTACTCGTTTGCCCTGGGAGGGCTGGTAGTGATAGTGCCAGGCGCGTTTTTTGCTTGGCGGCTAGGATACGAAGTTTCAAGCTCGGGTCAGGCACTGCGGTCTCTGGTCATGGGGCAGATAGGAAAGTTAGGCATCACGGTGGTTATGTTCGCCCTGGTGTTTGTTTGGGTAAGGCCACTGAATGCAGTCATGTTCTTTATGGCCCTGGTTCTGATGATGTTGGTGAACGTTGTTGTACGGCCGGTGCAAAAGGCGCCCGCCACACGGTCACGCTGTCAGAAAGCGTAGCAAGAATTAATCTGAGTAAAAACGAGTATGGCGGGCGAAATCCAGACTTCTGGCGATTACATCAAGCACCACTTGACCAACTTGACGTATGGCCAACTGCCTGACGGGACCTGGGGCTTTGCCCATACCGTTGAGGAAGTATCAGCCATGGGCTTTATGGCAATCCATGTGGATACCATGTTCTGGTCCATCAGCCTTGGTATGCTGTTTCTGCTTATTTTCATTACGGCTTCCCGCAGCGCCACAGCTGGTGTTCCGGGCGGGCTGCAAAATTTCTGCGAGATGGTAGTTGAATTTGTTGAAGAAAATATCCGACAGGTCTTCGGCACTCGGCCCAACGCGATCATCGGACCCTTGTCACTAACAGTGCTGGTATGGGTATTTTTAATGAGCATGATGGACCTGGTGCCGGTCGACCTGATTCCATTCTTCGCCCATATGGCTGGTGTCGAGTATTTTAAGGTGGTTGCGACTACCGACCCCAATGCGACACTGGGGATGTCCATCGGTGTGTTTTTCCTGGTGTTGTATTACAACGTCAAAATTAAGGGACCGATCAAATTTGGTGCAGGGTTGTTCACCCACCCTATCCCCCACTGGAGCCTGTACTGGTTCAACTTTATTCTTGAAGTGGTCGACCTGATTGCTAAGCCGTTATCCCACGGCCTGCGACTGTTCGGTAATATGTACGCCGGTGAGATGATCTTTATTCTGATCGCACTGCTACCCTTCTATGCTCAGTGGGCCTTGTCCCTGCCCTGGGCAATTTTTCACATTTTGATTATCAGCCTGCAAGCCTTTGTCTTCATGATCCTGACAATTGTTTATCTTACTCAGGCACATGGCAGTGAAGATCATTAGTCGGTCGATAATTGAAACGTATTACTAACGCACTTTTATAATGCACCATTCATAACCTAGCTTTACGACGAGTTAACAAGGAGTCAGTCATGGAACAATCTCTCATATACGTTGCCGCCGCCATTTTGATGGGTCTGGGCGCCATTGGTAGTGGTCTCGCTATCGGTATTCTCAGTGGCAAGTATCTGGAAGGCATTGCTCGCCAGCCAGAGCTGCAGCCTATGCTGATGACGCAGTTGTTCATCTCGGTAGCACTGGTCGACGCGGTGCCAATTATCGCGGTCGGTATTTCTCTTTACATGATTTTCGCGGTTTAACGCGAACTTATCATTGCTCCACGTTGGAGGTGAAGTGTGACGATTAATTTAACCATGTTAGGACAGATGATCTCGTTCGTACTGTTCGTGCTGTTTTGCATGAAGTATGTATGGCCGCCCCTTACTGCGGTTATGAGAGAGCGTCAAAAAGCCCTCGCTGACGGGCTTGATAAAGCCGCTCAGGCTGAAAAGCAACTGGAAGCAGCGAATGATTCGGCGGCTCAGGAGCTCGAGGCTGCAAAGCGGCAGTCGGCGGACCTGATTGCCCAAGCTCATCAGCGAGCGACGCAGATTGTCGAAGATGCCAAGGCACTCGCAGTCGATGAGGTGAGTCGAATTAAACAGGGTGCCCAGGCAGAGATTGACCATGAGGTTAATCGAGCTCGTGAAGGCTTGCGTGCGCGGGTCGGTGAGCTGGCTGTCGAAGGCGCACAGAGGATTCTGGAGAGTGAGGTCAGTCCGGCCGCGCACCAGGAGATGCTGAATAAACTCGCAGCGCAGCTGTAGGGAAAGATCATGGCTGAGGCAGAAAATACCACGATTGCACGTCCTTATGCTCGAGCGGCTTTTTCGCAGGCGCTTGACGATACTTCTGGGCTGACCAGCTGGTCGGGCATGCTGGGTTTGCTCAGTGCGGCGGTAAGCCAGCAGGCGGTGCGTCAGGCACTGGAGAATCCCCGCCTGACGACAGCGCAAAAGGCTAGCCTGTTGCTTGATCTCGTTGGTGACGAACTGTCTGACAAAGGTAAGAACTTTGTCACGGTCCTGGCGGAATACGGACGTATTGCGCTGCTACCGACGATTCGGGAGCTGTTTGAGATGATGAAGGCGCACCATGAGAAAACCATGGAAGTAAACTTGACCAGTGCCTTTGAAGTCAGTGAGCAAGACACGGAAAAACTTTCGGCAGCCCTGAAGAAGCGGTTGCAACGTGATATCCATTTCTCGTCAACGGTCGATTCATCGTTGTTGGGTGGCGTTATCATCAGAACAGAAGACACAGTGATAGATAATTCTGTGCGCGGCAAGTTACAGAAACTCGCCCAGGCACTTAGTTAAAGTTACTCGGCCGGTTTTGGGCTGTAGAGTACTTCACTAAAGGTATGTCGGGCAGGGAACGTTACAGGCAGTAGTCTTGACGTCATGCCGGCACACAGAGATAGATATTAAACTTAAACGATTTAACCTTTCCTTGGGGAACGGAGCATGCAACAACTGAACCCGTCTGAAATTAGCGAGATCATCAAGCAACGTATTGAAAAGCTTGATATTTCCTCAGAAGCCCGGAATGAGGGCACCATCGTCAGCGTGTCTGACGGTATTGTGCGAATTCACGGCCTTGCCGACGTCCAAAACGGCGAAATGATTGAATTTCCCGGTAACCTTTTTGGTTTCGCCTTGAACCTTGAGCGCGACTCTGTTGGCGCGGTTGTCCTCGGTGATTACAAATCTTTGCGTGAGGGGCAGACAGCGAAATGCACCGGGAGAATTCTGGAGGTGCCTACAGGCCCAGAATTGCTAGGCCGTGTAGTTGACGCTTTGGGAAACCCGATTGACGGCAAAGGCGCCTTGAATGCCAAAACCAGCTCGCCAGTTGAGAAGGTGGCACCGGGTGTTATCGCCCGGCAGCACGTTGACCAGCCTGTCCAAACCGGTCTCAAGTGTATCGATTCTATGATTCCTGTAGGACGTGGTCAGCGAGAGCTAATTATTGGTGACCGACAGACTGGTAAGACTGCCATCGCCATCGATGCGATTATCAATCAAAAAGACTCCGGTATTAAGTGTGTTTATGTCGCAATCGGCCAGAAATTCTCATCAGTTGCCAATGTGGTTCGAACCCTTGAAGAACATGGCGCAATGGAAAATACCATTGTTGTGGTTGCTGGTGCAGCGGATCCCGCCCCGATGCAGTATATCGCGCCCTATTCGGGTTGTGCCATGGGTGAATATTTCCGTGACATCGGTGAAGATGCACTGATTATCTATGACGACTTAACCAAGCAGGCCTGGGCTTATCGTCAAATCTCCTTGTTGCTGCGTCGGCCACCAGGCCGTGAAGCCTACCCAGGAGACGTGTTTTATCTCCACTCCCGGTTGTTGGAGCGCGCGGCTCGAGTAAACCCTGCATATGTTGAGGCGCAAACTAATGGTGCAGTAAAGGGTAAGACCGGTTCTTTGACCGCCCTGCCGATCATTGAAACTCAGGCCGGAGACGTATCCGCTTTCGTTCCGACTAACGTGATTTCGATTACCGACGGCCAAATTTTCCTCGAGAGTGACAAGTTCAATGCCGGCGAGCGGCCAGCAATGAACCCAGGCATCTCGGTATCCCGAGTTGGTGGTGATGCGCAGGTTAAGTTCATGTCAAAGATCTCTGGTGGTATCAAGTTAGCTTTGGCCCAGTATCGAGAGTTGGCAGCGTTCTCCCAGTTCGCATCGGATCTTGATGATGCGACGCGACGTCAGCTTGAGCACGGTGAGCGAATCAATGAATTGATGAAGCAAAAGCAGTATGCACCGATGAACGTAGCGGAAATGGGCACGGTTCTGTTTGCAGCTAATGAGGGCATGTTGCGAGATATCGCCGTCTCCAAGGTGTTAGATTTTGAAGCCGCTTTGATCTCCTATATGAACGCAGAACATGCCGCCTTCATGCAGGAAGTCAACGAGAAAGGGGCCTACACGCCTGAAGTGATCGATGCCATGCGTAAAGCCATCGAAACTTTTAAATCCACCCAGACCTGGTAAAGGCTATAGCCGGACGAAAATGATATGGCGAATGCCAAAGAACTTCGAAAGCAAATAGGCAGCATCAAGAATACGCAGAAAATTACCAGCGCGATGGAAATGGTCGCTGCGAGTAAAATGCGTAAAGCCCAAGAGCGGATGTCTCGCGGCCGACCTTATTCCGACCATATTCGGGCGGTAATCGGCCACGTGGCAAACTCGTCGCCAGAATATCGTCACCAGTTTATGGCTGAGCGAGAGGTCAAGCGGGTCGGTTATATTATTGTCACCACAGATAAGGGCCTGTGTGGCGGCTTGAATGTCAACCTGCTCAAAGCAGCATTGAAAGATATCAAGGTTTGGGTGGATCAAGGCGTTGAGGTCGATCTCTGTTTGATCGGCAATAAAGGTGCCCAATTTTTCCGCAGTTATGGCGGTAATGTTATCGCGGCCAGCAGCCATGTCAGCGAAAATCCGGCAATGTCTGATTTGATTGGTAGTATTAAAGTCATGTTGGATGCCTTTGAAAGTGGCAAGGTCGATAAGATTATTCTGGCCAATAATGTCTTCAAGAACACCATGACCCAGGTGCCGACGCTGCGCCAGCTGGTGCCGTTAGATGCGATTAAAGAGGAAGGTGTGTCGGCTCATCGTTGGGATTATATCTATGAGCCCGACGCTCGGGAGTTGATCGAAGGTTTGATTACTCGGTTTATTGAATCCCAGGTCTATCAGGCGGTGGTTGAAAATGTCGCCTGCGAGCAGGCCGCAAAGATGATCGCAATGAAAAGTGCAACAGACAACGCCGGAGATCTGGTGGATGAATTGCAGTTGATCATGAATAATGCCCGACAGGCAGCGATCACCCAGGAATTGTCAGAGATTGTTAGCGGTGCAGCAGCAGTTTAACCTGCAGACACCATCAAAAAACGTTTGAGAGTAAGAGGATATAGCGATGGGTAGCGGACGTATCGTACAGGTAATTGGTGCGGTCATTGACGTTGAATTCCCGCGGGATGAAGTCCCCCAGGTTTATCACGCATTGATTGTCGACGGTAATGGCCTGACTTTGGAAGTACAGCAGCAATTGGGCGACGGTATCGTGCGCACCATCGCGATGGGTAGTTCTGAAGGTGTCGCCCGTGGACTCGGGGTCAGCAATACTGAGGAGCCAATTTCTGTGCCAGTGGGCGAAGCCACCTTGGGCAGAATCATGGACGTGCTGGGCCGCCCTATCGATGAAAAAGGCCCGATCGGTGAAACCCTGCGCATGCCAATTCACCGCAAACCACCGTCTTATGACGAACAGGCTGGTGGTCGCGACTTGTTGGAAACTGGCGTTAAGGTCATTGACCTGATTTGTCCGTTTGCCAAAGGCGGTAAAGTCGGTTTGTTTGGTGGTGCTGGTGTTGGCAAGACCGTGACCATGCTGGAATTGATCAATAACATCGCCAGCGAGCATGCCGGTTTATCTGTTTTTGCTGGCGTGGGCGAGCGAACTCGTGAGGGTAACGACTTCTATCATGAAATGCAGGATGCAGGTGTACTCGACAAGATCGCGATGGTCTTCGGTCAGATGAACGAGCCTCCGGGAAACCGCTTACGCGTTGCCCTGTCAGGTTTGACCATGGCTGAAAAATTCCGTGATGACGGTAAAGATGTATTGCTGTTTGTTGACAACATCTATCGTTACACCTTGGCAGGAACCGAAGTATCAGCCCTGTTAGGTCGTATGCCGTCCGCTGTAGGTTATCAGCCAACGCTGGCTGAAGAGATGGGAGTACTGCAAGAACGTATTACCACGACCAAGACTGGCTCTATCACATCGATCCAGGCGGTTTATGTACCAGCAGACGATTTGACTGACCCGTCACCAGCGACGACCTTTGCTCACTTGGACTCAACGGTGACACTGTCTCGTGATATCGCTTCTCTGGGTATTTATCCAGCGGTTGACCCATTGGACTCCACGTCTCGCCAGTTAGATCCACTGGTCGTGGGTGAGGAACATTACAGTGTTGCTCAGCGAGTGAAGGGCGTGCTGCAAAAATATAAAGAGCTGAAAGATATTATCGCGATTTTGGGTATGGATGAATTGTCTGAAGAAGACAAGTTGACCGTATATCGGGCCCGTAAAGTCGCTCAGTTTTTCTCTCAGCCAATGCACGTTGCCGAGGTCTTTACTGGCCAGCCAGGGGTTTACGTTAACTTGGCAGATACTATTCGTAGCTTCAAAGGCATTCTCGACGGCGAATTTGATGATTTGCCCGAAGCTGCTTTCAGCATGGTTGGCAACATTGAGCAAGCGATTGAAAAAGCGAAGCATTTATAATTTCTCGTTAGAGGACTAGTTACCATGGCATCAACTGTACATTGCAGTATCGTCAGCGCCGAGCTTGAGATTTTTTCGGGCATGGTCGAGATGGTTGTGGCTTCTGGAACCATGGGTGAGTTGGGTTTATTTCCCGGCCACACGCCATTACTCAGTGGCGTCAAGCCAGGTCCGGTTCGATTGCGCTTGGCAGGCGGCGAAGAAGAGATTTTCTTCGCCTCTGGCGGCTATATTGAGGTTCAGCCGATGTCGATTACAATTCTCGCCGACACGGCTATTCGGGCGGATGATATTGATGAGGCGGCTGCCGTTGAAGCGCAGCAAAAAGCCGAACGGGAGCTTGCCGATAATCGTGCGGATATCGATTTTGGTCGTGTCAGTGCTGATCTTGCGGAGCAGGCAGCGATGTTGCGGACCATTCGCAAGTTTCGAGAGCAGCGATAACCTCGCTTGTCCGTTGGTTGCTTGAGTGTCGAAGAAGTTAAAATGAGGGTAGCGTGAGCTGCCCTTTTTTTTGAGTTAAATGCCTATCCCTAGACTATCGCTGATCAGGTTAGAATAACGCCATGAAGACACTCGAAGTTTGTATCTTGGCTGCCGGCATGGGCAGCAGAATGAAATCACCCCTGCCGAAAGTCCTCCATCCCTTGGCGGGCAAACCCATGCTCGGTCACTTGCTAGCCACCGTGGCGGAACTCAATCCCCACAAAGTTCACGTGGTGGTTGGCCAAGGCGCGGAACAGGTCCAGGCGGCGTTTGCCGATCAAGACATTCAATGGGCTCTGCAGGCGGAGCAGCGTGGCACCGGGCACGCGGTTATGCAGGCGCTACCGAACGTAAGTGATGACTCACTGCTGCTGATCCTCGCGGGCGACGGGCCCTTGATCAGTGTCGATACGCTGCGGACACTATTGCAAAGCGCTGCGGCGCTGACGGTTCTGACCGTTGACCAGGCGGACCCGACCCATTACGGGCGGATCATTCGGGATGCTGCGGGTGCGATCACCGAGATCGTTGAGGAGCGAGATGCCACCCCTACGCAGCGCTTGATCCGAGAAGTGAATACCGGGGTGATGCTAGCTCAAGCTGATCACCTCAGAGCTTGGACCGTGGGCCTCACCACCGACAACGAACAAGGTGAATATCTGCTGACGGATATTGTCGCCATTGCCACTAACGCCGGTCGGCCGGTCAGCCCAGTGAAAGCTGAGGATCCGGGCGAGCTGCAGGGCATCAATAATTTTGCCCAATTGGCCGCAGCCGAACGCTTTTGGCAGCGCCGTCGTGCCTATCAATTAATGTTGGCGGGGGTGCATCTGCCGGACCCTGAACGGATCGATATTCGGGGTGAGCTCATCACCGGACGTAATGTTCATATTGATGTCAATTGTATCTTTGAGGGTCGTGTGGTGCTGGGTGATAACGTTCGCATTGGCCCGAACTGTGTCATCAAGGACGCCGAATTGGCGAATGATGTGCAGATTAAGGCGTTTACCATGCTGGAGGGTGCCAGTATCGGTAGCCAAGCCCAGGTTGGTCCATACGCCCGCTTGCGTCCAGGCACTCAATTGTTGAGAGACGCGCGCGTCGGTAATTTTGTGGAAATAAAAAATACCATCCTCGGCCAAGGCAGCAAGGCCTCACATCTAAGTTACTTAGGCGACGCCATCATCGGCCAAGGGGTGAATATCGGTGCAGGCACAATCACCTGTAACTATGATGGGGTGAACAAGCACCAGACGGTCATCGAAGACTTGGTGTTTGTCGGCTCCAATACGGCGCTGGTTGCGCCGATAACAATTGGTGCCGGAGCGACGCTCGGGGCAGGCTCAACCATTACGCGAGATGTGAAACAACAACAGTTGGCTGTGGCCCGTGGTCGCCAGTCTGCTATCGATAACTGGCAAGGCCCTAGGGACAAGTAAATGTGTGGAATTGTTGGCGCAGCAACGCGTAGAAATGTTGCGGGTATTTTGCTAGAAGGCCTGCAGCGTCTGGAATACAGAGGTTACGACTCGGCGGGCTTATCGATTATTGATGCCGGTAGGCAGATCCAGCGTTTACGTCGGGTCGGTAAGGTCAAGGCGCTCGCGAGTGCGTGGCAAGCCAATCCTGTGGACGGCCAACTCGGCATTTCTCACACCCGTTGGGCGACCCATGGCAAACCCACGGAAGACAACGCTCATCCGCACCACTCCAGCAATGATGTGGCAGTCGTCCATAACGGGATTATCGAAAACCATGAGCCCCTGCGTATCGCCCTCGAGGCTGCAGGTTATGTATTTTCTAGTGATACCGATACCGAGGTGATCGCCCATCTGGTGCATCAACAGGTCGCCAGTTGCGATGATTTTCGTCTGGGCGTTGAGAAAGCATTGGCTAGGCTTAAGGGCGCCTATGCGGTGGCGGTCATTCATAGCGATTACCCATCGACGATTATGGCTGCCCGGGCTGGCAGTCCGTTAGTTGTCGGTCTTGGCATTGGTGAGAATTTCGTCGCCTCAGATCCCCAAGCTTTGCGCCCAGTCACCGATCGCTTTATCTTTTTGGATGAAGGCGAGATGGTCGAAGTGCAGGCCGACGGCATTATCTTTCATGGCACGAATACCGCCACGGTTGCGCAAAGAACGGTGCAAATTGATACACGCATTGATGCTGCGGACAAAGGTAATCATCGCCACTATATGACCAAAGAGATTTTTGAGCAGCCCGAAACTGTCGCGGCGACATTAGAAGGTCGAGTCACAGCCAAGCATGTGTTGGAAAGCGCCTTTGGCGTGAATGCCGGCGCGGTTTTTGCGCAAACCCAGGCGATTCAGATCGTTGCCTGTGGTAGTAGCTACTATACGGGTTTGGTGGCGCGCTACTGGTTCGAAGAGATTGCGGGTATTCCCTGCAGTGTTGAGGTTGCCAGCGAGTTTCGTTATCGCCAGGTTGCCGTCACCCCCGGTACCCTGCTGGTGACCATCTCACAATCAGGTGAAACCGCAGATACCCTCGCCGCCCTGCGAAATGCGACACACTCGAACTATGTGGCGAGCCTGTGTTTGTGCAATGTGGCGGATAGTAGTTTGGTCAGAGAGTCGGATTTAAGCTTGTTGATTCACGCTGGACCAGAAATTTGTGTGGCCTCCACGAAGGCATTTACTGCCCAGCTGGCCGATCTGTTGATGCTGGTGATCGTGGTCGCCAAGTACCATGGTTTGGATGACGCCGCAGAGCAAAAGCTGGTGACCGCGTTACTCAGCATTCCTGCTCAGATTCATCAGGCGTTGGCGTTAGACGATATCATTAAGGTCGTTGCTCGACAGTTTGTGGATAAACAACACGCACTGTTTCTCGGTCGTGGTCCTCACTATCCTGTGGCGATGGAGGGTGCGCTCAAGCTCAAGGAGATTTCCTATATCCATGCGGAGGGCTATCCCAGTGGTGAGTTAAAGCATGGCCCACTGGCATTGGTTGATGCGAGTATGCCCGTGGTGGCGGTTGCCCCCACCGATGATTTGTTAGACAAACTGAAGTCTAACTTGCAGGAAGTCAAAGCCCGAGGTGGACAACTCATTGTGTTTGGTGAGTCGGATCGATTTACTGATGAGGAAGGTACGACCGTTATCCCGATGCCTTATTGTGACCCGTTGATCGCGCCGATTATCTATACCATACCCATGCAATTGCTGGCATATCATGTGGCGGTAGCTAAGGGCACAGATGTGGACCAGCCACGAAATCTCGCGAAATCGGTCACGGTGGAATAGGTTTAACATGGGCTTTTTGTAGACGGGAAGAATATACAAAGTCTGCGTTAACGCGCTGACTAGACCTAATCCATGATGGCCGTATAGGGAATTCTTTACATTGTTATTAGCTGATATCCTCGATTCATTGAATGAGTACCAACGTCAGGCCGTGTCTGCACCTACCGGTAGTTACCTGATTTTGGCGGGTGCCGGCAGTGGTAAAACCCGAGTGCTGACTCACCGAATCGCCTGGCTGATTCAGACTCACGGGGTTTCCCCCCACGGTATTCTTGCGGTGACCTTCACGAATAAGGCCGCAGCGGAAATGCGCGCCCGAATAGAATCGTTGATGGAGACTCCCTTGCGGGGCATGTGGGTCGGTACCTTTCATGGCATTGCGCACCGACTGTTACGAGCACATTGGCAGGAAGCGAAACTTAACCAGAACTTTCAGATCCTTGATGGCGACGATCAGTTGCGACTGGTAAAGCGCGTGTTAGCAAGTCTTGATCTGGATGAAAAAAAATGGCCTGCTCGCCAGGCTGTTTGGTACATCAATGCCCAAAAAGATGAGGGACTGCGACCTCGCCATATCGAAGATTTCGGCGATCTGTATATCAAAACGCATGTTCAAATTTATACTGCCTATGAAGCTGCTTGCGAGCGTGGCGGGATGGTAGATTTTGCCGAGTTGCTATTGCGGGCTCACGAGCTGTGGTTAAACAATCCCCGGCTGCTGGAGCACTATCAGCAGCGTTTTTCGCAACTCTTAGTGGATGAGTTTCAGGACACCAATACGATCCAGTATGCCTGGTTGCGCATGCTCGCCGGCGATCGAAACAACATTCTCGTGGTTGGTGATGATGATCAGTCTATTTATGGCTGGCGCGGCGCGAAAATAGAAAATATTCAAAAATTCACTACCGACTTTCCCGCCAGCGAAATGATTCGCCTGGAGCAAAACTATCGGTCGACAGGTTCTATTCTTAAAGCCGCTAATGGTTTGATCAGCTCAAATGCGGGTCGCTTGGGTAAGGAGCTTTGGACCGAGGCGGCCGACGGTGAACGCATTAATTTATATGCAGCTTTTAACGAGATTGATGAGGCGCGGTATATTGTTGAGCGCATTAAGGACTGGGTCGCGCAAGGTAACAACTACGCGGAGTGCGCTATCCTTTATCGTTCCAACGCACAATCACGAGTGCTGGAAGAAGCCCTGCTTCGCAGTCAATTGCCCTACCGTATTTATGGCGGCCAGCGGTTTTTTGAGCGTATGGAAATCCGTAACGTTCTGGCTTACATGCGCCTGCTGGGTAACAAGGATGCCGATGCTTCTTTCGAGCGGGTGGTCAATACGCCGAGTCGCGGTATTGGCGATCGTACGATAGAAGAGATTCGGCAGCTGGCTCGAAGTCAGAATATCTCCATGTGGCAAGCCGCCATATTGCTGAAGGACCAGGGCAAAGTGACAGGCCGGACCAAAAATGCCATTCAAGGTTTTATTACGCTGATCGAAGAAATGGATGCGGCAACGGCAGATTTAGAGCTTGCCGAACTTTGTGAAATCGTTATACAGATGTCTGAGCTGCGGGAATATTACGAGAAAGAACGGGGTGAGCGCGGTCAGGCTCGGCTTGAGAATCTGCAAGAGCTGGTCACTGCAGCACGAACCTTTGATCCGGATTCGGGCGTCGACTTTGATGATCCTGACGAGATAGCGCCCTTGTCACTATTTGACGATTTCCTGAACCACGCCGCCTTAGAGTCAGGTGAAGGACAAGGGGATATTCACCAGGATTGTGTTCAATTGATGACGCTTCACAGTGCCAAGGGTCTTGAGTTTCCCTTGGTGTTTCTTGGCGGCATGGAAGAAGGCTTGTTCCCCCACAAAATGTCGTTGGAAGAACCGGGGCGGCTCGAAGAAGAGCGCAGGCTTTGCTATGTTGGTGTCACGCGCGCCATGCAACAGCTCTATCTCACCTATGCTGAATCTCGCCGAATCAATGGCTCGGAAACCTACAACCGAGTGTCTCGATTTGTCGGTGAGATTCCCAGTGAAATGGTCCAGGAAGTCAGAGCGCAGCAGGCCGTCAGTCGGCCTGCCTACACCAGCAGTTACAGTGACAGCCGAAGGATGCCCAGCAGAGTCAATACGCATAACCTGCGATCGTTTGCCGATGCTGAACTGGGTGGCACTAACCTTAAATTAGGCCAGCGAGTTGTCCATGCCAAATTTGGCGAAGGTGTTGTGATCAACTATGAAGGTGAGGGTAAGCAGGCCCGAATCCAGGTCAACTTCAACCAAGAAGGCAGCAAGTGGTTGATGATGGCTTACGCGAATCTGCAGCCCGTTTAATCTAGGCTTTTCATCAGGACATTATTATGCGCAAAACAATATTGCTCGTCTGCTTGCTCGTTAGCTTCGGCGCCCTATCTGGTTGTGCTGAAAACGACACTATAAAGGGGTCAGAAAACAGCACGAATCGGTCAGATAAAACCTACCATTGGCGGATGGTGACTACCTGGCCAAAAAACCTGCCGGGCCTTGGCGTCGCACCCGTGCGCATGGCAGAAATGATTTCGACGATGAGCAATGGTCGATTGAACATCACAGTTTATGGCGCGGGTGAGCTGGTGCCAGCCATGGGTGTCTTCGATGCGGTATCTCTGGGTAATGTCGAGCTGGGCCATGGTGCGGCGTACTACTGGAAGGGCAAGCTACCAGCGGCGTCGTTTTTTACTGCGGTGCCGTTTGGGTTGACGGCCCAGGAAATGAATGGCTGGTTGTTACACGGAGGCGGTATGGCGCTGTGGGAAGAACTGTATGCGCCGTTTAACCTGATTCCCCTGGCAGGGGGCAATACCGGTGTGCAGATGGCTGGTTGGTTTAATAAGGAAATCAATTCTCTCGAGGACCTACAAGGACTGAAGATGCGTATTCCCGGCCTCGGAGGTGAAGTTTTTCAAAAAGCGGGTGGCACTGCCGTCAACATTCCCGGTGGTGAAATCTATACCAGTTTGCAGACCGGGACGATTGATGCGACAGAATGGGTCGGCCCTTACAACGACCTAGCTTTTGGCTTACATCAGGTGGCCAAGTACTATTACTATCCTGGTTGGCAGGAGCCGGGTCCGACGTTGGAAATTATCGTCAATGCAGAAGCGATGAATAGTCTGCCAAATGACTTGCAGGAAATCGTCAGAGTCGCCAGTCGTGCCATGAATGACGATATGCTCGCCGAATTTACCACTCGAAATAATGCGGCTCTGGAGGAGCTGGTGAATAAACACCATGTCCAGTTGCGCCGCCTACCGGACGATGTATTGGCTAAATTGAAAGTCATATCAGCGGAGGTGGTCGAGGGGATCGCCGAAGACGACGAGCTGGCGCAGCGAATTTACCAGTCCTATGATCGTTACCGAACTCAGGTGATGAGCTATCATGAGATCTCCGAACGCGCCTACATCAATGCCCGGGCGGCGCAACCGTTGGCGCAATAAGCAATATTACTTAGGAAATAGCACGCTGGGCAGCCAAGTCGCCAGACCTGGCTGCCAGGTCAGCAGCACCAGCAGTAATATCTGCATCATGATAAAAGGCACCACGCCCCGGTAGATCTGCAATGTGCTGATGGACAATGGCGCAACCCCACGTAAATAAAACAGCGCAAATCCAAAAGGGGGTGTCAGAAAGGACGTTTGCAGGTTCACTGCGATCATGATACCGAGCCAGATCGGATCAACGCCCATCGCCATGAGGATAGGACCGACAATCGGTATCACAACAAAGGTAATCTCGATAAAGTCGAGAATAAACCCGAGCAAAAAAATCACTAGCATAACAATGGCGGTAGCGCCGATTACGCCGCCGGGCATCTCGGCAAATAATGCCTGCACCAGTTCATCACCGCCAAAACCTCTGAAGACTAACGAGAACAATGAGGCACCGACGAGGATGAAAAACACCATGGCTGTGGTTCGCGTGGTTGACCGGCCGATGTCCATAAACTGCGGTCCATCCACGTGTCGGCTCCATAGTGCCAGGATGAAAGCGCCTAGAGCCCCCACCCCTGCTGCCTCTGTCGGTGTAGCGATGCCAGTTAAAATCGAGCCCAGCACAGATAGGATGAGTAATAACGGTGGCAGGATACTGTAGACAATTTCTTGCAACGTAACCGCCGCGGTGGCAACAGGCGGGGCGCGATGGGGTGACAGTATGGCGGTTCCCATAATATAGAGTAGATAAAAGGTCACTAAGCACAAGCCAGGCAATATCGCCCCGGCAAATAGATCACCCACCGAGACAGTTTGTGGGTTGAAGATGCCCATGTTGAGCTGTGCCTGTTGATAGGCATTGCCCAGCACGTCGCCAAGCAGCACCAGGGCAATGGACGGTGGAATGATTTGACCCAGGGTGCCCGTTGCGCAGATAGTGCCCGTGGCAAGCACTGGGTCATAGTTTGCCTTGAGCATGCTGGGCAGCGCCATCAAGCCCATCGTCACGACTGTGGCACCGACGATACCTGTGCTCGCGGCCATCAACATACCGACAACGGTGACGGCGATGCCCAGGCCACCGGGTAAGTGACCGAACAACTTGCTCATGGTCTCCAGTAGTCGTTCGGCGATCTTCGAGCGTTCCAGAATGACGCCCATCAGAATAAAGAGCGGCACCGCCATCAATGTCTGATTCGTCATAATACCGAACAGGCGATTCGGTGTGGCTGATAGCAGGGCCGGATTAAAGTCACCGGTGATAATGCCGATGCCCGCGGCTAACAGGGCGGTTCCGGCCAGCGTGATTGCTACGGGATAGCCGAGTAGCAGAAAGACGAAAGCTGCGACAAACATGAGTAAACCAGCATATTCAGCCATCGATGTTAGAGACTCTCGGCAGTGGTGGGCGTTGGGTTGGCGCGACTAACGTTTGTATCAGGCGGGCAATTTCGGCGATGCCCTGGATGCCCAAGAGCCCCGCCATCAGTGGTATCAGCCCCTTCATCAGGTACATACCAGGCAAGCCCCCAGGCTCTGCGGATCCCTCCTGTAATCGCCAGGATAAAGAGACATAGTCCAGGCTGGTGACAAAGATAAAAAGGCTTAAGGGCAGCAGAAAGACGATGGCGCCTAAAAGGTCAACGATCGCCTGGCCGCGCTGGGACAAGCGTTGATAGATAATGTCGACTCGCACATGGGCATCTGCGCGCAAGGTATAGGCGATGCCCAGCATAAAAATACTGGCATGAATGTAGAGTATGAGTTCCGTGATCGGAATCAGGCCGACATTCAGGGCGTAGCGTGCCACCACGACCACGCAGGTGAGCAACATCATCACGAAGGTTAGCGGCGCGATGAGATGGCCGGTCCAGTCGGCAACGCGGTTGAAGGTCATCAGGAAACGAAGCAATGGATGCACTCGGTTTTTGCGAATAAATGAGTTTAGCACAGGGCCTGCGGCGTGGCAGCGGTTCGCGAGGGCTCACCGGGATGAGTCACTGTCTGGATGAGGGTCGTAAAATCACTGAGCGTGCACCTTTGACTCTTGTCGGAAGGGCAGTCGGTGGGCTAACAGCAACCTGAAGGCCTGCTGTTACATCACGCTTAAATTCAATGTCGCCGCCCTCAGCACGATTGATCATTAATTCAAACAGATAGCGGAATTTTGTAGATCAACAGACCTAAAATTTAGGTAGACTATTAATGGTACTTTGATAGCCATTAGTTATCTCAATCATTCGACCCCAGAAAGCGAACCGAGGCCCACCATGAGCGAAGCCAAATCCAACGCTGAAATACCCCAGGCAGATATCCCGTCGGCTTACGACATACCGCTGGAAGATATTATGCCGATCAATGCCAGGCTCTGGAGCGAACATAAATGGCTGGAATATTTTGAGCGTCTGCGGGCCGAGGATCCTGTGCACTTCAATTACACTGATATCGCGGGTCGTTTCTGGTCATTGACTAAATATGAAGATATCAAAAAAGTCGATTCGGACTGGCAAAATTTCAGCTCAGCTAATGGTATTACCCTGGGCTTGCCTATTGACGCAGACCTGCCAGAAGGCGCCTTGGGTATCACCACCTTTATTGCCCAAGACCCACCAGTGCATGATGTACAGCGTAAAACGGTGTCGCGCTCGGTCGCGCCGAATAACCTGGTCGCCATGGAAGCCCTCATCCGTGAGCGCACTTGCCGAGTGTTAGATGCATTACCCGAGGGCGAAACCTTTGACTGGGTCGATACCGTCTCTATCGAACTGACCACCATGATGCTGGCAACCCTGTTCGACTTTCCCTTTGAAGACCGCCGCAAACTGACCCGCTGGTCTGATGTCACCTTTGCGATCCCTCAGCCTGGCGGCATTATCGAGTCTGAAGAAGAGCGGCGCGCAGAGTTGTTAGAGTGCCTGGCGTATTTCACTCAGCTGCGTGAAGAGCGACTCAAAAATCCGGGAAGCGATCTGGTTTCCATGTTGGCTCATGGTGAGGATACCAAGGACATGTCGCCGATGAATTATCTGGGTAACCTGTTGCTCTTGATCGTCGGTGGTAACGACACCACCAGAAACAGTATGACGGGCAGCGTCTACGCCTTGAACAAGTTCCCTGAGCAGTACGACAAGCTGATCGCAAAGCCTGAGCTCATTCCGAAAATGGTGGCAGAGCTGATTCGGTGGCAGACACCGCTGGCCTACATGCGTAGAACCGCCAACAACGATTGCGAAATTGGTGGCAAGCAGATCAAACAAGGCGATCAAATTTTAATGTGGTACGCCTCTGGTAACCGCGATGCGGATGTCTTTGATAACGCTAATGAGTTGGATATTGAGCGACCCAATGCGCGCCAGCACCTGTCCTTTGGTTTCGGTATCCACCGCTGTATGGGTAACCGCCTAGCTGAAATGCAGTTACGTATTCTGTGGGAAGAAATACTGACTCGGTTTGAAAAAATCGAAATACAGGCTGAGCCGCAAAGAACCTTCTCTTCTTTCGTCAATGGTTACACCTACTTGCCGGTGAAGGTGACGCGCAAGCAATAAGTTAGTTGCGGGTTGCAGGTGGCTTTACCAATAGTGAAGAAAGATACCCACAAAAATCCCCAGCCCGCACCATTGGTTGTTGAGAAATGCTGCGAAGCAGCCGTCCCTGTCGCGGTTGCGGATCAGGTACTGTTGGTAAATAAACAGGCCGGCGGCACAGCCGAGTCCGAGCATATACCAGGTGCTCAAGCCCACAGGTTCAGCCGCAGCGTAC
This sequence comes from K189A clade bacterium, assembly GCA_018607725.1. GTDB lineage: Bacteria > Pseudomonadota > Gammaproteobacteria > Pseudomonadales > Azotimanducaceae > UBA4582. The sequence continues at coordinate 56,366 of JABBAY010000223.1, forward strand.
ATGATGATCAGAAACAGTACCTGGAGTGTTGCGATAGCGGCCTTATCCAGTTCCGCAAACAAAATGGCTGAGGATTTCAAGCCCAATAGGAGGTCATCATTTCTGTCTACCATGGCATATTCCGTATCAAAGGCCACCGTCCAGATAATGTTGGCGATCATCAATAGCCCCGCAACCTGGGGTACTTCGCCGGTGACGGCTGAGAATGCCATGAGGATGCCAAAAGAAAAGGCCAGGCCAAGGATAGCCTGGGGAATATAGGTGTAGCGTTTCATAAACGGGTAGATCAAGGCAGTTATCGCGCCGCCACAAGCCAGCAGAACGGTGAGCCAGTTGGTTGTCAGAACCAAGATCAGGGCTGCAAAGAGTAATATCGCCGTGAAACACAGAGCCGCCATCACAGTGACCTGGCCGAGCACCAGGGGCCGGTTGCGAGTTCGTTCGACACTGCCATCGATATCCCGGTCAACCACATCATTGACGATACAGCCCGCTGATCGTGTGAACAGGGTGCCGAGCGTAAATACGATGAGCAAATGCCAGCCCGGAAAGCCTTCTGCCGCGATCCACAGAGCCCACAAGGTGGGCCACAGTAAAAGAAAGGTGCCGATTGGCCGATCGAGTCGGGCCAAGCGCAACAATGGCGATAGCATTGGCCAGCGCTGGTTAAGATAAATTCTAAGTCGCGAGACCGAATCTGTCAGGCGGGCGCGTAATCTCTGTAAAGCTATAATCGATGGCATGTTATGGGGCACTGGATTCGCCGATTTGTGTCACGTGAACAGGAATTACGCTAGTATACGTGGCTTGGCCCAGGCATTAAATCATCGATTTTCCCTGCTGGGCCGAGATAACTGGTATCTAGGCCCGCGAGGGTGACTACCGATGGAATCATGAGAACAGGTTAATAGAACGAGGCGTAAAGACAGATGAGAAAGTGGCAGTGTATTGTTTGTGGTTTCATTTATGACGAAGCTGAGGGCCTTGAGTCTGAAGGCATTGCGCCCGGCACACGCTGGGAGGATATACCCGATGACTGGTGTTGCCCTGAATGTGGCGTGAGTAAGGAAGATTTTGAGATGTTGGAAATCGACTAAAGCAAACAGCGAGTATTGCTATGGATCATCAAAAGTTAACCAGAAATATCGTTATCGGTATGACCCTTGGCATACTCTTAGGGTCCATTATATTCAGCTTCGGGCTCAGCGATGACCATCCGCTGATGGTCTATGTGGTTGACGGCTTACTGGATATTGGCGGCAAGGTGTTTGTCATCAGCTTGAAATTGCTGGTCGTTCCATTGGTCTTCGTATCTCTGGCCTGCGGTGCCAGCAATCTCGGCGATAGTGCCAGTATGGGGCGAATTGGGATCAAGACCATTGGTCTGTATCTGCTGACTACTGCGGTGGCGATTACGCTGGCGCTTTTGGCGGCGACTTTGATCAACCCCGGGCAGGGAATCAACTTAACTTCCGACGCTCAATTTTTGGTCAACGAGAGTCCATCGTTGAAACAGGTCATCATCAATATTTTTCCCTCCAATCCAATCAAGGCCATGAGTGATGGCAATATGCTGCAGGTTATTGTCTTTGCAATACTGGTTGGTGTCGCTATCAGCCGGTGTGGTGATGCGGGCCAGCGGGTGCGAGCGACCCTGAATGATTGGAACGACATCATCATGCGCATGGTGATGATGTTGATGCAGGTCGCACCGATTGGGGTGTTTTGTCTGCTGATTGTGCTGTTCTCCCATATGGGTTTTTCTGCGATCTCGGATCTTATCGCCTATTTTCTTACGGTGGCTGGCGTGCTGGTGCTGCATTTTTGCCTGACCTATGGCGTGATGATTCGCACCATGGCCAATCTCAATCCGATCACCTTCTTTCGCCATATGGCGCCTGTGATGGCCTACGCGTTCAGTACGTCCTCGAGTAACGCGACGCTGCCGATTACCTTAGAAACTGTCGAGCATCGAATCGGGGTTAAAAATGAGATTGCGGCCTTCACCGTACCCCTAGGAGCGACCATTAATATGGATGGCACCGCTATCATGCAAGGGGTGGCCACCGTGTTTATAGCGGGTGCCTTTGGGGTTGAGCTGGGCCTGAGTGACTATCTACTGGTGATTTTGACCGCAACCTTGGCGTCAATTGGGACCGCAGGCGTACCCGGCGTTGGTTTGATCATGCTGGCACTGGTGTTACAGCAGGTGGGACTACCCGTTGAGGGAATTGCCCTGATCATTGGCGTTGATCGTCTGCTGGATATGATGCGCACCGCGGTGAATGTCACGGGCGATGCGACGGTCTCGGCGATTGTCGCCAGAAGTGAAGGCAAGTTTGATCGGGACATTTTCGAGGGTCGAGAGGCGAAAGGTTACCAAATTTAAAGCCCCGACGCCTGTTGAGCTAATCGTTAAACCTGACTAAAGGCTTCCGGCATGGCGAGCCAGCGTTGCATGATAGCTAATGCGGCGGGCCGGTCGGTTGCCAGCATGGCCCTGGAGGTGTTACTGACAGCATCCAGCATATGCTGGTCACGCACCAGATCAGCGATTCTGAACTGCAATGCCCCCGATTGCCGACGGCCAAACATTTCGCCAGGCCCACGAATCATCAAATCCTGTTCGGCAATATAGAAACCGTCACTGCTCTCTCGCAGGACATTGAGTCGCTGCTTGCTGACCCGTCCCAGCGGCGGATGATAGAGCAACACACAGTGACTCTTGCGGGTTCCTCGACCGATCCGGCCGCGTAACTGGTGCAGCTGAGCAAGTCCCAGGCGCTCGGGATTTTCGATGATCATCAAACTGGCGTTGGGCACATCGACACCCACCTCGATGACCGTGGTTGCCACCAGTAAATCAGTCTTACCGGCCTTGAATTCCGCCATGATATTGGCTTTGTCTTCTCCAGACATACGGCCGTGAATCAGACGTACGCGCAGGGTGGGCAATTGCTGGGTGAGCGTCTCTGCCGTGACTTCGGCTGCCTGGCACTCCAGCGCTTCCGACTCTTCGATCAAGGTACAGACCCAATAGGCTTGCGCCCCTTGCTCGCAGGCAGACTGGACTCGCGCTATCACCTCCTCACGGCGTGAATCCGGCAGGACGCTGGTGGTCACTGGGGTTCTTCCTGGCGGTAGCTCATCAATCACGGAGCAATCCATGTCGGCGTACAAGCTCATGGTCAAGGTTCGAGGGATGGGCGTCGCGGTCATGACCAGCTGATGTGGCATGCGTCCCTGGCGCTCACCCTTTTCTCGTAGTGCCAGGCGTTGCAGAACCCCAAAACGGTGCTGTTCATCAATAATCACCAGCCCCAAGTCAGCAAAGATAACCTCCTTTTGAAACAGCGCGTGGGTACCTACAACAACCCCTGCCCGGCCGCTGGCAATGGCGGCAAGCTCTGCCTGTCGCTGTTTGCCCTTAACTTTGCCTGACAGCCAGGCCACTTGAATACCCAGTGGCGCAAGCCATTGACTGAAGTTCAGAAAATGTTGTTCGGCCAGTAGCTCGGTGGGTGCCATGATCGCAGTCTGCAATTGATTCTCGATGGACTGGGCCGCAGCGAGGGCGGCCACCACCGTTTTGCCCGAACCAACATCACCCTGGACCAAGCGCAGCATCGGTTGGCTCCTGCCAAGATCAAAAGCGACTTCTGCCAGAACGCGCTGCTGGGCGGCGGTTAGTGTAAATGCCAAAGAGGCCTGCAAGGCCTCGCAGGTTGCTGCGGGTGGGTCAAACTCAAAGGCCTGCAGGCTGGCCATTTCCTCGCGCATGAGCCGCATACTGGTTTGATGTGCGAGTAGCTCTTCGAAAGCCAGACGTTGTTGGGCTGGGTGGGTACCTTCAAGAAGCTCTTCAAGGGCGATGTCGGCGGTAGGTCGGTGGATCAGGTGCAAGGCGGCATTGATGTCGGTTTGCAGGAAGTCTTGATCGCCTAAAGGGATGTTCTGCAATAGTTTGCCAGCGTCCATAAGGGCCAGAACCTGAGTCACAATGGCACGTATTCTTGACTGGCCAAGGCCCTCGGTAACGGGATAGACAGGGGTTAAATGTAGTTCCAGGGGTGTCCGAGTATCGACAGTATATTCTGGATGATAAATTTCCAGGCCGGCTGAGCCGCGCCGGACTTCTCCATAACAACGCAGATTGGCGGTGTTCTTCAGGCCGGCTTGTTGTTGCTTGGAGAAGTGGAAGAAACGCAGGGCGATGGTGCCGGAGGCATCTTGCAAGTGAACGAGCAAGCTTCTGCGCTTACCAAAGCTGATTTCGCAAGCTATCACCTGACCCTCCAGAACGACCTGCTGGCCCGGTTGGGCTGCGGCTATGGCGGTCAAGCGCGTCCGATCTTCGTAGCGCAAGGGTAGATGAAACAGGACATCTCTCAGGCTGAAAATCCCGACTCGAGCCAGCTTCTCGGTCAATGCCGGGCCGACCCCCTTCAGCGAGCTGACGCTGGCGGTCTCTAGGCTCTCAGTGTCGTTCATCGGCAATGCCTATAATGATGGCATTCAAGGGCGTGCGGTAACCTGTCACTAGGTGAGATCGACGATGGCATCTATCTCGATCTGCACGTTCTTGGGCAAGGCACTGACCTCCACCACGGCTCGAGCTGGATAAGGTGCGGTTAACAAAGCTTCCATATAGGTGTTGACCTTGGCGAAATGTGCCAAGTCTGTCAGGAAGATATTGAACTTGATCGCCTGGTTCAGCGTGGTGCCCGCTGCCTGACAAATCCCGTCGAGATTCTGAAATACCTGGTGAATCTGTTCGCTGATGTCTTCCGAGACCAGCGCCATGGTCTCCGGCACCAAGGGTATCTGGCCGCTGATATACAGCACGCCATTGGCGGCGACTGCTTGGGAATAGATGCCGATAGCCGCGGGGGCTGCAGAAGTGCTGATAAATGCCTTGGCCATAGTCTAACTTCTCATTCGAGTAATTTTGGTGACGCCTTTGATGATCCGCAGGCGTTTGATGACTCTTGCCAGATGCACGCGGTCGCGAACTGCCAGCACCAGGTTGACAGTGGACAGGTGCGCGTCGCGCTCCATCATGCTGATTCGATCGACATTGGCATCGGCATTGGTGATCGTGGAGGCGAGCACTGCAATGATGCCCTTCTCATGCTCGAGCTCGACTCGCAGTTCCACAGAAAATTCCTGGCCGACATGCGAGTCCCAGCGGACGCTCATGGTTTCCTCAGGCTTGTTGCGTAACTCTGACATGTTCCGGCAAACATCCATGTGGATCACAATGCCCTTGCCAGCGCTGATATGGCCGATAATGGGGTCGCCAGGAATGGGCTTGCAGCACTTTGCATAGGTGACTACCAGCCCTTCTGTCCCCATGATGGGTAAGGGCGTATGGCGAACAGGACCGTCAGCGTTGGTCTCTGCGGTTGCGGTGATCAAGCGGCTGGCGATAACGGACGCCATCTGGTTACCGAGACCGATAGCTTCCAGTAACTGGTCTAAATAGAGCATATTGCGTTCTTTGAGGACCGCAAGCAGACGCTCTGGATCAATCGCTTCGATGCTTGTGTTGTACGCCTTTAAGGTTCGCTCGAGCAACCGTCGGCCAAGAGCCATGGATTCATTGCTCTGTTGATTCTTGAGGGAATGGCGAATACCGCCACGGGCTTTGCCGGTGATGACAAAGCTTAGCCAGGCCGGATTGGGGTGAGCCCCCGAGGCGGTAATGATCTCCACAGTCTGGCCACTCTCCAGAGTTGAACTCAGAGGCGCCAGGCGCCGGTCGATGCGGCAGGCCACGCATGTGTTGCCAATGTCGGTGTGCACCGCGTAGGCGAAATCTATGGGGGTTGAGCCTTGCGCAAGCTCATAGATCTGACCTCGAGGGGTGAAGACATAGACCTCGTCGGGGAATAGGTCGGTTTTGACATTCTCAATAAATTCCAAAGAGTTACCGGCGCTTTGCTGGATCTCGAGTAGTCCCTTCATCCATTCCCTGGCGCGTTTGTGGCTACCAGAGTTATTGTCGTCATTGGCCTTATAGAGCCAGTGTCCGGCGATCCCGTTGTTGGCCACCATCTCCATATCAACGGTTCTGATTTGGATTTCGATAGGCAGGCCATGCATACCGAACAATGTTGTGTGCAGTGACTGATAACCATTGGCTTTGGGGATCGCGATATAGTCTTTGAATCGTCCCGCCACCGGTTTATATAGGTTGTGGACTGAGCCGAGGACGCGATAACAAGTATCCACAGAGTCGACGACAATACGAAAGGCGTAGACATCCATAATCTCGGTAAATGAACGGCGCTTGCTACGCATCTTGTCGTAGATGCTATACAGGTGCTTCTCGCGGCCGATGACTTCGGCGGCAATGCCATCTCGCGCCAGACTGGCTTTGATGGACTCAAGGATATTGCTGACGTATTCCTTGCGATTACCGCGAGCCGTGCGCACCGCCTTCTCGATCATCGATGAACGCAGTGGGTAAAGGGCTTTGAAACCCAGCTCTTCAAACTCAATGCGCGTGTTATTCATGCCCAGCCGGTTAGCGATTGGCGCATAAATTTCCAGTGTTTCGCGGGCAATACGGCGCTGTTTCTCGCTATTGAGACTTCCGATCGTACGCATATTATGTAGGCGATCAGCGAGCTTCACCATGATGACACGAATATCCTTGGCCATGGCCAGGGTCATTTTCTGGAAGTTTTCGGCTTGAGCTTCGGCCCGTGAATGAAACATACTTTTGAGTTTGCTGACACCGTCTACGAGGTTGGCAACTTCTTCATCAAATTCCTTGCTAATAATATCTTTTGGAATGCCAGTGTCTTCGATCACATCATGCAGCAGTGCGGCAATCAGGCACTGATGATCCATATGCATATCGGCGAGAATGGCGGCAACGGCCAGTGGGTGGGTAATATATGCCTCACCTGAACGCCTGGCCTGGCCTTCATGGGCGGCTTCGGCGAAGTGATAGGCTTTGCGAACCTGCTGGATCTGCTGGTCGCCGAGATAAGTCTCAAGGTCTAGGGCAAAGGAGTCGATGGTCAGCAAGGGTGCGGCTCCCTGTTCGTTGGGATCGCCTGGACGCGTGATATCAACGGTGCGCTAGCAGCCCCGAGGGATGCCATAGATAACGGGAAAAAAGAGACAACGAGCTGGGCAGAGGCTTCTGTCACGAGGCTAGTCAGGTGCCGGAGTCTTGGCTCCGGCAGTGTTAGTCTAGATATCTGTATCGACGGGGGTTTCGAATTCATGGTGTGCAGCGGCTATATCCAATGTCTTGGGTTCGTCCTGCGTGCCCTCTTTGAGTATGCTTGCATCGATAAAGCCACCCGCAATTTCGCGGAGTGCCAGTACCGTGGGTTTATCATTTTCAATGGGTACCAGGGGATCTTTGCCGCCGGTAGCGATTTGTCGAGCACGCTTGCTGGATACCATTACCAGTTCAAAGCGGTTATCGACATGTTCCAGACAATCTTCAACGGTCACTCGTGCCATCAGTTTACTCCGAATTCAACAAAGGCCTTGGGGCCGGTTTACAACGACCGCGCAGTCTACCGAATCCATCATAGCTGCACAATGAGTAATTGTCGCCATTTCCTGACGCACATCAGACAAGAAGTGCGGCAATCAAGTCTTGGAAACGCTTTTGTTGCTCGCAAGTCAGTAGGTCAGCAGCCTTGCCGTCCACAATGCGACCTAGGTCTTGCAAAGCAATACTGAAATCATCGTTGATGATCAAATACTCAAATTCTTGATAGTGAGAGATTTCATTGATTGCTTCATTCATACGGGTCTGGATGATGTGAGGATCATCTTGGCCTCGGCCCTGCAGCCTGGCGCGCAGGGCCTCAAGAGACGGTGGCAGTATGAATATATGCGTAGAATCTGGCAATCGCTGCCTTATTTGTTGGGCACCCTGCCAGTCGATCTCGAGGATGATATTGTGACCCCGGGTGGCGATGCTTTCGACCGCTTGGCGACTAGTGCCATAAAGATTGCCGAACACCTGGGCAGACTCAATAAAGGCGTCTTGGTTTTGCATCTCGCGAAACGCTTCCGGACTCACGAAATGATAGTCGACGTGATCGACTTCATCGGGTCGCTTGGGCCGTGTTGTGTGAGAAACCGCGACTTCGATACTCGGCGTCGATTCAATCAGCGCCTTAACCAGGCTGGTTTTGCCTGCGCCGGATGGCGCGGCGACTATAAATAACTGGCCTCTGGCGGATGTCTTACTCGTCACGGGTGAACTGCCTCTGATCTGAAGGGCTCAGTGTAATGCAAATTTTTGGCGAATCACTGTAATTTGTTTGCCAGCAGTCTCACAAGGCCGCCAATACCTGTTGCGGGTGGTCGTTGACGCTATTATTGGCCGACTGGGATTCGTTTACTTTTGACCAGTGCCAAGGTGATGGCTTCATGTCGAGCCTGGTCGATGCGATAACCCATATAAAAGAACATACCAAAAAAGGTAAACACCGAAGTCGCGGGTCCGGCGAGAAAGCCAAGCTGCCAGATGATATCGGCATCCACCTCGCCCATCATCGCGCCCCTTGGGAAGGCGATAAAATCTAACAGGATGCCACCGAGTATCAATCCCATTGAGGCTGTCGCTTTCACGGCGAAAGCGCGGGCAGCAAAAATAACCCCTTCTCGCCTCTCCCCGACCTCGAGTTCGTGTTCGTCGGTGATATCGGCAAACATGGAGTTCAAGGTCGCATATAAGGTGACGCCCAGGGCTGAAGTGACCACTGCGCTGAGGATAAGCAGATACAACAACGTACTCGAACCTGGCAGGGGGAACCAGCTGACACCCGAGAGGGACAAAATAATCGGTAGGTTGATATTGAGAATGACGAGCAACGCTGAGCCGATCAAGGTGTATTTTTTGTCAAATTTGCGAGTCGCTGCAGGGATAATGACCATGGAGACTATCAGCCCGACCAAGCTGCCTAAGGGGATGAATTTCAGCTGCTCGGTCGTCATTCCCCAGAAGTGAAATCCCATAAACGGATTTAACACACCTTCGACGGCGAGAATAAAGGTGCTGAGCATCATGCCAAAGAATATCGCGCGGAAAGACGCATTGCCGAGGGCCTGACGGACTTCGGTAAGGAGCTGCTGCAAGCTGAATCGGTGGACGGAAGGGGCCGCAGCTAAGGCGCGCAGGCGTGGAATTTGCCGGGCCGTACCCAGGCAGCAGACGACGATGGCAAAGATCATGATGCCGCCAGAAAACAAGGCCCAGGGCGTGTAAGCTGCCTTGTTGAGGAGAGCTGGGTTAAATTCTGCTGTGGTTGGGAAAAACAACAGATAGGAGAGTGGCAGGAATATAGCGCCCCCGGTGGCGCCAAATAAGGTGTTAAAGGAATACAGCGTTGATCGCTGGTGATAGTCAGTGGCGAGCTCGGCGCCTAAGGCCAGGTGCGGGATGTGATAAAAAGTCATCGCGGCGCGCACCAGTACCGCGAAAGTCACCAACCATAGGACATTACCGAGCTCACTGAGTCCTTGGGGTGGGTTGAAGAGCAGAAAGAAGGTGATGGCCAGGGGGATGGCGGCAAACAAGATAAAGGGATGCCGGCGACCCCAGCGGGAGCGAAATTTATCAGACAAGCTGCCGGCGATGGGGTCCGTAAAGGCATCGAAGACCAGGGCAATCGCGAGCGCGATACCGGTGCCTGTCGCAGAGACATGCAGTACCTGATTATAGTAAAACAGTAAGAAGGTGTTGAAGCCCTGGTTCTTGACGGCTTCAGAGATCTGTCCAAAGCCATAGGCGATCATGGCCGGCAACGACAATTTTTGGTCTGACAATATCCGCTCCTGGGAATCATCGGAGCCCAATGAAGGGCGCCAAGAGTTAAATAAGACCACACTCTGACCCTGAGCCGCAAATCATTTGGTCGGGTGGCTTATTGATGGCAGCGGGGCTGCCAGGGCTTATTCGATATTCTGAATTTGTTCGCGCATCTGCTCGATGATCACCTTGAGGTCAACAGCCTGAATGGAGGTATTAGCGGCAACTGCCTTGGATGACAGGGTGTTCGCCTCTCGATTGAGTTCCTGCATCAAAAAGTCTAGCCGGCGGCCGATGGCGCCGGATTCACGCAACGTGGATCTCACTTCCTCGATATGGGTGTCTAGACGATCCAGCTCCTCGGCGATATCGGATTTCTGGGCAAGATAGACCAATTCTTGTTCCAGACGATTGCCGTCGACTTCGAGCTGTAACTCCGTGAGTCTTTCCTCGATGCGTGCCCGTTGCCGCGCGTTAATCACCGGCGCGTCAGCGCGGACGATATCGGTTAATTGTTGGAGTTCGGTGAGCTTGTCTTCAATGATGTGCTGTAATTCGCTCCCTTCCCGTGCCCGCATGGCGGTCAGGTCGGCGAGCGCCAGGCCAAACAGGCGCTTGACTTGTGCAACCAGATTTTCGTCGTCGACTGTGGCGGTTGCCACGATGCCCGGAAACTTGAGAATATCGAGTGAATTCAGCGCTGAGTTGGCTCCCATGATACGGCTGATTTCGTCAAGCGCACTGCGGAGCTTGTGGACTTGCGCTTCATTAATAGCAAGGTCGCCCGATTCGGTGCCTTCCGTATTGATCTTGAGCAGGCAGTCGACCTTGCCGCGAAACAGACTTTGTTTGAGCAGATTGCGCAGGTCGCCCTCGAGGGCGCGCAAATTATCAGGAACCTTGAAGCTGTGGTCCAAATATCGGTGATTCACCGATCGAATTTCCCAGACAATACTGTTGGCCTCACGTCGAGCAAAGGCGGTCATGCTTTGAGTCATAATGAATAATGCCTGCAAGTGCTTATTAGTGGCTGACCAGTATAATGGAGTTTCATGCATAGATGATTGTTTATAGGAAATACCCATGACGACTGACTCTGTACAACGGCCTGCTGGCCGTGCGCTGGATGCCTTGCGCCCCGTGACCATTGAGCGCGGCATCAATAAACATGCGGAGGGCTCGGTCTTGATTGCCTTTGGTGATACTCGAGTGATCTGTACCGCATCCGTCGCCAAAGGCGTGCCGTCATTCTTGCGCGGCTCGGGTCAGGGCTGGATTACATCTGAATATGGCATGCTGCCCCGGTCGACGAATACCCGTATGGATCGAGAAGCGGCTAGAGGCAAACAGGGCGGTCGAACTGTCGAAATTCAGCGTCTCATTGGTCGATCTTTGCGCACGTGTGTGGATATGAAACGTCTTGGCGAATACACCATTCGCATCGATTGCGACGTGATTCAGGCTGATGGTGGCACGCGCACGGCGTCAATAACCGGTGCCTGTGTCGCGCTGTACGATGCAATTCGGCAAATGAAACTGGCACATAACCCATTTCAGCAATTTGTCGGCGCCGTCTCTGTTGGGATTGTTGATGGGCGGCCAGTGCTGGATCTTGAATACACCGAAGACTCCCGAGCGGAGACAGACATGAATTTAGTGATGGGTGAGGATGGCCGGTTTATTGAGGTTCAGGGAACTGCTGAAGGTATCCCCTTCTCTCGCGGCGAGCTGGACGAAATGTTAATATTGGGAGACAAGGGCATCAATGAGCTGATCACACTGCAAAAAACCGCACTTGAGGTTGCTTGATGGAAGATTATCAGACGAGATTTCTCGAATTCGCCATTGAGCGTGGTGTTCTGCGTTTTGGTGAGTTCACCCTGAAATCAGGCCGCGTAAGCCCATATTTCTTTAATGCTGGGCTTTTTAATACGGGGGCAGCCTTGAGCGAGCTCGCTGATTACTACGCGGCGGCGCTGGTGGACTCGGGACTAGACGTTGATCTGTTGTTTGGTCCGGCTTACAAGGGTATCCCGTTGGTCAGCGCCACGGCCATCGCCCTACAGCGCAATTATCAGCGTGATTACCCGTTTGTATTTAATCGAAAAGAAGCGAAGGCGCATGGTGAGGGTGGGCTTTTAGTGGGCTCGCCCCTTGCAGGTAAAGTCGTGATTATTGATGATGTTATTACGGCAGGCACCGCGATACGCGAGGTGATGAGTGTGATTGCCGAGTCTGACGCGCGAGCAGTGGGGGTTCTGGTTGCCATTGATCGTCAGGAGAAAGGCCAAGGCGAGTTGTCCGCGATTCAGGAGGTTGAGCGTGACTATGGCGTTTCTGTCATCAGCGTCGTAAAGTTCAGCGATATAGCGTCGTTTCTGGAAGGCAAGCCAGAATTTGTACGGCAACTCGGCGATATGCGCGCGTATCAAGACCGATACGGTGTTGCTTATTAGGTTTAGTTCGGCAGGACGATAACTTCAACGCGAGTTATGACACGGATGTTAACAACAATTTCTCCAAGGCGCGGGCTCTGGTTCGGTATTGCGTCACCTGAATTTTCTGGCTTGGCTTTTGTCAGGATCAATATACTGCTGGGTGCACTTGCGGCGATGCCGGCGGCGGCAGAGCTGTATAGATACAACAATGAAGATGGCGTGACGGTCTTGGACAGTCACGTTCCTGCTCGCTATGTAAAAGATGGGTATACGATTTTAAGCCTGGATGGCAGAGTCCTGGAGGTTGTTGGGCGAGCCCTTAACGAACAAGAGATTCGTCAGCGGGATCAAGCTCGGGCGGCAAACGCCATCAAAGATCGCCATGACTTAGAGCGCCAGCAAGCAGATCAGAATTTACTGCGAATTTATGCCACACCTGAAGATGTCTTGCGTGCGCGCGATACTAAGTTGGTTAGCGTCCGGGCGTTTATTGCCGCGAGCGAGACCAACTTGCAAGGGTTGCAACTCCGCAAGCAAAACATAGAGAGGGAGCTGGCGGATCATGAACGCAGGGGCGGCAAAGTCGCCCCAGAACGAATCGAATATCTGCATAACGTGGTGCTGCGAATTCAGCAGCTGGAGCGCGAGATCGTCGACAAGGGCGTGGAACTGGTGCAGCTGAGTGAGACTTACGCCACTGATGTGCAGCGGGTTCGTGAGTTGCTGGACAATGCGCCCAGAAGCTAGGCGCTATCGAACTTCTTGTGCGAGCCCATGGCCAGTGGGTTTATGGAAATATAGCGCCACTGATTGCTTGCCACTGAACTTCCCAGCCATCCGTGGGCCGTCGGCTGAAATCACTACGAACAAACTGGCTGATTCGGCCTTCCGCTGTGGCCATCATCAGATTCGCGGCAGCTTGTGTTGCCATTAGTGGCCGTTGGCCTTCACGCATCTCGGCCTCACGCAGTACCTGTTTGAGTTGGGTCTCAAAACGCTCAAAAAATTGCGCGACTCTGGATCTCAGACGATCGGTCTCGCCTGCCAGGGGGTCACCAGTGAGGATGCGAGTAATGCCTGGGTTGCGTTCAGTAAATGTCAGCAATAGATAAATGCTTTGCCCACACTGAAGCTTCGCGGAGGGTTCCTCAGCCAGGATAAGAGAAATTCGCGAAAATATCGTGTCTTCGATAAATTCAATAAGACCATCGAACATCTTGGCCTTACTCGGGAAGTGACGATAGAGCGCAGCTTCAGAGACGCCCACCTGCTTGGCCAGACCCGAGGTCGTGATGCGCCCTCCCGGTGTCTCCTCAAGCATCGTGGCAAGGGCCTGTAATATCTGATCTTTTCTTGAGACTTTGGTTACATCTGACATCTTAAGCTACCAGTCGTTAATCGATTGTTCGATGGATCTATTGTTCTATTGAGCTATTGTTCTATTGAGCTATCAAATCCAAGCGCAGGCGCATGGGTCGCTTACCGACCCGGGCTTGCCGTGTTGCGAGAGATCAGTGTGCCAACCCCTTCGTCCGTCAGGACCTCAAGCAGTACCGCATGGGCGACTCTACCATCGATAATGTGGGAGCTGCGAACGCCATTTTTGACTGCGTTGAGGGCGCATTCTATCTTCGGCAGCATTCCGCCGCTGATGGTGCCATCCTTGATGAGTTCCTCAACTCTCTCGGCGGTTAATCCAGACAGCAGCTGTCCCTGCTTATCTTCCAAGCCGGCGACGTTGGTTAGCAGCACCAGTTTTTCAGCGTTAAGCGCTTCGGCAATCTTGCCGGCAACAAGGTCTGCATTGATATTGTAGGTCTCATTGTCGGTACCCACACCGATGGGGGCGATAACGGGAATGATGTCGCTGGCGACAAGCAGGTCTAATATCGTGCGGTCAATCGACACGACTTCGCCCACCTGACCAATATCAATAATTTCAGGTGCCGTGAGGTCTGCTGAGGCTCGTTCGATAAACATTTTTTTTGCTCTGATTAACGTTGCATCTTTGCCAGTCAAGCCTATCGCCTTGCCACCACTTTGATTAATCAAGCTGACGATTCCCTGGTTGACGGTGCCACCGAGCACCATCTGAACCACATCCATCGTCTTACTGTCTGTGACGCGCATGCCGTCAATAAAACTCGACTCAATGTTGAGCGCTTTGAGTACCTGGCCTATTTGCGGGCCGCCACCATGTACGACGATTGGATTGATGCCCACCAACTTCATCAAGACGATATCTTGCGCAAACTTGCGTTGTAACTCATCGTCAATCATGGCGTTTCCACCATATTTGATTACGACCGTTTTACCGGTAAAGCGTTGTATATAGGGTAACGCCTCGGTTAATACCTTGGCGACATTCATGGCTGCGTCGCGAGACAATGTCATTGCGTTGATGTTCCTTTAGATTATTGCTAACGATAAATCGATGGGGCCACTAAAAGTTTAGGCTTGGATCGACGTTCTGTAACTGCTCCCTGAATAACGATCGAATACGATCGAGACTCTCCGTGCTATCTGCTTCAAATCTCAATGTTAGGTATGGTCCGGTATTAGACGCTCTTACAAGGCCCCAGCCATCGATGTAGTCAACTCTGATTCCGTCAATTGTTGTTATTGTTCCATCGTCGAAATTACCATTACTGAGAATGTTCTTGATGATTGAAAATTTATCGAGCTCACTAACGACAATCTTCAGCTCCGGCGTGGAAATGCTCTTCGGAAATTCTGCCATTAGCTCGGCAAAGCTGGTGCTCTGAGCCCCAACAATTTCTAGCAGGCGCGCCCCCGCATAAATGCCATCATCAAACCCGTACCAGCGTTCACCGAAGCAGATATGACCGGAAAACTCGCCGCCCAGTACAGCGGCCGTTTCAGCCATTTTCTCTTTTAGGTAGGAGTGCCCACTGCGGCAGACGATAGGCCTGCCGCCAAACCCGCTGATGACACCGTTGAGGTTCTTGGTGCACTTTACGTCATAGACGACATCTGAGCCAGGGTTGCGGGACACCACATCTTTGGCAAACAACATGAGCAGTTCATCCGGCGGCACAATGTTGCCGTCACTGGTGACGGCAACCATGCGATCGCCATCTCCATCAAGGGCAATGCCTAGGTCAGCATTTTGCGTTTTGACTAGCAAGATTAGATCCTGGAGGTTCTCGGCAATACTCGGATCGGGATGATGGTTAGGAAAACTACCATCAATGTCGCAATACAAGGGAATGACTTCGCAGCCGAGGTTGGCATAAATTTCCGGCGCTATCTCGCCAGCGACACCATTACCGCAGTCGACCACGATTCGCATTGGCTTCGCGACAACAATATCGTCGCTAATGGCATTCAGATAATCGTCGGCGAGATTCCTTTGCTGGAGACTGCCTTTGCCTTGATGAAAATCCTTTCGTTCGAAACGTCGGTAGAGTCTTAAAAGGTCTTCTTCGGTAAGTGACCTATCGTTGAAGACAATTTTGAAGCCGTTGTACTCTGCTGGATTGTGACTGGCAGTGACCATAACACCACTCTGAATCTCCGTGTTATGAGTCCCGTAATAGAGCACGGGCGTTGGCACGGTGCCAATACTGATAACGTCGACACCGGTGGCTAAAATGCCATCTATCAGCCGCGCCATCACATCAGGGCTTGAGAGCCGGCCATCGGCACCAACCAACAAAGTGTGTTCACCGATGTCGATGGCCTCGGAGCCGATGGTGCGGCCGATATCAAAGATAACAGCCGGTGTCAGCGTGTCATCGATAATGCCGCGTATATCATAGGCGCGAAAAATAGCCCGTAACGCCTCGGCAGTAGGCTCCTCGAGCAGATTCTCGGTATCCTTGATCGCCGGTAACTCGATATCTTGTTCAACGCTAACCGCGCGCACAGCCGGCAACGGTTCGACCGGGCTATGGATAATCGGCGTGTTTGAAGCCGTTGACGGCGCAGGCGTATGCGGGGTTGAGTGCTCGATAGTCGGCTTACGTTTGATGGCCGCAAGGCGGCTGTCGAGGGCTACAACAGCTGATAGATTGTAGATCTTGGTGGGTTGAAATTTGCCAGCGGCCAGACTATCGATCTGATTGGCCAACAGGTCTACATCACTGACCAGTAATCTCAAAAACCGGTGAATGCCAATCAAGGTGCCTGCTAGGGCAATCAACAGGGCCACGATGAAGGGTAACAGGTAGGTCGACAGGTTAGCTGCAGATGCCTCGGTCAGGGTCGTATTAGGATAAAACTCCAGAGTCCAGTTGGCATTTTCCAAGGTCCTGGAGATGGGCACTCGGTCGGTAAGGTTGCCGACAACGGCGATTTCCGTCGGTGGCGCGTTATTCACTGATTGCATCAGTCTCGCCGCACCGACACTGCGGCTATGGATAGTGCGGCTATCGATTCCCTCATGAAGGGCTGCGATATCAAGATAGACAAACAAAATGCCCTGCGGCAGTGTCATTGATGGTTCGGTGATGGGTGCTGCAATACCCAGGAGCCATCTGCCGTTAAGATTGATGGCTTCAGGATTGGCCATATGTCCGGTTTCGACCTGCTTCACCAGATCCAATGACGCGAAGGTAAAGAGTGGTGTGTTGTCCGGGTCGACTCGTGCCTCACCTGCGCGGAACAGCCGGGTCCAGATTGCGTGGGGGATTGCGTCTTTGATCCTGGCCTCCTCCAGGGTGATCAGCGCTGATTCACCTTGGTCCAGCAATTGGACGAGACCGCGCTTCGACGCCAGGTCTTGGATCAGATGGGTTAAATGTTGTTGCTGATAGTTGGCATTCAGTTGCAAGTAGTCTGCGGCATCACTGATGATTTTTTCACGGTAGGTCTGATTAACCTGGGGCTGAACAAGCATTAGGCTGAGGCTGGTTGCGATTATCAGAGCAAGACTAAAGGCCATGGTCGGGAGTTTGCCAACAGCCAACAGCAGGTCTCTATGGTTGCTTTTCACCTGTGTACCCTCACTGTTGACCAGTAGAGCCAAAGCCGTCCGTACCACGTTGTGAATGGCTGAATTCTTCTACCAGGACTAATGCAGCCTGAATGACCGGAATCAGGACTAATTGTGCAATTCGGTCTCCTGGCGCAATCAAAAAGGTCGATTCGCTGCGATTCCAACAGGAGATCATGAGCTCTCCCTGGTAATCCGAATCAATCAGGCCCACCAAGTTGCCGAGGACTATACCATGCTTATGCCCCAGCCCTGAGCGCGGCAATATGATAGCGGCATATTTCGGATCTTCGATGTAAATAGCCAGACCAGTGGGGATAAGTTCGCAAGCGCCGGCAGCCAGTTCTACGGTATCAGTCAGGCAAGCGCGCAAGTCCATGCCCGCAGAACCGGGTGTGGTATAAGCCGGCAGTGGAATGGCGTCGCCCACCAGTGGGTTGAGTATTTTGACCTGCAATGCGTTCATTTCGAAAGCTCCCTGGTGTTGATCAGGTCAGCAATGACCTGAATGATTTGAACTGAAACCTGACGTTTTGAGGCAACAGCGAGAGGAATGACTTTATCCTTCGAAATAATGGTGGTGCCATTGTTGTCGCTGTTAAAGCCAATGCGGCTATCCGCGACGTCGTTGGCGACGATCAGGTCGAGACCTTTGCGGTTCAACTTGTCGCTGGCGTAGGCCAGCAGATTTTCAGTTTCGGCGGCGAATCCGACCAAAAATGGTGGTGTTGGCAAGGCCGCAACACTGGCGATGATGTCGGGATTTTCGACTAATGTCAGCGTCATTGTGAGTGGCTCGGTTAGTGGCTCGGCGTCGTGCTGTTTTTTGATTTTTTGCTCTGCTGCCGCCACCGGTTTGAAGTCGGCAACCGCAGCAACGCCGATAAAAATGTCACACTCAGCGACGTTATCCATGACGGCCGCATACATCTCATCCGCGCTGACGACATTGATGACGGTCACTCGGTCAGGTACGGGTAGCGTGACCGGGCCCGAGATGAGCAGGACTCGCGCACCAGCCTCGACGGCGGCTTCAGCCAGTGCATAACCTTGCTTGCCCGAGCTGTGATTGCTGATGTAGCGCACTGGGTCGATGGCTTCTCGCGTCGGTCCGGCGGTGATCATGACGGTTTTGCCCGTCAGGAGCTCGGAGGGAAAAAGCGCGCAGGTGTGGGTGACGATATGGGCGACATCTAATAATCGACCTTGACCCGTTTCACCGCAGGCCTGCAGCCCCTCATCGGGGCCAAAAAAGATCACGCCATTGCGACGCAAACCCGCACAGTTTTCCTGCGTTGCGACGTTACCCCACATGGCCTGATTCATGGCGGGCGCAACAGCAATGGGGCACGTGGCGGCAAGACACAGGGTTGTCAGCAAGTCATCTCCCCGTCCCTGTCGCAGTCCAGCGAGAAAATTGGCGCTGGCGGGCGCGACCAGCACCAGGTCGGCCCATCGTGCAAGCTCAATATGACCCATCACGGACTCGGTTTCGGTATCTAATAAATCTAAAGAGACCGGGAAGCCGGAAAGTGCCTGCATCGTCAGGGGCGTGATAAATTCTGTGGCCGCGCGGGTCATCACGACTCTTACCTCGGCGCCTTCATCCTGCAGGCGGCGAATCAACTCAGCGCCTTTATAAGCGGCAATACCGCCTGTTACGCCGAGCAAGATGTGTTTGTTTTGCAGATTTTTCATAGTGGCTTCAAATGTTGAATTGAGATAATCCAGGTAATCGGCTACTTGCAGAGTCCCTAACAGCCTACAGGATGTTACGCAGGGAGCGGTGGCACCTGTCAAATTCACCGGCTAATTTCGGCAGGACTAAAGATAGCATTTTTCCTGCTGAAAGTGAGGGTAAGTGAACATTCACTTTCGGTGTTTGTAATGAAATCCAAACGCGAGGCGAAATCGATGAAAGATCAGGATTGGCCAGTAACAGAGCGACCGCGGGAAAAACTGCTGGCCCGCGGCGCGGCAACGTTATCGGATACAGAGCTACTGGCTATTTTCCTGGGCACGGGCACGCGGAATAAGTCAGTGATGCAGCTCGCTGGGGAGTTGCTGCGGCAGTTCCGTGGCGTTCGAGGCTTATTGGAGGCAGATCAGGCTCAACTCCTCGAAGCAAGAGGTATGGGAGCGGCTAAAAGCGCCCAGCTTCGGGCTGCGCTGGAACTCATGGAACGCTACCTGCAGGCGGGCTTTGATCGTGGTGACCCCATGACTGATCCAGTGACCACTGGTCGATTTCTGAAAAGTAAGTTGCGGGGTTACTCACGGGAAGTGTTCGCCTGTTTGTATTTGGACAATCAGCATCGGCTGATTCGTTACGAAGAGCTGTTCTTCGGGACGATTGACGGCGCCAGCGTTCACCCCAGGGAGGTGGTCAAGCGTGTCCTGTTTCATAACGCCGCAGCGGTGATCTTCGCGCACAATCACCCGTCCGGGGTGGCAGAGCCCAGTCAAGCTGACCAACGTATCACCGATCGGCTGAAAAGTGCGCTGTTGTTGGTGGATGTCAGGGTGCTCGATCATCTCATTGTCGGTGACGAGCAGGTGATGTCCTTCGCCAAGCGCGGTTTGCTCTAGTGTTGCGCCAGGCTCTTGCGTAGAAACATCAGCGGGATTACACGAATCTGTTTGAACTGCCATTCGCCATCTGGTATAAAGCACGGCTCTCACTGGCAGCCGGCATTTAGTTTGCGGTCGATGCTCAATTAGTCATTTTCAGATACTGGTCCCGGTTGTTTTGACAATCAGACTAGTAGTAACGAATTAAGGACGGATGACATGTCCCAGGTATGTCAAGTAACCGGTAAAAGACCGGTAAGCGGTAACAATGTTTCTCATGCGAATAACCGCACCAAGCGACGTTTTTCTCCGAATATTCATGACCATAAGTTTTGGGTTGAAAGCGAAAACCGGTTTATCAAGTTGCGCGTTTCGGCTAAAGGCATGCGGATTATCGACAAAAAAGGCATCGATGAGGTCATCGCGACCATGCGAGCCGAAGGTCAACAGGTCTAACGAGGTGAGCAAATGAGAGACAAGATTAAGTTGGTTTCCTCAGCAGGAACCGGGCACTACTACACAACCAGCAAGAACAAGAAAACCATGCCAGACAAGATGGAGATCAAGAAGTTTGATCCTGTAGTCCGTCAGCATGTGATGTATAAGGAAGCCAAGATCAAGTAAAGCTGCTTCTGATACGGTCAGGTGTGGCTGTCACCTGTGACGCTCACCGACCGTGTCAACTTCAAGTTCCCCAGTTCGTCCTTGGCTGCAAGCCACCCTGATTTCAAAAAAACCGTGGTGTGATCCTCTGTGATCAATGCGGGTCCGATGAGTAAGCAGGCATCGGCCAACATTTCGCGCCGATAGATCGGTACCGGGTTATCTTCCCCCACGATGGCACCATATACGGCTTCTCTGTGCTGTTGCGTCCCATTGACAGCTGTCACCGTTGACGTTGGCAAGGTAAATGGCGGCCGCACTGCCTCTACATGAACCCTGAGATTCACCAATTCCACAGCCTTGTCGAGGGCGTGGCCGTAGAGTCGCAAATGCATGGCGTGAAAGTCAGCGATTGCGGTCGTGATATCGTGGTAGGCGATTGCTATGGAGAATGTCTGGCCGAGGTAACGCAGGTCCAGGTGGTACTGGTGCTGCGTAGTGATGATGCCTTCGTCCTTCAGTTCTTGCTGAGCGATCGTCAACAAAGCATTCAATTCGGCCGTCAGAGCCTCATCATGCAGCTGCTGGAGTATGCCTTGGTGGGTTTTCACGAGTTCTCGACCCGGTTGTGCGGCCAGCATGCCGAGGGCAGAGAGCACGCCGCTGTTCAACGGCACAATAGCATCTGTCACGTCCAGTGCGTCAGCCAGGTCGCAAATATGCAGGCCGCCTGCGCCACCGAAACTCATCAGCCTGAAGTCGCGAGGATCATGACCCCGTTGTATGGAAATGACTCGCAATGCCTGGATCATGCTTTCGTTGGCGATTCGGATAATGCCGAAGGCAAGTTCGGTCACACTAATCTGGAGCTGGTTTGCCAAGGGTTGTAAGGCGTTCGCGGCAGCGGACCTGTCGAGTTGCATGCGCCCGCCCAGGAATGCATCGCTGCGCAAGCGGCCCAGGACCAGGTTGGCGTCAGTCACGGTGGGCGCGGTACCACCGCGGCCATAACAGGCAGGCCCAGGATGGGCCCCGGCAGAAGCCGGACCGACCTGTAGCAAGCCACCGGCATCAACAAAGGCGATGGAGCCGCCACCGGCGCCAATGGTGTGAATGTCGGCCATGGGAACTGCGACGGGATAGCTCGCGATCTTGCCTTGGTTGGTCAGACGAATCTCGCCTTCTAATAGAGCGACATCCGTTGAGGTACCGCCCATATCAAATGTCATCAGGCGTGGCTGGTGTGTCTGGTGACCGATGGCCAATGCTGCAGCAAGACCACCCGCCGGGCCGGACAACAGCAAATTGACGGCTCTGTCAGCGGCGACCTTCGCGCTGATGGTGAGCCCTGATGATTGCATGATAGCCAGGTTGGAGGGCGCCAGCGCGGTGCCGAGTGAAATCAGATACGACTTTATCAGTGGCCCGATCCAGGCATTCAGCCAGGTCGTTATGCCGCGCTCGTATTCACGTTGTTCTGGCAAGATCAGAGATGAGCGTGAGACGAAGTAGGCATCGCGGAATCGCGCCTCGATCTGCAGTTCCTGCTCGGGGTCAAGAAAAGAGAACAGTAAATTGATCGCAATCGACTCTGGCTGCAGGATGGCGATCTGCTGTTCCAGTTCATCCAGATCAGCGGCGGTTAGGGGCTCGATGAGCACGCCTTGGGCATCTAGCCGTGTATTGACCTCTAGCAGCAGCTGCTCATCAAAGGGTATTTTTGGCTTGGCGGGTGTCAATTGATAGAGTTGTTGGCGTGTCTGGCGACCGATCAGCAGCACGTCCTTCAGGCCGGCGTTGGTAATGTAGGCGGTTCTGACGCCCTTGCCTTCCAGAGCCGCATTCGTGGCCACAGTGGTGCCATGGATAATCATGACCTGGCCGGCGGCAACCCGTGATTGCAGGCCCATCTCTTTAATGCCAGTCAAAATGGCATCCTGCGGCGCGCCTGGTGTGGATAGCACCTTATGGACACGGATGGTGGCTGCCTCGCGCAGAACGAAGTCAGTAAACGTGCCTCCCGTATCGATGCCGAGAAATGCCCTGGCCATAACAGTGCCTTATTAGTTCATCTATAGATGCGCACCGTATCCCAGGGACGGTATGCTACGCAATTGAAGAACTGCTGATTTATGTGAGATTTGTTATGCCCGAATTGCCTGAAGTAGAAACGACCCGTAAGGGCATCGAGCCCCATTTGCTTGGCCAGAAGGTTCGCTTGGTGCTGGTGCGTCAGGACCAGCTACGCTGGCCGATTTCCGCTGACCTCGGACAGGCGGTGACGGGCCAGCTGATTGATGCGGTGGAGCGTCGAGGCAAATATCTGTTTCTGGTGACCGCTGCCGGACGCGTCATGATCCATCTGGGCATGTCAGGTAGTCTGCGAATCCAATCGCCAGCAGCGCCACTGAAGACCCATGACCATGTTGACTTCGTCCTGGCGAATGACCAGATCCTTCGATTTCATGATCCGCGGCGGTTTGGCTCGATATTTTGGCTTCCTGGAGAGAGTGACCACTCACTTCTGCGAAGTCTCGGGCCAGAGCCATTGACCTCCGCTTTCTCTGCCGCCTATCTGTTTGACGCCTCCCGCGGTAAGTCAGTCGCCGTCAAAAACCTTCTGATGAACAGTCACATTGTCGTGGGCGTGGGGAATATCTACGCCAACGAGAGTCTCTACCTGGCAGGCATTCGGCCGGAGAAGCCAGCGGGTAAAGTGAGTCTGGCACGTTATGAGCGGTTGGTAGATCGCGTTAAGGAGGTTCTTGCCAGCGCCATAGAGGCCGGTGGTACGACATTACGGGATTTCGTTCAAGAGGATGGCTCGCCGGGCTACTTTAAGCAGTCATTACATGTCTATGGGCGTGGTGGTGAGGCCTGTTTGGGCTGCGCAGGGATCCTCAAAGAGGTGCGGTTGGGTCAGAGAACCACCGTATTTTGTCCGCGGTGTCAGCGTTAGGGCGGTGTACCGTCATGCCAGGCCATCCAACCTAGTAGCCTGTGGGTGGTGAATTAGCCGACTTCGCCATTAGACAGTGCTTTTGCCACAGAAGGGTGGACGAAACGACTGATGTCGCCGCCATAGCTCGCAATTTGACGAACCAGGGTTGAGGAGATGTATGAAAACTCTTCTGAAGGCGCCAGAAAGACAGTTTCGAGACCCGGCTGCAGGATTCGATTCATACTCAGCATTTGAAATTCATATTCAAAGTCGGTCACCGTTCGAATGCCCTTGAGTATGACTTCCGCGCCGACCTCTTTCGCAAAATCGACGGTCAAGGTGTTGAAACCGATGACTTCGACGTTACTCACGTGGGCCAGTGCCTCGCGCGCCAGGTTGACCCTGACTTCGAGTATGCTGGGGCTTTTGTGGGGACTGGTTGCGATACCCAGTATCACGTTGTCAAAAATTTCGGCGGCACGCTCGACAAGGTCAGCATGGCCGTTGTGAATCGGATTAAACGTACCAGGGTAAAGAACAGTGGTCATTGCTAGTCGCCGGCCCTATTGAAGAGGGCCTAATAATACATGACCAGATTGGATCTGCCACCTTTCTTGCAGCATTCTGCCGCTCGCCGAATTCACTAACCAAGGGAAGCCGGGTTGACGATCTCATCAATGGGCCGTTGACGACATAAGCAATAGTGAACGCTGCCGGCGCGCTTCTGCCGATGGATTTCCCAGTCTGGAGGAATGATGCTCTGAGTCACGGCGAACTCACTCTCGATATAAACTAAGGCTTGATCGGCAACCAACTGTTTGGCGACCAAGCGGGGCAGCAGGTCTTGCAGTGCTCCCAAGCCAAAGGGCGGATCGAGGAAAATCAGATCATAGGGTGAATCCGCAGCGGACTGCTCAAGAAATTCTCGAGCGGTTGTGTTGTGACATTCATAGGTTGATAGATCGGTGGTGAAAGCGGCATAAGTCACCCGTAGATGGCGACAAACGGGTTCTGACTTCTCCACTAAAGTGACGTGTTGGGCGCCACGGGACAGGGCCTCGAGGCTCAAAATACCGCTGCCAGCATAGAGTTCCAGACAGCGGGCACCGGCCACATGGTACTGCAACCAGTTAAACAGTGTCTCGCGAACCCGAGCGGGGGTCGGCCGTATTTCAGCGTGTTCAGCAAAAGATACTTTGCGACTACGCCAGTTTCCCCCGATAATTCGCACGGCTTGGTCGAGGTTTTGTTTGCTCATTGTCGAGATGCTCCCAGGGGATTCGCATTGTACTGCAATAGATAGGACAATCAGCACTGGCACTGATGGTTAAGACCCATTGGTGGTCGTGCTGTTCGGTCGCAGAGGGTCGTTGAATAGGCCTATAAAGTCACACAAGATTGGGTTTTAGGGATACGATGAATAACAATGTTGCAGAAGCCAATGCGGAAGGCAAGTCAGGATTCTTTAGCCGCATCAAGACCGGATTGTCGAGGACCCGCTCCAAGCTGGCGACGGGTATGGGGCGGGTTTTGCTCGGCGAGAAAGCCATTGATAGTAACGTACTTGAAGAAATTGAAACGATTCTGCTGACCTCTGATGTGGGTGTTGCGGCGACCAACGAAATTGTCGTCAGCTTGACCGGCAAGATCAGCCGGAATGAGCTGGATAATGCTCAAGCGCTGTTTAATACCTTGCAGGTTGAGATGACCAGCTTGTTATTGCCAGTGGAGCAACCCTTGATGATCCCGGAGCAAGATGGGCCGTTCGTTATCCTGATGGTTGGCGTTAATGGTGCAGGTAAGACCACCACGATTGGCAAGTTGGCGAAACGCTTCCAGGAACAGGGAAAGTCGGTACTGTTAGCTGCCGGAGATACTTATCGCGCCGCTGCCGTTGAGCAACTTAAGGTCTGGGGTGAGCGAAACAACGTGCCAGTGATTGCCCAGGCAACCGGTGCTGACAGTGCGTCTGTGATTTATGATGCCCTGGAGGCGGCTAAATCCAGGGGCGTTGACGTGCTCATCGCGGATACCGCTGGGCGTCTCCAAAGTAAGAAGAACCTGATGGACGAGTTAGCGAAGATTCGTCGGGTGATGAACCGTCTGGATGAAAATGCACCGCACGAGGTGATGCTAGTGCTGGATGCGACGACCGGGCAGAATGCGATTTCGCAGGCCGAGGAGTTTCTGAGTGTTGTTAAGGTTTCCGGCATTGCAATCACCAAGCTGGATGGTACAGCGAAGGGCGGTGTGGTCTTTGCCATCGCCAAACAATTGGCAATTCCCATACGATTTATCGGTGTTGGCGAGCAAGCGGATGATTTGCGGCCCTTCGAGGCCGAGAGCTTTGTCCGTGCCATTTTTGCTAAAGATGATGACGGTGAATAACGCCATGTGGATCCTTCAATGATTAGATTTGATCAGGTGAGCAAGCGCTACGCGGAAGGCCGAGAAGCGTTAAGCCGGGTTAACTTTGAAATACCTGACGGCGACATGGCGTTTCTCACCGGTCACTCGGGTGCGGGTAAGAGTACCTTGTTGAAGCTGATCATCGTCATGGAGCGCGCCAGCCAGGGTCAAGTATTCGTCCAGGGTACGAACTTAAATCGTGTCAGTCGGCGGCAGATTCCCGCGATCCGACGGGACATTGGCGTGGTTTTCCAGAATCATCAATTGCTGTTTGATCGTACGGTCTATGACAACGTTGCATTACCGCTGACGATCGCGGGCTATCAGCCTCGGGAAGTGGGGCGCCGAGTGCGCGCAGCCTTAGCCAAGGTCAGTTTGAGTAACAAGGAAAAGCAATTTCCCATCGCGCTGTCCGGTGGTGAACAGCAGCGGGTCGGTATAGCCCGAGCGGTTGTAAACAAACCGTCACTATTGCTGGCTGATGAGCCTACGGGTAATCTTGATCCCGGCTTATCTGAGGAAATTATGAATCTTTTTGTTCAGTTCAATCAGGTGGGCGTCACAGTGCTAATCGCCTCTCATGATTTAGGCCTGATTTCGCAGATGAATCGGCGGCAATTACTCTTACACGAGGGTCGTCTGGTGGAAGATCGGCCGGCAATCTTGACGGTAGGGTCTGATGACGGACAATAATTCTCGATCCACCTCAGGAGCCAGTGTCTCGGCGCGCAGCCTGCGCGATCGCTGGTTCGCTTATCTGGCAAACCATCACTGGGTCGCTCGGGAAAGTCTGCGTGGTCTGCTTCAGGTTTGGTTAGCAAGCGCCATGACTTGGCTGGTGATCGGTATTGCCCTCGCGCTGCCGACCATTCTGTATCTGATTTTAAGCAATGCCAGTAATTTGAGTGGCGACTGGAATGGCAAACCGCGTATCAGCGTTTATCTGCAGTCGACGGTTTCTGTGGCAGAGGGCCAGGCCTTTGCCCAGCAGCTCGGCTCGCAGGCGGGTGATGTCAGTAGCCTCGAATACATCAGTCCCGCTGCTGCATTAGCTGAATTCACCGAGCGTTCGGGGTTCGGTGACGTACTCCAAACGCTTGATCGCAATCCCCTGCCGGCAGTCATCGTGATTGAGCCGACGTCGCGGCAGGCGGCTCAGCTGCAGCTACTGATCGCCAAACTAGAGTCGAAACCTGAGGTGGAGTCTGTGTCATTTGATCTGGTCTGGCTCGAGCGCCTGTTCGCTATTTTGTCGCTGGCAGAGCGCTTTGTCATTGCCCTCGGTGGATTTTTGTCCCTCGGGGTATTGCTGGTCATCGGCAATACGATTCGGTTGGCGATTGAGAATCGGCGAGCTGAAATAGAGGTTGTGAAGCTGGTGGGTGGTACCGACAGCTTCGTGCGTCGGCCGTTTCTATATCTGGGCTTCTGGTATGGCCTGGGCGGTGCGCTAAGTGCCTGGGTGTTAGTGGGCTTGAGTCTGATATTTCTGGCGACGCCGGTGGAGATGTTGTTGGCGTCCTATCAAGGTGACTTTGTGGTTTCAGGCCTTGGGTTTAACGAGAGTCTGTTGCTGTTAGCGAGCGGTGGTGGTCTTGGTATCCTCGGCGCGACGCTGGCGGTTGGCCGTCATCTCAGACGTATTGAACCAAGCTGAGCGGTTAGGTCGGGCGATCAATTTAAGCGATCAATTTAAGCGATCAATTTAAGCGATCAATTTAAGCGATCAAGTTCGGCGATCGAGCTTAAGCCATCTACTTTCGA